>JAAXHD010000123.1:283-144995 GCA_012271015.1 Candidatus Poribacteria bacterium | reverse complement strand
GCTGTCCAAGCCGTGATGCCCCTCTTTGAGGCGATGGGCGGAAACATCGTCCACCAAGGTGGCGCAGGTGCCGGGCAACACACCAAAATGTGTAATCAGATTACGATTTCGGGAACAATGATCGGGGTCTGCGAAGGGTTAATTTACGGCTACAGAGCTGGATTGGATTTGGAGACGATGCTGTCCTCGATTAGCGGTGGTGCAGCTGCTTGTTGGTCCCTGGACAATTTGGCACCACGACTTCTCCAGCGAAACTTTGATCCTGGCTTCTTTGTGGAGCATTTTATCAAAGATATGAGCATCGCCTTGGACGAAGCACGCAAGATGAACCTGAGTCTGCCGGGGCTTGCATTGGTGCATCAACTTTACACGGCAGTACAGGCGCAGGGGCATAGCCGGTTAGGCACCCAAGCACTGATGCTCGCACTGGAGCAGATGTCGGGTGTGGAAGTCACCTAAAATCTCGCATGTTGACTGCTTCAGTCCCGATGGGCGCGATTTGATGGGGATTCACACGCCCCGTCAAATCCCGAGGCTTTTGTTTGATTTTTTTAATTCACACTTTTTGGCAAATGTGCTATGATTATAAATTATTACGCTTTGTGTTAATTGACCAGGTGTTTTGTTAAATTTCACAGTTGTTGGGTTTTCGTTGTCCATTGGACCTTGATTTCATTTCCTCTTTGTTCTCATGTAGAGACTTTGGTTTAAAAATGGAGGCAATATGAACCGAAACTGTCAAACTACAAGTGGCAAAGGGTTAACACTGTGAAATCTAAATCTACAAAGAGTTAATTAGCACAAGCCGTAAATTATTACTCATTACCTTATAGTTGAGTTGGAGATTTTTTGATGTTCAAACGAAAATGGCATTGGGCGATTGTAGCACTCATCGTTATCGGTGTTGGTGGTTTCATGTTCTTAAGACCCACGACCCCTCCCGAGCCCATAAAAGTCTATAAGGTGGTAACGCCCACCTCAAAACCTGCGCCTCCAATAGAAGCGGACGCGGAGAAGATGGCCACCGCCGCTCAACACGAGCACGACCATAACCATGGTCACTCTCATGAGACTGTACCTCACTCCCACACCGAGGAAATATCTTCCGGCAGTAGCGGGTCAGACTGGCGAGACGATAGCGCGTTTGAGAGTTCATCACCCAAAGTGGATCCGTGGAAACAAACCTATCCGGAGCAGGAAGTTACCGACGCTACTGATGATACCTATCCACCTCGAGACTGGTATAAAACAGAAGATCCTGAGTTGCGGGCAGAATATCTTTACGCCCAACTTCTCAAGCAGTTTGGAGATACGCCTGAAGTTCAAGCCATTGGGGATTATGAGTTAAAAGTCGCCCGTGGTATTTCTCCAACACTCTGAGGAGTATATCGACTATCTTGAAGCACACTACCATCTCTTCCCGAATAAACAGAATCGACAAACGCTCGACAACTTGCGAAAAGTAATTGCATCAGGAAACGAAATCATCTTTAAATAATAGGAGTCTCTTGATGAAAAGCATCCTTTCTTTACCTGCATGCATCTTCTGCCTTTCTTTCATTTTTGGATGTGCCGAAACGGACAATCCGGTAACACAGGAAACGGAAACATACGAATCCTTGTTTCCATTAGCGGAAAACATATCCCCCTCTGACTATCCTGACGGGTGGGTAAAATTGACAGATGAAGATGTCGCAGAACTTATGAATGTGGAGATTCCACCAAACTGGTTCAAGATGGACATAGATCCAGAGGCCCGTGCTAAATATACCCACGCTCAACTCCTCAAACAGTTCGGAGACATTCCGCAAGTCAGGTATATCATAGAGTTTGGGCGGAATCCGGGGTTTGGTATTCCGCATAAGATGTTCGTTGCTTATTTTGAAGCACACTATCATCTCTTCCCAAATGAAAACAATCGGCAGGCTCTGGAAGAAGCCTGGAATATCCCAAATCAATCGATCCCCGAACCGCCTCCACCACGAATAGTCGGTATTGAGCCAATCACTGTAGAACGCGCAGAAGAGATACGCATAGAACTCATAGAGAAACACGGGGACATCCCACAAGTCCACACCGTAGCAAATTTTTTTATAAAAGTCGCACAAAAGAGACCTATAACAGATAATGAATTTCTTACCTATCTTGAAGCACAGCACCATCTTAACCCCCAGAGTGAATACATTCGCCAGCGATTGGAAAAATACAAAAGGGCGAAAACTGATGGAATTCCATTCCATCTTGTAGACGGCGAGGACGAATAATATTGCTTATTTCATTATACCCCTGAGAGGGGATACGTTCTAATCGTGGCGTTATATCGGTAAATATTCTCACCGAAAACTTGACAGCTGGCAAACACCAGTTGTTTTACACAGATGAATAGGTGAGACGAGCAAAAGTACGTGTCAGTGGGACATGCACATTCTGTTTTTACCTATCACGTTTTATAACGCAAGGAGAACAAAATGTTAAAACAATCTCTTGGAGGCTTCAGTCTTTTGATCTTTGTTTTTGCATTCGCTGCCCCTTTATTGGTTCTGACAAACCGAGTTGAGGCAAGTGACAATTACACATTTACTCAACCTTACACCAAGTATTATACTTGTCCCGACGGCAGAATTGTCGATACGGAGTCAGGGACAACTACAAATACAGCGACGGTAAACCATCCTTCTGACCGGGTTTTTTATGAGTATCGTTGTTGGCCACTTTATTATGATTATGCAGCAGAGAAATGGATATACGAGTGTGGAAACGTAGAGGTCTCTGAACATACATCTCACGGTATGACGTATGTCTACAATTCAAATCGTGTGTATTACTATCACAGGGCTAGATTGACAGCGTGTCGTTAGACACATCCGTATCCGATCGAACAGAAGGTCAAGGCGGATAGACGTTGAACAAAAGCAGGGATACGGTCACACCCGTATCCCTGCTTTCACGCTTGCATCTTTGGAGAAGTCGCCTGTATCTCCAATATCCGTGAAACTCACGTTGCTACAAAGCACACCTAGAAATCCCAACTGTTACACCTAAGCAGGATCCAAACGCATGGGCATGATGAGAGAGACATAGTTATCATCCTCTACCGGTTTGATAAGAACCGGATTCAACTCGCCTGAAAATTCTATTGACAGCGACTCCGTTTCGATGTGAGACAATGCTTCTATCAGTAACCGAGCATCGAAACCGATCCGCACACTTCCCGTGCTCGACGCCACAGGTAGCGTTTCATAGGCTTCCCCTAATTCCGGGGTCTTCGCGGAGACCTGAACCTGTTCTGAATCGATTTCCAAGCAGATCGAGTAGTTCTTCGGATTTGACAGGAGGGCGACCCGCCGCGTCGCACTTAAAATTCCAGCTGTTGGAATAACTGCCCTGCCCTCGGTCGATTCGGGAATGATTTTCTGATAGTTCGGATAATCCCCCTCTACAAGTCGCGTCGTTAGGGTCGCGTTCTCATCGGTAAAGAGAATTTGGTTTTCAAAAACTGAAATACTGACCTCACCCGCATCGGCAAAGGTTCGCGCAATCTCACGAACGGCTTTCAATGGAACGATGAATCCATTGGCTTCCCCCGGCGCAGTGAGCGGCTCGCAGCGTGCCAGTGCCAGACGTTTTCCATCCGTGGCAACTACCTCAGTCCCATGCTCAAGAAAATTGAAATAGAGCCCATTTAGAAAGTAACGAACTTCTTCTGTAGATGCGGCGAACTCCGTTTTCTGAAGGACATCGCGCAATGTCTCTCCACCAATCTTCAATGCCGCCCCTTCGATTGAGGGAAGTTGTGGGAATTCTTCATCAGGCAGTCCGATGATTTTGTAGACACCTTCTCCACAGGTAATTTCAACCCGGTCGTTTGCTGTCGTTGCGAAGTGTATCGGTTTATCCGCAGGTAACTCCTTGACAATATCCCCTAACTTCTTAGCGGAGACGGTGATTGCCCCCTCCTCTGTGATTGTCCCTTCAACCTTCATGCGAATGCCGACTTCCAGATCCGTTGCCATGCACTCGATAGTGTCCCCGGTGGCATTGATGAGGACGTTTGAGAGAATTGGTAAAGTCGTGCGTCCACTTGCGACCCCTTGCAGGACCTGTAAGGCATCTAAGAGGTCATCCCTTTCAAACGTTAATTCCATTCTAAACGCTCCTTCCTAAATTATGGCATGAAAAACACACGTAAAAGTCAATAGTTTTCTTGGGTTATGCTGTAGATGTGATCCCCTGCTTAAAATTTGGGGATGATCCCAGCAATTATTTTGTCTTTATATTAAATAAAATTATAATGGCATCAGTGATAAACAGGGAAATATTGCTTGGAGAAAGCGAACCCGTCTCATAAATATTATGAGGAACCTTCGCCGAATTTGTTTTGAAAGAAAAACCTTGACAAACTCCTATATCCAGTATAACATATTTAACGAATATAACAAAGGAAAATTTGCTTAAACACGGGCTCGCACTTTGCGCTTTTCGATTGCTGACGCACTCTACAATGCCCTGTCCACTCTACAACGCAAGCTCTCCTAACCAAGATATATTTAGAGCGATTTAGTTTCGGGGTGTCACGGTCGAGAAAGAAATGAGATCGCTGCCATTCTTCTCCTGAGAATATGCATACTACAGACTCGCACGCCTCGCAGACAATCGCGAAACGGGCAGTGCTGATTGGTACCGTCTTGATTATCGCTAATAGCTACTGGATAGCCTATGTCGAGATGATTTGGCATACTGCACATCTGACAACAGTGGCAATGTCGGTCAATGTCATGTTTGGCATTATAGCGATGACGTTTCTGAACATGATCGTACGGCGTATCTTTCCACGCGTCGCCTTACAGCCGCGCGATCTACTTGTCGTTTTTAGCATGCTCGCTGTGGGTAGTGCTTTTTCAGGACATGACTGTATCCCACGTCTAATGGGACTCATCCCGTACGCTTTTCGCTTCGCTACACCCGAAAATGATTGGGAGGCACTGCTCTTTCATTACCTTCCCGAATGGCTTGTGGTGAAAGACCCGAAGGCGGTCAACGACTTCTATGAGGGCAAGGTCAACTTTTTTACGGAGGGTTACGTCCAGCATTGGATCGTGCCGATTCTCTCTTGGTCGGTGGTTATTTTCCTGTTAATGCTAATCTTTTTATGCTTGACCTCCATTATTCGCAAACAGTGGATAGAAAATGAGAAACTTGCATATCCGATTATTCAGATTCCACTTGAGATTACGACCAACCGGCGTATCTTCACAAATCGCTTGCTCTGGCTCGGCTTCGGAATCGCCATGGGTATCAACCTACTTAATGGGTTGCAGTTCTTCTATCCTGTTCTTCCACAGATTCCTGTCCGAAAATACGACCTCAACATCTATTTCACACAGAAACCGTGGATTGCAATGGGCAGTACGCCGCTTAGGTTTCATCCGTACATAATTGGCTTCTCGTTTATTTTACCTTTGGATTTGGCGTTTTCCTGTACCTTCTTCTATTTACTGAAGAAAGTACAGCTGCTATTTGGAAGTGCTGTAGGCGTTTCAGCGTTGCCGGGCTATCCGTTCTTGGGTGAACAAGGTGCCGGGGCATTACTCGCACTGCTTGCGATTGCTTGTTGGAATGCCCGAAAACATTTTTCCATCGTGTTGTCACAGGTAATCCGACCCGATCAAGATGCGTCCCGAACGGAGGCAATCTCGCATCGTACGGCTATTATTACGTTAGGTATATGTCTGCTTTTATTAGCGGTTTTTTGTGTCCGTAGTGGGATGACACTCTGGGCGTTTGCGATTTTTATCGTCGTCTATCTAATGATTGTGGTCGGTTTAACCCGAATGCGTGCGGAATTGGGTCCGCCGATCCATGCGATTGGGTATCTTACACCCCAATATATGATAATTTCACTGCTTGGCACGCGACGCCTGCGGGCGGGCAACCTGACAATGCTCTCGTTGATGAATTGGTTGAGTGGTGCAAGTTATGCCTCCTTTCGGACGCATCCGATGCCAGACCAACTTGAGGCGTTTAAACTCGCAGAGCGGACCGGTATCCGAAGCCGAACCATGTTCGGCGTGTTAGTCATCGCGAGTCTTGTTGGTATCCTATCAAGTTTAATTCTCTATCCGTATGCGATTTATAGTGAGGGAGTGGCGGCAGGTTCGGAACAAATTCATGCCGGTGGCGCGGATACATACAATTTTCTTTCTTCGTGGTTAGTGAATCCGAAGCCGACGGATTGGCTCGCGACCTCGGTGCTCGGATTAGCCTTCGTTGCGAATGTGGGTATCATCTTTCTGCGCTCACGTTTTGTGTGGTGTCCGTTGCATCCAGCCGGATATGTTATCGGCGTTGCTCCGGGAACAACGGATGTCATCTGGTTTCCGCTGTTTCTGGCGATGGTAGCAAAGTGGGTTATCTTGCGGCACGGTGGTATCAACGCATATCGAAAAGCGATACCGTTCTTCATCGGACTGGTGTTAGGTGAGGCGTTGATGGGGTGTTTTTGGCCCCTGTTAAGTCTTGTGTTGAGATCGGCAGTGTATAGTTGGATTTAAGTTTGTCGTGTCGGAATAATCGCGAATTTAACACCAATTTTTTCTTGACATTCAATGAATTCTGTGCTATTATTTTAAATAATATATCCTATTTTTCAGACATATCGGTGACATCTCTTCTCGCCGACTGTCCACTACTTTTCAATAATATGATCGAAGTTAGAGAACTCACAAAATCTTACGGTTCGACGATTGCTGTCGACCAAGTTTCGTTTGACGCACATGCTGGCGAGGTGTTAGGCTTCCTCGGTCCGAACGGTGCAGGAAAGACGACTACAATGCGTATTCTCACCTGCTATCTTTCCGCGGATGCCGGGAGTGCCACTGTTGCAGGGTATGATGTATTCGAGGAATCCGTTGAAGTCAGGAAACAGATTGGCTATCTTCCTGAAAGTGCTCCGCTTTATGCCGATATGGGTGTCATTGAATACCTCAACTTTATGACACAGGTGCGGAACCTCCCCAAAAGTGAGAGAAAAGAGCGAATTCGGGCGGTTATTGACATCTGTGGACTTGAGGATGTTATCCAAAAAGACATCGGTGAACTCTCAAAAGGGTATCGTCAGCGTGTTGGTTTGGCACAAAGCCTCATCCACGATCCGCCTATCCTGATTTTAGATGAACCTACCTCTGGGTTAGACCCAAGCCAAATCATTGAGATCCGTAACCTCATCAAAAACATTGGGCAGGAGAAACTGGTGCTCTTCAGCACGCACATTTTGCCTGAGGTCTCTGCGACCTGTAGCCGAATCTTAATCATCAACAATGGAAAGATTGTTGCAAACGGGACACCGGAGGAACTTGCGAGTCAGGAGAGAGGCGAAGAAATTGTCCATATTACCATCCGGGGTTCACAGGAATCAATTGAGGCAGAACTCAATGAATTGGATTTCGTCTCGCAGTGGAACCGTGTGGATACGGACAACGGTATCGTGGGGTATCAGATCCATGCCTCTCAGGGCAGTGATGCCGCAGAAGCACTTTTTCATGTCGTTGTGAAGAATGGATGGAGTCTCACAGAACTCCGTCAAGAATCCGTGGACTTAGAGGATGTCTTCCTTAATTTGACGGACAAGGAGCAGGTATAGCGGAATAGGAGTCAGCGGTCAGTCGTCGGAAACCATCAGCATAAGAGATTTGTAGCGATAACCAAAAGCATTCCCACCCTAAGTATCTGAAAGCCGATGCCTGATAGCCGATAGCCGTTACAAAAGATTATGACGAACATTACAGCTATCCTCAAAAAGGAATTTAGAAGTTATTTCAATTCACCCATCGCGTATATTTTTATCACCTTCTTCCTCGGTATCTCCGCATGGCTCTTCTTCAGAGGTTTTTTTCTCGTTAACCAAGCTGAAATGCGCAGTTTTTTTGGATTGATGCCGTGGATTTTCCTGTTTTTTATCCCCGCTGTTACGATGAAACTCTGGGCTGAAGAAAAAAAACTCGGCACAGTAGAAATCCTAATGACGCTCCCTATTCGGGATTATGAAGTCGTCATCGGAAAATACTTAGCAAGTTTTGCCCTCCTGACCGTAACAGTGTTACTCTCACTCGTTCTTCCGCTTTCAGTCATCTACTTAGGGAATCCGGATGGTGGGACACTCATCGGAGGATACATTGGACTCCTACTGATGGGCGGGGCATATATAGCCGTTGGGCTTTTCGCCTCAACTTTGACTGAGAATCAGATCGTCGCCTTTATTTTTGGAATTACTGCCTGTTTTGTGTTGCTTATCATCGGTGAGGACATCGTGCTTTTCAATGCACCGAATTGGTTGTTCCCGATTTTCAGTTACCTGGGGCTCGGTGCACATTATAGCAGTATTCTTCGAGGTGTCCTTGATTCTCGCGATATTATCTATTATCTGTCGCTAATCGGTTTCTTTCTCTATCTAAGCACATTGTCGGTTGAGAGCCGCAAATGGCGTTAAGAAAGGAGTAAACTGTTTTGGTTAATAAACGAATCAAATACGGTGGTAACACCCTCGCTTTTGTAGCAATCATCTTCGGTATCCTTGTGCTGATTAATTTCTTGTCAACGCGTCGCTTTATTCGCGCCGATCTCACCGAGGACAAGCGTTATACTATCTCAAAAGCAACGAAGAATGTGCTCGACACGTTAGATGATATTGTGACGATCACCACCTACTTTTCCACAAATCCGGCGGAAGTCGCACAAATCCGCCGCGATGTTAGGGACGTGCTGGACGAGTACAACGCGTTCTCTAAGAGACTCCAGATCGATTTTGTGAATCCTGCTGATTTCGACGATGGACAGAAACAGGAACTCCGTTTCAAGGGTATCCCGGAAGTCCAAATCAATGTTGTGAAGAAGGATAAAGCGGAAATTGCGAACGTCTACATGGGGATCTCTATCGGCTATAGTGGCAAAGAAGAAATCCTACCAGTTGTGCGATCCACCGCTAATTTGGAGTACGAACTGACTTCCACTATTCTCAAGGTTACCACCAAAGAAGCGAAGACGGTAGGGTTTTTGACCGGACACGGCGAATTCGATGTCAACGATCAAAACCATCAACAGGTCCGCCAACTTTTGGATAAAACTGCCCAAGGGCAATATAATCTTTCCTCTGTCAGTCTGCAAGGTGGAAAAGCCGTTGACGATAGCGTCGCGACGTTGGTTGTCGCTGGCGTCCAGCAACCCTTGACGGAACGCGCTAAATATGAAATTGATCAGTTCATCATGCGTGGTGGTCGGGCGATCTTCTTAGTTGATCCTATTCAACTACAACCCGGTACGTTGCAAGCGGCACCGTTGAGTACCGGTCTGAACGACCTTTTGGAACATTACGGTGCAAAACTCGGGAACAATCTCTTGCTTGATGCCAGATACCACGATACAGCGCGGTTCCAACAAGGATTTATGACCGTTATTCAGCCGTATCCCTATTTCGTCAAAATTGTAAAGCCGAATTTCTCAATGGAACACAGCATCACCAACCAGTTGGAGGTGTTGACATTACCGTGGACGAGTTCTTTAGAGACGGTGCCAAAAGAAGGTATCACAGCAGTACCGTTGGCAAAAACGAGTGAAGCAGGACGAAGTATTCAAGGCTATTACAACCTGATGCCGAATGCTCCGATTCCGCCTAATGCTGAGTCACAAACCTATACGGTTGCTGTCGCCTTGGAAGGTAAGTTCAAGAGTTTCTATGCCGATAAAGAGATCCCGTCGGTCCCATCCCCCGCAAGTGCTGATCCTACACAGGAAAGTGAAGCACCTGCCCCAGTGCCAGATGCTGAGACGCGAGTCACCAAAACTGAGAGCGAACAGACCCAAATTGTTGTGGTAGGCACGGCGCAATTTCTCACACAACTCCGTCCCGATGGCATCAACTTTTTCTTAAATACCGTCGACTGGTTGACCCTTGGGGATGCGCTCATCGGTATCCGCTCACACACCATTACGGATCGACCCTTGCGTGAAGTTTCTGAAATTGAGAAAAACTTTATTAAGTACCTATGTATTGTGGGTGTTCCACTCATAGTTGTTGTTTTTGGACTCCTCCGATACTTCCTAAAAAGGCGGGCAAAAAGATTCGTAGAGACCTACGGTTCTGTATAATTTGTGTTTTACAACTTCTTGGTTTATTCCAACCCGTTCCAGGGGTTCAATGGTTTCTGATTTCACCGGAGACTGTTGCGTAATGTAATGGAGCAACGCCCAGGAGTAATAAATTAAAAAATGAAAACGAAACAACTTCTTATTTTAGGTGCTATTTTTGTCGTTTTGGCAATCGTTATCCTGCTTTTCGAGAACCCCTTTGGGCAGAGCGAATACGAAAAGAAGGTTGAGACAGCAACGCCCCTGTTCCCGAACTTCAATGAGGAGCAGGTTATGAAAATAGAAATCACCGCTACTGACGAGACTACAACGCTTTCAAAACAGAATGACAGTTGGGTAGTAGCTTCTATGGACAACTATCCTGCGGATGGTGAAGGCGTAACAGAATTGCTATCCAAGGTGACCGAATTTAAAAATACACAGCGTGTCTCCAATAACCCAGAAAAACAGGCAGAATTTGAAGTAGATAGCACTGGTGTTGAAGCGAAATTAATCGATGCAAACGGTAAAATGTTAGCACATCTATTTGTAGGGAAAACAACCCCCGGTTTCCTAAGCAGTTACGTGCGTCCTGCTGATTCTAATGACGTTTATATCGCACAAGGATATCTCCAATCTGTCTTTGACAAGGGCACACGTACGTGGAAAGATCGGACTATCTTCAGTTTTAACAAAGGGATTGTCACGCAGCTTAACATCATTTCACCGGAGGAGACCCTCGAACTGCGTCTCGATGCAGAAGGGGCATGGCAGATGATTAAGCCTGTCGCCGCTGCCACCAAAGCAACAGAGGTTGACGCGCTTTTGACAGCTTTCAGCGAGTTAGATACAGACGATTTCGCTGAGGCGAGAGATGCACTTACTGAATATGAGTTAGACGCACCGCAATCCACCATTTCCGCTATACTCAACGATGGCACAACGGCAACCCTGCACGTCGGGAAAGAGGAGGAGGGTAAACTTTACGTCAAGCGCGACGATAAAGATACTGTCTTCAGGCTCTTCAAGTCGAATGTAGATAGGCTAATAAAGATATCCGATGCTCTCAAGGCAGAAGGACCACCTGTAGAAGTTGAAACTGAATGAGGGAGATTCACTGTGTATAGATTAAAATTTCTGTCTTTGGGGATTAGTACCTTACTCGCTATAACGCTCACCGGATGCGAACCACAAATTATAGGACCTTTACTTCAATCGCAGGAGAGTGGGAAAATCCACGTGACAGGAAGTGGTTCAGTTGTCGGTGAACCCGATATAGCAACGCTGCATTTAGGTGTATCCGTTGAGAAAAAGACGGTTGCTGAGGCACGGGAGGCGGCTGCTGTTGCGATGACAGCGGTGATAGCGTCTCTGAAAGCCAATGACATCGCTGAAAACGATATTCGAACCGAAAGATTTAGCATCTATCCACAGTATGACTACACGGAAAATGGTCGGGTGCTTCGTGGATATAGTGTGAACAATACCGTTAGCGCAAAGGTGAGAGAATTAGAGAACCTCAGTGATGTGATTGACGATGCCGCCGAAGCCGGGGGCGACATTGTTGTTGTAAACGCTATCCAATTTATGATTGAGGACCCCACAGCATTACAGGCGCAAGCACGTAGTTTGGCAGTAAAAAACGCAGAGGCGAAAGCGCAGACCTTGGCAGACGCGGGTGGTGTTACGCTTGGAAAACCTGTGACAATCACAGAGACGACCTCTGGAGGCATTCCTCCGATCGCCTTTGCGAAGACTGAGGAATTTGCCGCTGATAGTGCTCGCAGTTCAACGCCTATTGAAGCCGGTGAACTCACCATCGTTGTGAATGTTACCGTGGTTTATGGGATTGAGTAGGGAGTTAAAATGGAAACTAACTCTCGAGTTTATTTGCTGAGAGAATATCCTCTTTTTTCTTCCATGAATCGCCGAAAAAGTGATAAATGGAGTCAGTCATTTATTAATTTGATTCAAGAAAAGCCATCTGTTTAGCAATGAGTTCGTCAGAGGATGCGAATTTTCTGCTTTGTCCGTGTTCTCCCCAAATTGTTTCAACGTTTCATCCCTGGCACTGCCGAAGTTTTCTTTTTCCAAATAATCAGGTTTTGAAAGGTCCATCCGGTATCGCGTAAGCATTGCAACGCGAATTCTGTATTCTTTTCACGTTGCATGAAATAAATTGCACCGCCCTCCGACGTCACTGCGTACACCTTTGCACAGATATCGCGCATCCATCCCCAATATTCCTCTGGCGGTAAATTATCATCCCAGGCATTGTAAGTTTTATCTTGATTGAAGGGAGGATCAAGAAAGGAGAGGTCTATTCTCGGCGCGAAATCGCTTCGCTCCAAGGCAGTTGTGCAACTTTCGTGAAGCACAGTGCAGTTTTTCCCGAATGAATTGCTCATAGTGTTTACACGTTCTCGCGGTTAGAATGCATCTTGGGTTAGTTTCCTCAACTCACACTCACTTATATAGGACTTACGCATTCCCTCTTAAAGTCCCCCTGATAAGGGAGATTTAGGGGGTTTAAAGGACGAAATTACGGTTTTTTGCGTCTGAATGTCCGATATTTGCTCAATTTGCGTAAGTCCTGTTATATTCGGAAAATGGCTCCAGAAACCATGAGCATAACACCATACCCCCTGAAAAGCCATACATTCTCTCCAGACAGAAGATGGAAAATCTTTATAATTCAACAGCAACCACCCGCTGGTGTCCTTCTCTTTCTTGTGAGGGAATGATGCGTATCTCAATATCGTGATTCAACCGATTCAGAAAGGTCATCAATCGGTCAACGCTGTAGTCAGAAAGTTTGGCGGCTTTAAGGCGAGAAATGTCAAGGTGTTTAACGCCAAGTAACTTCGCAGCTTCTCCTTGAGTAAGCTTGCGTTCTTTGAGAATGCGAAAAATCTCTGCTCCCAACTGTGCTTTTAAGAGTTCTTGCTCTGCAACCTCATCAGAAAAACCCAAATCCTTGAAAATATTTTCATTGCCTTCTTCGACCTTAATTCTATTGCTCATAATGCTTTCTGCATCTCCTTGGCTCGTCTTAACCTTCGTTTAATTAAGTCAATTTCCTTCTTGGGTGTGCTAATCCTGCGCTTTGATTTCTTTTGAAAACAGTGCAGGACATACAGGCTTTGACCTATCTTAAGGGTGTAAACCGCTCGATAAGTGTCTGTGCTGTAGTTATCGACAATCTCAAACACGCCGGATTCTATGCCTGTCATCCGTTTTGCCGATGGCGGGATTTCGCCAATCTGCACACGATACAGTGCATGCCCAATATCTTTGCGCACCGGCTCCGGAAAATCTTGTAACCGTTGTTTTGAATCACCAACCCACTGAATGTTTCTGGGGAGTGTCAACCCTTGATCCATATTCTATTCTATCGCGTCAGATTCAATATATATCAACTTAGAGACCGCAGCAGTTAGGACCCGTCTGGGTTCGTTTCCTTTGCAGGCTTTCCCCACGGTTCGTTTTCAAAATCCCGGACCGCAGCACCCAGTTCGCCCCAGAGGTATTCATCCCATAAATCTTCGGAAAGCATTTCCAGTTGCCGGTGTCGAATGTAGTCGCGAAACTGGTCATTTTCGGGGGGGTGTGTATGTTCTTTCATAGTGCGTAATCCCTCACAAAAGATGCGTTTGGCTCTAATACCGTTTGATGTGCCTACGAGTCTTAAATTCGAATGAGTTTTCCAACGAGACGTCCAGTATGGTTATCGTTTTCGACGATAACTTTGCCGTTTACGAGAGTATAGTCATAACCCCGTGCTCGCTGGGTCCAACGTCCCGCACCGACCGGTAAATCATACACAAATTCAGGGATGTCCATGCGGAGATTTTCTTCATCAATCACGTTGACATCGGCGTAATACCCTGGCTTTAATAATCCACGCTCAGGGATTCCGAAGGCTTCTGCGCCGTCCGAAGTCAGTCGGCGCACAGTTTCTTCCAAACTGAATACTTGTCGTTCGCCGTGCCAAAATGTCAGCGCATGCGTTGAGAGAGAGGCATCACAGATTGCGTTTACGTGCGCGCCTGCATCGCCGAGACCGAGGAGCGTGTCTCGGTAGCGTACGACCTCCTCGACATGCGCGAGATTATGGTTGTTCGTTGCGAATGCAAAGAGTTGTCGCCCGCTGGTTTCGTGGAATAGCCGAACAATTGTCTCTATCGGACGTTCGTTGTTTTGATCCGCAATGTTGCATAGCAAATTTTCTGGTTTACGAACATATTCGCACTCTGCCGGTCCGAAACGGTATAACATTTTACCGAGACGTTCATCGCTTTCTGCCGGAATATCTAATAGTCCTGTGCGTATCTTTTCATCTTGGATTGCTGTCAACCGTTCAGGGTAAGGAAGGCTGTATAATTCCCGCCACGCATTCACGTCGCGAATCGGCATCCAATTGCAAAGTCCAACCATGACCGTGTTGACGCGGGAAGAGACCATCGGACGCGCTTGTGCCCCGGCGGCACGTTCTTCGTCAAGCCATCCCAAATATAGCGTCTGGATCGTCGGTACGGCTTCATGGGTGAACGCACTGAAAATTACAGGACATCCACTCTGTCTATTCACCTCAGCAATGCGGTGGATCTCCTTTCGCGTTTCTGGATACTCTGTTGTCGGATAGTCCTCATATTCCCCGAAACCGGGCGCCCATTGGAAAATCCCTTTGTTGTGTCTTCCAACGGCTTGTGCGAGCGCGACAAGTTCATCGAGGTGCGCGAATGTGCCGGGAATCGGAATGCCTTCAGAGGTTTTGTGGGTGAGGGTTCGAGAGGTAGAGAATCCCAGTGCTCCCGCCTCCATCGCTTCATCAACGGAGGCTTGCATAGTCTTCATTTCATCGGGAGTTGGATTTCTGTCTCTTTTTAAACTCTCTTCACCCATTGCGTGATAGCGTGTTGCCGCATGCCCAATCATACCGCAGACATTCACGCCCTTCGGGCACGCATCTAAGGCATCGTAGTACTCCCCGAAGGTTTCCCAATTCCAACGCAGACTTGACATGATACTTTCCGCAGGAATCCCTTCAACGCTTTCAAGAACCTTCGCTAAAACCATGTGGTCGGCTTGCTTGACAGGTGCGAAACTCACACCGCAGCTCCCAAGGATCAGTGTTGTGATGCCGTGCCAGCATGTCGGTGTGCCGAGCGGGTCCCACATGAACTGGGCATCCATGTGTGTATGTGTATCTATGAAACCCGGTGTGACGAGTTTGTCCGTTGCATCAATTGTCTGATACGCCGCATCGGAAACATCGCCAACGGCTGTGATACGTTCACCACTAATGGCGATATCGGCTTTAAAACCAGACTTACCCGTTCCATCGATGACCGTTCCGTTGCGGATGACGAGATCATGCACTGTTTTTCTCCTTTTAATAGTTTTCAGGGCGCGGTCAATTGTTACCAACAACCTCTTAACTGAAAACCGAAAGGATTTTCGCAGAAAATCCGAACCGACGACTGATAGTTATTTCTCTGATAACTGAAAGCCTGCGCAGCAGGCGAACTGATAACTATTTAGACTGTATACTGCTTTAGCGTATCGTCATCTAAATTCTGCAAAACATCTTTCGTGTCAGGTTTTTGTCCCTTATCGAGTTCCTGTTCAGAGAATCCCTGTTCTGCGAGCACCTCTTCAACAACATAGATGGGAGCTTCGCAGCGAAGTGCAAGCGCGATTGCATCACTCGGACGACAATCAACTTCAATATTGTCCCCTTTCACGTCCAATGTTACGTGTGCATAGAAAGTCCGTTCTTCAAAAGAGTGTACACACACGGCTGTAACTTTAGCCTCAAGGGTTTCAATCATAGTCTTGAGCAAGTCGTGTGTCATTGGGCGTGGGAGTTGTATTTTCTCTATATGCATCTGGATAGCCGCTGCTTCTGATTCGCCGATCCAAATCAGCAGTATCCGATTTGAATCGTCCTCTTTCTCCTTCAGAACAACTATCGGGGCACCTGTACCACGGTCGATCGAGAGGAAGTTAACTTTAACCTCGACTCTTGCTTGTTTCTCTTTTTCCATCTGGGCATCCTTTCATGTTGGCTATCAGCCATCAGCTTTCGGCTTTCAGAAAAAGATGTCTTTCCTGACTGCTGACTGCCGATGACTATTCTACTATTCTTCTGAATCCGATTGGGCATTGACTGCCACGTTGGAAGCATAATCGCGAATGGTCTGTGCAATTCTTTCAGTATCTAAACCGCTGAAACCGACTATTTCTTTCAGCAGAGGCACTGCCGCACCAGCATTCACAATGGAACTGAGGATCCGGTTCATGCCATTGCTGCCATTACCGCCACCACCGAGGTCAAGCACACGGATGCTTTCAATACGCCCCGCCGGCTTCATCAGTTCAGTGGTTACTTCAGGTAGGGATTCCACGAGTGCTAATATAGCATCACTCACGAGAACTTTAGAATCCGCCTGATTCTTCGCAGCAATTGATGCCTCTTCACCATCGGCTTTTGCCTTTGCTTCAACAAGAAACGCCTCGGCGAGGATTCTTTGTGCCTGTGCCTTGACCTCAGCCGCTTCAAATTCCGCCTTAGCGGATTCTACAACGGCGTAAGCTTCCGCGTCGGTAGCACGTTCTTTGGCGATTCGCTCCTCATCTGCTTCCTGTTCCGCGTGGATAAGCGCAATTTTGCTTTGCCGCTCTGCTTCCTCAACGGCTTCGGCAGTTAAGACACTCGCCTCGGCTTTTGCTTTTTGTGCACTAACGTCCAGGAGTTCAATCAGTGCTGCTTCACGCTCCTTTTCCTTGATTGAGATCTGGATCGCGTTTTGGGCTTGTGCTTCTTTTTCCTCCCGCTCTTTCTCGATGAGGACGATTCTGCTGGTGATACTGGTCTCTTCAACCGCACGCTGCTGCTCAATTTTGGCTTTTTCGACGGTGAGTTCCCGCTGGACTTGTGCTTCTTCAATCAACTGTTCCTGCTGGACACGAGCGATTTCGACTGCCTGCTTTTGAGCAATCTCCGTTTCCTGGACTTGGCGTTCTTGTTCAATCCGCGCGGTATCAAGCCGCTGCTTCTGCGAGATTTCCGTAGATTTCACGACTTCTTCCTGCTTGATTCGCGCCTCTTCAATCTCGCGTTCCTGTTCTGCTTTGTTCGTGGCGATTGACTTGCGTTGCTCTTCCTGCGCAAACTCAAGCCGTTTCGCAACTTCTAAGGCTTGCGTCTCCGTTTCCTCTTCACGCTGTTTGATTTCCAGTTCGGCTTTGAGTCGGTTCTCTTCACGTTTCACTTGGTTCTCGTGCTCGATCCGGGCGGTTTCAGTTTGTCTATCTTCAACCTCTTGTTTGATAGTTTGAATTGCGACGACATCAAAACGGTTGTTCTCGTCAAGTGCCTCGAGTGGTGTTTGATCGAGGTTCGTAACGGCAACGCTTTCTAATTTAAAGCCGTTCTGTTCAAGATCATCTCGACATGCTTCCTGAACTTGATCAGAAAACTGTTGGCGTTTTTCATGCAATTCCTGTAAGTCCATAGTTGCCGCGACGCTTCGGAGAACACCAACAAGTTTGCCTTCAAGAAGTTTGTTGACTTCGGCGGGTGTTAGCGTTTTGTCGCCAAGACTCGCCACCGCTTTGAGTACGTCCTGCTCATTCGGTTCAATTTTGACATAGAATTCTGCTTCTAAATCAACCCGTAAACTATCTTTTGTAATAAGCGCAGCTTGCCCCGTTCGTTCGACAGGGAGTTGGAGCGTGTTCAGGGAAATAAGTTGGCTCGTGTTCGTAAGTGGATTGATAAGGCTACCGCCAAAGACGGCACGCTTTTTACGTCCTCCTGAGATGACTAATGCCGAATCTGCTGGTGCTTTTTTGTAGAAAGAGCGATAGACTAACAGGAAAATGACCAGTAAGGCAAGCACGCTACCGACAATAGTGATGAATAAGTTGGCATCCAACATGTTTCAATTCTCCTTTTTTCAGGGGGGTCGGTTGTCAGCTAAGAGGCTATTTTGTAAAAATCTACGCAAACTTGGGGTGTTCCAGGAAGATGTGAATTATTACACGGAGACCTCTTAACTGAAAACTGATAACCGATAACTACAGATTATCGCAAATCCATTTCACTTTTTTTTACCTCGAAAATTCGTTTTGTCTGATCATAGTTTATGAGGATGACAGTATCTCCTTTGACAGGGGTGGCTGCATCTGGTTCGGTACGGCAACTGACAGTTAATTCGGGTCCGTCCGGGACTTGCACGCGAGCCGTACCAAAAGTGGTCGTGACTTGTCCACTAATAACTCGTCCTTTTAAACCGAGGAGTTGGGTATCACGGATGGCTTTTTCGCTCTCTGGAAATAGTTTTGAAAGCGCGATGGAGATATACCGAGTTCCTAAGAAACAGCAGAAGAGCGCAAGGAGACACGATATCCAAACTCGATGTGGATTCCCGGGGACATTAAGAAGCGCATTCGCGATGAGCCCAAAGATGCCCCACGTCACAAATAGCGACATCAGAACAATCATCAGAGGGACCCTGCCAACGTTCAGAAACCCAAACACATCCCCAAAGGAGGAACCCTGAGTGCCTGTGTCTATATCAGCATCTACATCTGCGTCGGCATCGATATCGGCATCCATGTCGAGATCCGTATCCATATCCACATCTGTGTTTACATCTCCGAAGTCCATCGCGCCCGTGACAAGTCGAAAGAGTGCCAGTAGGAACACAATCGCTAAGGGGGCTGTAAACCAGACATTATACGAGACTATGAGATAATTCAGGAATTCTATCATGGCATGCCTTTTTCTTCTATGAGCTGCTCGGTGATGCACGCGTAGGCGCGTTGTGCTGAACGGAAACTGATATTGTCGATCCAGTGAACATTGCGTACGACACTAATTTCAAGCTTTGCTTGAAGAAGAAGCCGGTGCTTGAAATGCCGGATGAGCTTGATGCCACGAATTTCCGTGAATAATAGATTACATCGGACGTTTGCGTAAGAGACGGTGAGACCGCCTATATATCGTTCATCTAAGACCAACACCCGGCGTGTCGTGATGAAGACATAGTCTGGACGCAGCAAACTGGAGCGACCCAGGACGCACAAGAGAACATGTTCGTCCTCCCCGGTATGCGCTTGCACGATCTTTTGAATGCGAGGTGGCATGTTCGCGAATTCAGCCATGTTATTTTGCAAGCGATGTGTTGCTGGTAAACACGGAATAACGCAGTAGAAATGGAGGTGGCGGGAATCGAACCCGCGTCCGAAGGCATTTCAATAGAGGCTACTACATGCTTATCACAGGTTTTAAGATTCGCCTATCAGACTCCCCTGTGCAGGATTCGCGATAGACTATCTCAAAAAGTGTTTCGCGGCACACCCCTTGAGAATAGGTGTGCGGCTAGCCCGTATTGCGACGCTTTCGCTTCCCTGACGGGCGGCAGGTCGGCCAAGCGTAGCTACATTAAGCAGCTAATGCTAATTCTTCATCAGCATTTATAAATGTTCCGCCTATTTAACGAGGCCTGCGGAGACCTCGGCATGCAACCTATATCTCATTTACCTTCGTCGAAACCTTTACACCCCCAGAGTAGCAATTGGCGGTCAGCAGTCAGCAAAACAACTGACTGCCAACGGTTTCCGTTAATCCCAATATGCTGGAAAGCCGATGGCTGATGGCTGATAGCCGATAGCCGAGTTAATTATATGCCCGCATCTCACTCGCAGTCGCTTCACGCTCAATCTTGTCGCGCTTATCGTAAAGTCGCTTACCTATAGCAACGGCTAACTCCAGTTTCACCTTGCCGTTGCTAAAATACGCGCGCGTCGGAACGATAGTCATCCCTTTTGAACGAATCGAGCGTTCAAGTTTGATGATCTCTCGCCGATGCAATAAGAGTTTCCGTTTCCGCTTCGGCTCGTGATTAGCCATATTCCCATGTTCGTAAGGACCGATGTGGGCATCGATCAGGAACACTTCTCCATCTGTTATCTGCGCGAAACTGTCTGCCAAGTTAAACCGTCCTGCGCGGATTGCTTTCACTTCGGTACCTTGCAGGACAACACCGGCTTCATACCGATCACGCAAATGATAGTCATACCGCGCTTTTCGATTCACAGTAATCACTGGAGTTGAGGAATTTTTAGCACTTTTCATTGTGGTGTTAAGTATAGCATAAAATAGACTTGTATGCAAGAAAAACTTCAGGTTTGTTTTCTTCCCAAGGATACAACCACCTCCAAAACATACGCTGAAAACGGTGGTCACTCCAATAAAGTTGACCTAAAAATATGAAGTTTTTTTGCGAAATAAGATTTTAGTAGAAAACGACGCGCAAATCTGATAAACTATACTACACGTTGGGAAAACCCTGGCACTATGCCTCGGTGTACCCGCAGAACCCAGGAAAGGAGTCTCTTGATGCCAGAACTTTATGATACCCGCGCACCAAATCCGCCTTCACGTGCAATTTTAGTGGGTGTAAAACTCCGAGATAATTCAATTGACGAAACCGAAGAATCGCTACAAGAGCTCCAGCAACTCGCAGAGACTGCTGGTATTGAGGTCGTCTGTGCGACAATTCAACCCCGTAATAGGCCAAATCCAACCTATTTCATTGGCGAAGGCAAGGTTCATGAAGAACTCAAGCCTCTCATTGAGGAATTGGACGCAGACGCAGTTATCTTTGACGAGGAACTATCACCAGCGCAGAATCGGAATCTTGAGAGAGTGCTTGAGATCGCTACGATTGATCGGACAGGGCTCATTCTTCAGGTTTTTGCGCAACGGGCACTCACCAAGGAAGCGCGCCTACAAGTAGCATTGGCGCAGCTTGAATATGCACTGCCACGTCTCACTCGGATGTGGACACACCTTTCACGACTCGCAACAGGTGGCGGCGGCAGTAGACGCCTCCGGGGTCCCGGCGAAACGCAGCTTGAAATGGACAGACGTTGGGTCCGCGGGAACATCGCACATGTTAGAAGAGCACTGGATGCCGTTGAAAAGCAACGCCATGTTCAGCGGAGAAACCGATCTGAAAAAATCAGAGTATCTCTCGTTGGATACACCAATGCAGGAAAATCAACCCTTTTTAACGCACTGACAGGCGAAACCGTTTTGGCTGAAGATAAATTGTTCGCGACTTTAGATTCTACCACGCGGAAGTTGGATTTGCCGCAAAAACAGCAAATTCTGTTGAGCGATACCGTCGGATTTATCAAGAAATTGCCACACCAGTTAGTTGCCGCATTCAAGGCTACGCTCGAAGAAATTTTAGAAGCAGATCTTTTGCTTCATGTTATTGATGTGAGCCATCCAGAAGCGGAAGCGCAGATAGCCGCTGTGAACGTAGTGCTTGAAGAATTGGATGCTACTGACATTCCGATGTTCATGGTTTTCAATAAAATTGATAGTCTCAAAAGTAATGAGGAATTGCACCTCTTACAGTGTCAATATCCGGAGGCTCTGCCTATCTCAGCGCAACGCGGCGACGGCATTCCAGCGTTAATAGATGCTTTAGCACATCGTTTTGCCGAACGTGGCATGAATCTCTCTCTCTGTATTCCGTATACGGAGGGGAAGGTGCTCGACTTACTGCATAAACACGGTATAGTGCTTGACACTGAATACACAGCGGAAGCCGTTCACGTCAAGGCACGTTTGCCGAACCGCTATCTCAAATCGGTTGAGCAGTTTTTAGTTTCTTCCTAAGAAGGGTGCTAACAATGGGATGGTTGGATCAGACTGACATCGGTCACGACTTACAAATCTGTCCAGATTGTGACAGGGAATACGAAGTGCTCGACCAGTTTTTGGGAAGTCCATTGGGGAATCGTGCGTCCGGCAATTTGATTGATACCGTGTTCAACGACGCTTATTATGTCGCTATTCGGTGTCCACAATGTCTCGAAATTCGGCACCTCTGCCTGCAATCTCTATCACCCATTCAATTTCATATCGAAAAGGAGAGAAAATGAAGATAGGTGTCACCCAAATTATCCTTGGCGGCATGTCCCTAAACGATACGCTTGCTCTTTGTCAAGATGCCAGTTACGATGCCGTTGAACTCACTTTCGGTGAAGGGCAGGATACCGACATCAATATGAGCAATACCGAGTTGCGTGGCATTGCTGCTAAGTGTGAAGACGCAGGTATTGAAATCAGCAGTATCACGGCAGGCTACGCCGATCGTGGAAATTTACTCAGTTTGGATGCAATGCAGCGCGAAAAAGGGGCAGTCTCGCTCGCTCGCGGTTTGGAAGTCGCTGGCGCACTCGGTGTCGGTGGTATTTTATTGCATCCCGGACAACTCACTGTTGAGGGAACTTACCAACAGGTTTGGGATAATCTCGTGGGTGTGCTGAAAGATATCGCGCCTTCCGCGGAGGCGCACCAAGTCGCAATCGGTCTTGAGAACGTCTGGAACAAATTCCTGCTCAGCCCGAAAGAGATGCGTGATATTATAGACGAGATAGACAGCGATTGGGTAGGCACTTATCTTGATACTGCGAATATGATGGCTTACGGTTATCCAGAGCATTGGATCCGTGAACTGGCACATCGCATCAAGCGGGTGCACTTCAAGGATTTCTCCCGCGGTGCGCACCAGTTTGTCAATCTCTTGGATGGCGATACAGATTGGCAAGCAGTGATGGAGGCGTTCCGTGCTATCGGCTACGATGGCTATGTCATTCACGAAGTCGGCGGCGATAGAGACGCACAAATTGACCTCGCGAAGCGGATGCGTGAAATCGTTGCGATGTAATCGGAACAGAAAAGGCGATGGCTTAATTAAAAACCCTCGCCTCATGCCGGAGGTCGGACTCGAACCGACATGGACCTAGGGCCCGCGGGATTTTGAGTCCCGTGCGTCTACCAATTTCACCACTCCGGCGACCTACTATTGGCAAGATATATTATACGATATTTTCCATGGAAAGTCAAATTTACACCAAGGAACCTTAGAAATCATGGCGAACGAACAGCGGAATCTCGCATTTCAAAACATATTCCAACGCTTCTGGGTCGTCGCGCAAGCATTCTTTGGTCAATTGCTTGACAAAGGGACATGGAGGGCTTTATGGAATTGGGGACTGTGGCGAATTATGCCCAAACGCCGACATATTTTCAAATTGATACACGAACTCCAACCCCTTGATCCAAGTACCCCGACTGAAATGCGAACAGTCCGTGATGAAGTCTTCGCAAAAAGTTGTTTAGAACTGCAGCGCATCGAAGAGGCACAGATCCTTTTGGAGATCCTAAAACATGTGCATCAACCGCATGGGTTTGAGCAAATCTTTTTCGCCGCGATCTACCCGGTTTTAGTCAAACGCGACATGGAGGTGATCCCGATTCTGACGGAAGATAGGCATCGGCTTGATGTAGAGATTGGCTACCTTGGACACAATGAGGATTATTTTTTTTGGGTGTTTGAGATTGATGGTACAAAAAATCTCAATCTCGACTCGCCGCTTGTCCCAAGGCTGGAGATGCGAGACGATAAGCGCTACGTGGTCTATTCGCTCGGGAGTGCAGGGCTCGTTGATGCTGACTATGCCGAATATGCGGGACAGTGGCTCCTCGATTCGCCACGTTTAAATATAGCACTTCGCTTGCTCTCCGTCGCGTATGCAGAACAGTGGATTCTTAACGCACGCGTCTATTTTTCACATATTCTCACAGATTTGAAGAAACGGAATTATCAGGTTACAGCAACGGCAATACCCGATTTTGAACGGGCGCGGTTGTCACTTTTACGCCGTCTCTCCCTGGACCGGCTAAGAAAACGTCAATTTCTGTCCGAACGCCGAAATCGGTGAGGTAGATACCCGGCTCAATTGAGAAACAGATCCCGGAAATCAACGCACGCGCATCACGCGTCTCTAAGTTATCTAAATTCACACCGTTCCCGTGGATAACAGTCCCGATGTTGTGTCCTGTTCGGTGAATAAAGAATTCGCCGTATCCTTTTTCGGTGATACACCCTCGCACACAGTCATCCACTTCGTAACCGTAAATCGGTGCGTCGGTATCCCATTTCTCACGGATGAACCGCACGGCTCTATCCCGTGCTTCCTTGACAATATCGAAAATTTCAACATATCTCGCCGGAACCGTTTTATCGGCGTAAGCCACCCATGTCGTATCTGCAAAGACTGCACCTGGATCTTTCTGTTTTGCCCATAAATCGATTAAAATAAAGTCGCCCATTTTTATCTCTTGAGTGTCTGTTGAGGTGGGAGCGTAATGCGGGTCACTGCTCTTCGCGTTCGCAGCGACGATAGGTGGGTGATCCGTGACTAAATCCATCTCATCGAATTGTCCGAGAATCACTTGCTGAACGTCATATTCTGTGATTGTTTTTCCATCACGCAATTGTGAGCCGATCCACGCGAAGGCGTAGTCTTTCGCCTGCAACACTAAACGTGCGGAAGCCTGATGTCCGGTTGCCTGTGACTCGCTCAGGCGCGCTTCCATCCGTTGCGCGAGTTCTGCAGACGTGTGCACCTCAACTCCCATCGAACGAATCCACTCCAAGGTGCCGGCATCTACCCGTGAAATATAAGGGATCTCAGCGTTTGGGGAATACTCCATTGCAACAGTTTTAACGCCAGCGAGTAAGGCACGGATTGCTTCGTTAAGTTCTTCCCAGCCGGCGTAAAGCGTGACGGTTCCTTGGACCCCGACGAAGTTAGATGTCTCGATCTTATGGACCAGCCACCTCGGTTCACCCTGTGCGGGGATGAGACAGAACCATCGGCGTGTGATGTGTGCTTCTGCCAAGCCTGCTACGTTCTGTGAAATCGGATTTATCCCGCGGAAATCGTAGAGGAGCCACGCATCTAATCCTAACGCTGATAATTCAGCTTGAATCTCTGTTATTTTCATATTCCCTAACCTTTATTATTAACGGTAAGCTCTTCCGCGGTGCTTGATTCGATAAATTTTAACACGATAATTTTCATCATCTATTCGATAGAGTATCCGATATGCGCCGACACGTATCCGCCAACTGTCCCCTATCTGTCCTGAAAGTTTGACCACCCCAGGAGGTCGAGGATTATTCCGTAATTGTTGGAATGTGTTATCAATACGATTGATGATATGCTGGGGCAAATTCCGTATTTCTCGTTCAGCACGACGTTCTAATTGGACGGTATAAATCCTCGGACTATTCAAAGTTTTCCTTCTTTTTTTAATTCGGATCGAATTTCTTGATAGTCCCGAAAATCTGTAGCAGTTTCAACCGCTGAATCCATCTCTAAAATGTCCTCTAAATTCTCAAGACACTTTATGAGAAAGTCGTACTCTTTCATCGTAAGGACAGCGGCAGTCTTTTCTCCCTTATCGTCAATAATATATTTCGGATTGATAGTAAGCATGCGGACTCTCCTATTACAATCTATCGCAAGTGTAGAATGTTATCACGTTTTTTCCAAGGACGCGCAAGATAAACTACCGAAAAACCTCATCAAGCCGCCAAACGAGTTTAAGCGCATCTGTCCAGCCTGTTTTGGCGAACATATCTAATAGATTCAGTAGGTCTTTCAAACAGTCCTCATCATCTCGCACCTCGTGTCGGTAATCGGCGAGAACAATCTCAACAAATTCGACGACATCTCTAACTGCAATGGCATCAAGAGTATAACCGAATTGCTCACTTGACCGCGCGACTCCCTCAGCCAAATGTAAGACCTCTTTTGGATTGCAGCTGAGAAAACTCGTCAGAACTTGCATGAAATAGTGTGCCGTCGGCGCGAACATCAATCCGTGTTCTGGATTTTGTGCGAAATCAATAACCTGTTTCATCAGTGGCTTGACTTCATTGTAGAACTCGCAGCGTAACTCAGGCGAAATTTTTTCGGTTTGATTTTCAGGTTGATCTTTTTTATGTGCAACCTCATAGTAAAGACGCGTGATAATCCTGTCAATCACCTTATAGGTGTTGTGTAGTTGTTTCGCTACTTCCTCAGTCTCACGTTCCTTGAGAATTTCATACAATTCCCCAAGGCTATTAGAAACCACATCAACCACTTTCTCCAACCATTCAATAGCTTGTTTTGTCCTTTCAGATCCGTTAGGTGTTTTAAGATATTTCGGAACAACATAATCTTTCATGACCTGAGATACAGCGCGAGTAAGAAGGTTAGAGTACCGGATTGGGTCCTTAAAGAAAGTATCTTCGATTGTTTTCAATGCCCATGAATTTTCGCGTCTGATTGCTAAGTTCATCAACAGAAAACTAAACGGGTCGAATGAAGCCAACTCTCCTGGAGGCAACGGTGTATGCTCAAGCAACTTTGCCATAACGCAGGTTGTCTTGTCTTCGTTCTCTTCCGCAATGACCTGTGTCAATGTAAAGTAAAGATATTCTTGTACAACAAGGTTCCTTTCATCCATCGCCCTATCTTCCACGATGTGCCAGAATTTTTCCGGTGCCTTGTCATAAATTTGGGACAACTCCATTGCTGTTACCATTCGAACGGATGGTACGGGATCATCTGCAAGTGCTTCAATTGCATCTAATATTGCCGTATCAGGTTGGTGAAACGAGAGTCTGAGTAAACCTCGGGAAGCTTCATGCCGTGGAAATGGGGAGTAACCTGGACCATCGAATTGATCATCGTATTCAGGATTTGGTTTGGGCTCCTCATGTTCTGCACCTTCTAAAAGCACTTGTCGGCAAAAACTGAAGAAATCACTTTCAAGATTATTAGCAATCCGTCCAAGAATTGCCACACAACCGGTTAGATTACGCCAGAGTAAAGTAGTTACTTCTTTGTCAGCCTCCGTATTGTTCTTCAGTGCGGCATATACCTCTTGTAAATGCGGTAAAATCAACTTGGCAGCTTCTGTAGTTGGTTCGCTGTTTTGCCAATCCGAACTGAATTTATTGAGAGCCTCGGAAAAACGTTGCAATCTTTGGTTTTCCGGTGTAGTTGTGTCAACGCCTCGGCTTTGCAGCCATTTTTCTTCAGTGACAGGTTCCGACCAAGTCCTGAAACGAACTGGTGGTTGATTATCCGGAACATTATCTTCATGCTCCATCTCTTCACGAATTTTCTTTCCCTCATCCGTAGATAGCAAATTCATTGGGATCTGTGCGAGAAGTCGATCTCTGCACATTTCAAGAGATTCACGATTATCCTCCGTCCCCTCAGGAATTGCCAAGATACTCTCTTCAATTTGAAGGAGTTGTTCTCGTGTAAACTCAGAGGCAGCGGCTTTTAAAAACAGACCGAGTTCGTAAGAGGTTTCAAGGTGCGACTGTATCGGTTTTGCTATGCACAGTTCAAAGAGGAGTGGCGCGAAAATCTTGGGAAACTGAGAAGCTATCTTCAATAGCCGTTTCCAGAAGAACGCGGCTATCACTTCATCACGAAAAACGTCAAGGAGTGAATCAAGATGCCCGTCTTCTGACCTGGCCAATTCGGAGATGAATTCAAACAGGGCATCCGCCATTTCAATTGGTTCATCAGATGACCTTTGCGCGTCCCATATATAACTATTGTCTCCCAGAAAAGATGCGAATTTTCCACGAAAATCGAATTGATCCACCACATCTTCAAACACTATATCTCTTTGAAGGTTTCTGATAACATGAGTGCCAATAATGAAGGAATTCAAACTTTGGATCACTGTTTGTGTTGCGACTAATGGTAATACTTGAAAGAAGTTGGGTAAATGTTTCATTAACCTGTATTGGCACATCCCATAGTCCTGATGGCGAAGGGTTGCCATAGGTAGAATGGGGCCACCGCGAATTATCTTTTCATCACTAATCTCATAATGGGCGAAGACTTTGAGATAGATTTGAGTGACAAACTCGGGGTCATATTCCCAAATCTTGTCAACATGTTCGGTCAAACGTGCCAGAAAGGTTATTGGAAAATTGTTCTCCTGCATCAGTTCGATAACCTTTTCAAGAAGGACACGAGATTCTTGAACATTCATGTAATAGGTTTTGGCAATAAGCGGAACTGCCCAATAACCACCAAGTCGATTATACCAATCACCTTCACTTGTTTCTCTTTTCTTCCACACCCATTTGAGTAATCGACGTCCAACTTGTCCAGAAGCGTCTATGATAGATGTTTCACTCTTTGATGCTCGCTCAAGAATGTCTGAAGTGAGATTTGCCAAATCCCAAGCAAAGTCACTGTTTAAGTGTACTGAAACTTGGTCGAAAAAATCAATCCAGAGCGCGTCACGCTCAATTTGTAGCGTCCTAAGTGCTTCCAAAAGCCGCGCTATTGCCTCGTTTGCGATTGATTCTCCCTTTCGTAGTTTTTCTAAAAGCAGTTGAAGTTGTTTAATCTCATAGGCTTCATTGCAATGACGCTTGTCGGAATCAAACGAGCGACGAGATGTAAATCTACGGATTGGGCATTGGGAAAAATGTGCCAGAAAGCCTTCCAGAAACTTGTGGAATCATAATACCAGAGACGGGTGAAAAAATAGGTAAGACTTGGTCGGAGGAAAAGAGGTCGCGACGGATCTCCAGTAACAAATCTTTCGAGATGTTGAGGTTCATCATCAATGAGTAAAACGCTAATTGCATAGTCAAAGAGAATGTTGTGAGAAAACGCAATCCGTTGCCCGGTGGAGGAGACCTTTGTCAAAATTTCATCACTCTGGAGTTTATCGAAAACTGGTTCATCAAGGTCCACATCATCAATCTCATCTATCCTGACACTCAACGAACGTTCTTGAACCATCTTGTCTACGATTTGCCGCAGAAAGTGCTCACTTTTCTCGTTCTTAATCCGCCGTTGCCAAAGCAAACCAAGTAGTTGGACTTCAGAACGAATCTGACTAAAATCGGGGATCCCATCTGAACTTTTTAGAATCTTTTCCAATAACCAGAGATTAAACGCGGTCGCAAGGATGTCCTTAAAATCCTGAGAACCATCTTTGTATATGGATTGCGGACACCCAATCTGATCAAAAACTTGTAGGATCTCATCTTCATTGAAGGGTGGAATTGTGAAATGGCGACATAAAATTCCTTCGCTTTGATATTCAGTGTCATCAGGGCTACCGAACAAATCTAAAAGTTCTTGTGATTTCATAGCGTCGTAGGTGCGGACCGTAACGATGATATTCCACTTTACGAGTTCCTGAATCGCACGTCCGATCAGATTTAGAAAGCGTTTACGTGTCTGTTCATCTCGGGCAGCATCAAAGGCATCAAACAATAAAATTGCATTCTTACCTGAAACAGGGATAGATTCCAATTTTTCAATCAGATCGCCTTCATAAGACAACTCTTGCCTTAAAGTTTCAGTGGTGCCATTTCCAAGTTGGTCGATCCGTAAGAGAAGGTGGGGTGCTCCGGCAGCCTTTAGGCGTTGGCGGAGTTTCTTCAGCACGTATGTTTTTCCGACTCCCGGACTGCCGATAATAACGCCATCCCCCTGTGAGGCGAAATCCTGCAAGTCGTTTAATAGTTGCTTTCGCTCAATTTTCATCGTCAATTCCTTGTTCCATACTTCGATTCACTTCTTCCAACCAATCCACTTGGTCTGCTGTTGGTTGACTCTTAACTGTACACGCTTCATGAATCTCATCAACGATCTGATCTAAACCTCGATGCAAGTTGTCAGAGTCCTCGTAGAATACAGTACTAACACCGTATTCGTTATTGAGTGTTTCAGATTTATTTTTGGAAATCTCAGCATCTTTGGAGGAAATACTCATAATGGCAAAGTGAGTAGATTTGTTCCATGTCCATAGATCCTCACTGACAGTTTCTAATATCTTGTTCAGATAAGGATCGTCCATGCTAAAACCAATAAAAACGACTCTACGGGTTGCTAAAACTGCCCACAACAGCCTGAAACGAAGTTTTGATTCATTTTTTTCCTGATCTGCTTCGTCAGTGGGATTAAGACCGTAAGCATCCTTGTAATCTTCAATACTTAGAATTATACTGTCTGCTGGATTAAATGTCCCGTGCAAATGTGCAATGCGCCGAATCATTCTTTCATCATTATTCATTGCCATTAGAAATTCATGAACTCGTGCGCCGGAACCTTCGTCAATAACCAATGAGTTATCAGATGCGAATTCGTGATCTATTGTGCCTAATGCCGCTTCAAGCACGGGATCGTAGTTTGTTGTTATAGTGGATTCTGAAAATAAGTTTACATTTTAGAAAACGAGGTTTACCCTATTTCACGACCCCTGTAGGAGGGAACTCCGATTCCCGACTTATGTCCCAAAAGTGTAAAAGTAATTACAGGTTTTACTATAAAATTCCTCTAAAGGGCAATGAGACGAGTTTCCTGTGAAAATCATCAAATGGAGGGGATTTTCGCTTAAATGAGTCATAAAGGAAATCATGATACCTGCGTAGGTTACCCGTTTTATTGCGAATGTGTGATTTGATGTCTTCAGCGTATTCTAACGGATTATCTTTCCTCCTTTGATCGAGATCAGTTCCAAATCTATTGGCTAAATTCTCTAACGCTTGCATAAGACCATCCCAAGTCATATAGCCCACACGCGCGCTACTGCCAGCACCAACTATAAGGATAGCTTCTCCTGAAGCCACAAGGTTAATCAACTCACGCTTCCGCTCTTCGTTTTCGTCTCGTTCTTCAGGTGTGAAAATTTCTGGGTTGTTCATGGAAAGAGCGAAAATAATAGCCCAAACACATCGCGAGAAATCCTCCGCAGAGACGTAGGTTAGTACCCCGCAAAATTTATGGAATGCTATACAAAATTTCCTTCAATATTATTAAAAAAATGACGTTGCGAGTGAGGCTTTCAGAATTTTCAAACCCCGCGTCCCTATAATCAACCTTAACAGAATAATAGCATATTTGACCGGGGGAATCAAGAAGAAATCAAGATAATACAGACACGTCCCGAACGGACTGAGGAGTCATCAGGCACAAAGTGCCTACAGTCCTGAAAATCCTAAAATCTTGTAAATCCTGATTCAGACGAGGCACACCTATAACTGTTACAGCACACGGTGTGTCCCTACGATTTTATGTCCAATGCCGGCAGTTTGCTAACAATATCCACAGTCTCCAAACTGACCGTAATCACCTTCCCAATCAACTTGACGATGTACTGCGGGTCGTCTATACGGTTTGGGTCGTTGACGATGCTGCTCCGTTTGTCAGTCTTAATGTGATACTGATCTACTATCCACTCTAACGCAGAACGGTTGCCGAGTCGGTAATCAAAAGCCTTTGGAGGAATGTTGCCAAGTGTCAGGAAATCGTTGTAGATAAGCGAGGACTTATTTTTGGAAAGTTTCATCTTCTCCACACACCAATTAAGCGGCACATCGGGACTCGGAACGAGCTCCAGTTTATCGTATTCGGGTTGAGATTCATAATTGACGTGGAGTTCTGCTAACCGCGCACCTGCTTCCGCAAACCCCCAGAAATTTTCAGCAAAAGGGATGTGCGGTAGATCGCGCTTGAGATTCGCTTCATACTTCTCGCGATAGTCGGGATGATGCAAAAGTCCGTAGGTATAGTGGAAAATGTCCCACTTGGTGAGGGTGTCGTCGTGGTAGTGGGTTCGGAAATGCGCTAATACCCAATCGGTGATGTTTTCGCGGCGGTTCGTGCCATCTTCGTCATAGGTATAGAACGGAAAACATTGGTTTCCGTCTATAGAAGTCATCGTCAAATTCGGAACTACATTTGTTAAGTGGCACCAAAAGTCAGTACGTCCTCCAACACTCGGGACACAAATCACTCGGTTCTCTTGTTCGGTGGCAGATATAGGGAAAATAGAAGGGAATACATAAACTCTCTGATTCATTAGCCTGTCAAAGTAAAGGTTTGATTTTGTAAACGGACGATACAGGGATGCTCTCACCTTTTCTTTGGAAAAATCGGTCACTCTTCCACTTTTCAGTTCCTGTTTCAACCTATCGGTCCACTTGATTTTCTCATCATCAGAGGTTACAAAATCGTCAACCCTTGCCTTCCGATTTTTTCGCCGTTCCCATTTGAACACTTCTGTGTTGTAGGTCTCAATCATTCTACTCATGTTTTCAGTGAGGACATTTTGATCAAAATTGTAAACCCATGCATCACGGCTCGTGCAGACTCCCAGGCTGTAAGTCTTGAAAATTACATCCATCGCCTCACTTTTATTTGCTTTTGCCTCTTTACTCCCCATCGGAATAAAGGTTTCAAACTCAGGATGAAGACCTTCAGTAAGCCACGTATATCGCTTGTCAGGTGTTATCTGCTCCCATTCAACATTTTGATAATGTTGCTGTGAATTGAGGTGGTGAAACTTCTCCTCTTTGCGCCAAAATTTATCAACATGAGCGTAAAAGATTTCGGCGACTTTTGGAACTGATTCCGTTGAACATTTCTTGATGAAAAAATTGATACTCACTCCAACCTGAATTCCAAACACATTGTGTGTTGTCCCTGAAAGTTTCGGATTCTTACGAACATTCCCACCCAGATCCAAAATGTAGATAGCGTCGAAATCCTCTGCCAGATGTTTCCGCATACCATCAAACGCTAAGCCTTCAATAAAACTGTTGTTTGTTACGAAGGCGACAACGCCTTCCTCACCAATCCTATCCGATGCCCACCGAATTGCCTTGACATACGGATCGGAGAGTTTATTTTTCAGCGTTGCTTTGGAATCTTTTGTATACGTTTCCGTAATCAACTTGTCCATCGCCTTATACTTCCGATTTTTGTTGTTATCGTTTTCGTTGATTTGTCCCATATTATAGGGCGGATTACCGATAACCACGAACATCGGAGTCTCTTTTTGTTTTTCAACCCGCTCGGTGTTAGCGGGGGTGAATAGGTGCAACTGTCGTTCCTCTGCTATCTGAAACGTATCTACCAGACAGATACCTTGGTAAGGGGCGTACCGGTTCGTTGCGGTATAAAACTGCTGTTCAATATTCAGGTTGGCGATATAGTAGGGCAGAAGCATTACTTCGTTGCACTGGAGTTCCGGCGGGTCGGCGGTGTATTTTCGTTCCAGTGAGATAGGGTCGAGTGCTTGCATAATGCGGACGATGAAGTTCCCGGTGCCGACGAAGGGATCTATGATATGCACGCCGCTATCCGAAAGTGATCGGGTAAACTCGGTCTGCAAGATGTGCTCAACGCTTTTCACCATGAAATCGACGATCGGTTGTGGCGTGTAGACGATGCCGTGTGTATCGGCAACCTTGACGGAGAACCCCTGAAAGAACTGCTCATAGACGGTATTGAGAAAACTCTGTTTCTCTGAGAAATCGGTAATCGTCGCGGCGGTTTGCTCAATCGCGACGTAGAACGGATCTAAAATTCGGAGAAATTGATCGCGGTTTAGGGCATGTTCGGTAAGCACATCAATGACTTTTTCAATTTCACGGGCAATGATATTTCGGCGTGTGAAATCTCGGTTCCTGAAAACGGTGGCGAAGATACGTTCAGTGAGGAGGTGTTGAATGAGCATCTCCTCCACCGCGGCAATGGAAAGATTCGGATTAATCGAGGCTTGACACTGCTGATGAAAACTGGTAAACGCTTCTTGAAAGTGTGGGTTGTTTTGGCGTTCCGTTTCGATGAGGGTTGCCAGCTCTTCACCGAGTTCCGGCACCGTGTCTTTGAATTCAGAGACGGTGGTATGCCATGCAGAGATGTTCTCTTCCTGATATGCGAAAAAGCCCTGAAGCACACGAATGAGGTTTTTCGGTTCGGTGATGTCCAAGTCCAGTTGCAGTTCCCCGTGTTGGTAGAGGAGGGCATGTGTCGGGGATTGGATAACGATGTTTTTTGATGGGTAACCTACGGCAAATTTCTTGCTCGCTTCAATGTGAAGGTCGTCTTGTGTGTCCTTTGCTTCCCAGTAACCATGTGGTAAACCGTAGGTGTCAACGACTTCACCGTCCGGTATTATGTGTCTTTTCTCTGGCGTGTAATGTGTCTTTTCACAGAGGAGGGTGAGGTCAGATTGATGGCAATAGTGCTGTAGGAGATTTTGGAACGCAGCGCGGACGGTGCCTTCATTTTCTGCACCGTGTTGGGCGTATTTTTCGAGTTCCGCGTAGTATGTTTTGATGGGCTTATGTGTCGGTTTGATATTGAAATCTGGCATCTATTTTCTCCGGACGTTGTCAGTGGAAGAAACAATGTTAGATTATACATGGATCAAGGTAGGATTGCAAGGAGAATTTTGTTGTGTGGAGGCATTTATCAACGGCGGTGGGCCCTTGGCTATTGCGTGAATATGAGATTGGGCAGGCGTGGTGCCTGCCCAAACAATGAGTTGTGTTTTAAAAAGGGTTGCGTTTTAACAAACATGTCTCATGACTCGTGCTTGCTGGTATCCAGTGGTATTAAGGTGCTGTCTGGTCCGTGTTGTTAGTTTGATTATTCTTTACTCTATTATTTTATGCAGAAGGTCGTTATCAGATAATCACTCCTGTGGATTTAGAGATCCTTCCTATAGGAGAACTGAACACTTCTGTGATCTCAACAGAAAGTATTGACATTGAAAGGTTCGCCCGCTATAATATCCGTTAATATAAGGCGGAGAGTGCGGACACTCTGAGAACGGCACCGCCAAAGTTGGCAATGCTAAATTAGTTACCTAATCGCAAACCTATGAATCCATCCGAAACGCGGCAACACTCCCAAGAGTACTTAGAACTGTGTCGACACCCTGAGATTCAGGCACTCCAGCCCGAAGTAGAAAACACCGAAGGTATATGGATACCAACCCCCGAACAACTACAGCAACTTTTAAAGCAGAAACTCCCATATCCAGACAGGTCAGTTTTCCACCAGACCGAGAGCGGTTGGGAGTACGAGACCTATTTTCGGGAATGGGCAACCGATTACGGCACCTATATTGATACACACCGACAGTTTGTTGGCACCGATGCGGAGACCGTGCTTTTGCAAGTGTTAATGGTGCTCCTCGGTATCGGGGAACGATGGATGGTGTAGGAAGCTTTGTTATTTTTTAGGAGAAATACATGAACTTTGGACAACTGCTGACGGCGATTCAAGATTACAAACAGAGTATCTTGGATCTTGAGACATTAACAACGCTTCTCAACGACACATTCGGCGATTGGCTCGCCTCGCAAGGAGTAAGTCACCTCATGATGTTGGGAGATAACACGTTATGTCTAAACGTGAGAGGTGAGTTAAAACACACCACATTCGTAGACGGGATAAAAACACACTCCCGATTTCTTGTGATTTCACTGGACAAAGTGAGTGACAATCCAGAGGCAATAACCGATGCTCTCAAAAATTATAGTTCAGATGGCGATGGGGCTTATGTCTGGATTGTTCCCGATGGCTACATGGCGGCGTTAACCCCGACGGAACAGGAATGGGAAGCGGATGGCGGCGGATATTTTTCGCATGAGTCTATATGTATCTCCAATACCGCTGATAGAGGGACGTGTTGTCTACTTGAAGTGCTTTATGAGGATCCCGTGTTGGAAAACGTCTCCTGTGAGTTCGAGGTGCCAGCACATCGTTCCGTGCATTATCGACTGGATAAGCTCAAGCGAAAGGATGGCGAACCCCTCATCGCTAAGGATGCCCCTGTGAGTTACAAGATCACGAGCCGCGACGCACGGATTGTCGTCCAAGGGTCGCGAATCCTAACGAGCGGTGAAAACAGCACATTTGCCAGTTTCGGAACAGTGATGGCGTGGTGCCCGCAGTAACATCCATCTTCAAAAGAAGGGTGAGCGTGATAACGCAAGGCGTTTTCGGCAGAGAACCTACCGCGTCAGCGTGGAGACTCTATGTCCTCTGTTTGGGATTCCAAAACGCACAAATCACTGCCGTAATCGGGATCGCAAGAACGAGTCCCAGTGTGCCAGCGAGCAGCCGTACAATCTCCGCGGAAACGACACCGATGCTCAACAACTGTGGCGGTGGTGATTTGAAAAAGTCCAGATTTGGTGCTGTAACTGTAACCACAAGCAGCAACTCCACGCCGAGATAAGCGAAAACCAACGTATTCACCATCGTACCCAGAATATCCGTTCCAACGTTCAACCCGGAAGCGATGAGTCGCCATGTCGGCATGTTCGGATTCGCCCTGCGAATTTCCTCCATACTTGATGCAACCTCGATCGCGCCGTCAACAGCGACACCCAATACACCCATCAGCATCCCTGCCAAGAGGATCTGTACAAAATCGAAGGGGGGGGTGCGCGTCGCTTCTACAATGTCCGCTGAAATCGCGTTCTCTAACCCGGAAAAATGGAGGTGTTGCTGCGCAAACAGGACAATCAAACCTGCAACCAAAATTCCACCCATTGTTCCAAGTACCGCCGAAAAGGTTTTCCGGCTCGGACCGATGACGAATACCAGCGACACAAATGCCACGACGCCAGAAGTGAGCGTTACGATGAACACCGCATTCGCACCACCTGAGATTAACGGCAGCATGAAAAAGTAGATGACCCCCGCAGAGATTAACATCGCACACGCTGTACGGATCCCCTCCATCCTACCGACAAGAATAATTAGCAATAGCATCCCCCCTACTATCCAAATCAGGAATCGGTCTCTACCGTAATCTTGAACGATATTGACGAGACCAATCTGTTCAGGGTTCCCGGCAACACGGCAAAGAATAACATCTCCCGGTTCCGCAGGAATACTCAGCAACGGCATATTGTGGTTCACAATGTTTCGTAGTACCAAGCGTCTGCCTTTATACATACCGCTCAGCATTTCCACTTCAAGGATATGGTGTTCGATTTTCGATTCGTAGACGTTAAGTCGCGATTCGGAACTCTCTCCTGCAGTGTCCTCTACTGCCCGAATACTATAGGTTTGCTCGTATTTCGTATCGGAAACGAGCCAGCGACTGTCCTTCCACGGTTTAACCGAAACCGTGAGTTCGTCCGAAAGCGGGATTTTATGACTGCTGAACGCCTCACGTAAAATTGTAGGCACAACACGGTTCTCCAGATCAGTTGCGGCATGACTGTCAATCTCGAAAAGGAAAGTTCCGCTGGATTCAAGCAGTCTAAGGACTTTACCCTTCGCGTATTCCGATTTATTAATAGGGTTTCCGTCTGCATCCCGTTGCTCCAAAACCGTCGCAGAGAGTTCATGCGTGCGGTCGTACACAAAAATTGTGCCGATCAGTACAATAGCCATGGCGATAGGGACAGCGATTCGGGCTTTACTCCGCGGCGGGTCGGCGCGGAACAATTCCTCTAATTCTTCCTCGGACGGTAGATCCTCGTGAATTTCGGACTTGTCTACCTTCGTGTACTGCGTAAGGAATCCAGCAACCGATGCGGCAATCGGAACCGTAAGTACCAACCCGATAGTTCCGACGACGGCTTGGACAATCGCGACTGCTGTCGCTTCATCGTTGACGAGACGGAGAAATGGATAGAGGATACCGACTTCAGGGAAATCAATGCGTGGCAGCAACATTGTCATCATGTGCGCGCCGAGGTAGGCAAAGATGAGCGTATCCGCCATTGTTCCCATAATATCCCTGCCCACATTTAACCCAGCACGGATCGCTTGTCGGACGGTAATGTTCGGATTCACCTGCTTGACTTCGTGGACGCTTGAGGAAATAGACATGCTCACATCCATCATTGCACCGACGGCACCCAAGATAATGCCTGCAGACAGGATCCCCGTGAAGTTCCAGTGATGTGAGGCGGGTGTCCGCCACAAGGCGAGGCCGAGTTCCAAGAAACCGAACTCTTGCGCCAAACCAGTCAACGCCATCGCATGTTGGCTGAGGACTGATAAGATTCCAACAGCCGCTAAACCGCCGAGCGTCCCAAGTACACCGGAGATTACCTTGAAACTAAATCCTGTAATGAGGAGAAAAGTCGCGAACGTGAGTAAGGTGGCAACTAAAAGGGCAACGGCGATCGGATTGTAACCGCTGATAGTCAGCGGCACCAGTAGGTAAAGGACGGCGAAAGCGGTGACAAATAGGGTCAAAATCGCGCGGACACCTTTCATTCCCGCGACAAGTATCATCAAGACACCTAACGCACCCGCCAGATAAAGCAGGAACGGCGTTCGAAAGTACTCACGCATCGAAACGGTCTCAATTTTCGGACGCATCGGATCGCGGAGCGGGATATCGAGGAATAGCACATCCCCTTTATGGAGTATACGATCTCCGAAAGCGCGTCCCGTCCAAATATTGTTCACTTGAACAGTCTCGCCTCGAAACTGCCCAGAGAGAATACGGACGGACAGGATCTGATCCGCTTCATCGCTGGTATCTATCTTAACGACGCGTCCTAAGCAGACCAATACTTGTAACGCACCGTCGTGTGTCACCTCCGAGAACCGATAGAGTTTTATGTGCAATGCCGCGACACTCAATAGGATGAGCAGTATCGTGACGATTTTGATGTTTCTTTCTCGCATTTTTTTGATTATGGTCCTAGTGCTTCGTCAATCTTGAAATAACGGGTTGGGCGGCACAAGACCCCTAAACCTCTACCTGTAGGAGCGAGCTGTGCTCGCGATTCCCGCGCGTTTCAAAAAATATAGGATTACCCGATTTATTACTTAATCTTCATGTGGGATGATATGTCTATAGAATGCAAATAACATGCCAACCCAGGAACGCCACACTTACCCTACAAACAACCAATTTAGGTTTCAAAACTGCCCAGATTGGTGCAACATCGGTAAATGAATTGCACGAATCCGTGCAGAACAACTGATAGGAATTTTTCTGATAGGACTTACGCACTGTAGCATAAACTGTCAGTTTGTGCGATGTAGCGGGTCGCTAACTTACACGTGCGTTTACAGATACTACCATCGTAATAGACGGAATGCCTTATTTTGCGTAAGTCCTGTCTGGTAAGAAAGATCACCGAGTTTTGAATCAGAGATGTTTCCGAATGTTCTCAGCGACGCTGCGTGGGATCCCTTTTACAGAGAGCAAGCCATCTAAACTCGCTTCTCTGATTGCTTCAATTGAACCGAAATGCCGCAGCAGTGCTTGTTTTCGCTTCGGACCGAGGTTTGGAATCTCGTCAAGCACCGACGCACTCAGCGACTTCTGGCGAAGCCGTCGGTGATACGTAACCGCAAACCGGTGCGCTTCATCCCGTAACCGCTGGATCATGTGCAGAGTCGGGTTATCTTCTCGCAGGACAATCGGCTCCGATTTACCGGGAACGAAAATCTCTTCAATTCGCTTTGCAAGTGCAATTAACGGAATATCAGGGAGTTGAGATGAAGCGAAGGTTTTCATCGCCGTTTGTGTTGCACTCAGCTGACCTTTTCCACCATCAATCAACATCAGATCTGGCAGTTTATTGAACTTTTCATCGTTTGCGAGGGCACGACGGAATCGACGTGTGATGACCTCTCGCATCATCGCGAAATCGTTCTGTCCTTTAACTGAACGGATCTTAAACCGGCGATATTCACCTGAAGCGGGTTTTCCGTCTTCCAAGACCACCATCGATCCAACCGCGAACCTATCGCCAAGATTGGAAATATCGTACGCCTCAATTCGTCGGAGAGGATGTTTTAACCCAAGCAATTCTTGCAGTTCGACGAGTGCTGGCTCCACACCACTACTGTAAACCACGTTCTGTTCACGCTGTGTTAGGAGGATCTCGGCGTTTTTTGTCGCCAAAATTTGCAACTTTCTGAGTCTACCTGCCCTCGGGACATGCAATCCGACACGGTTTCCCTGTTTCTCACTGAGCCAATTTTCAATCAGTTCCATCGACGCAATGGGCATCGGCAAAACGACCGTTTTTGGCACAAAGACAGCGTTTTGATAATACTGTGAAATGAAGGCACTTAGCGCGGTAGTCAGCGATTCTGGGTCTGCATCGTTGAGATAGTAATGTTCACGTTCAAGGAGTTTACCATCTCGCACTCGTAGAAGTTGCACACACGCCACACCAGTCTTCGCTGCAATACCGATGACATCCTCATCCGCGGCAGACACGCTATCCATGTTCTGTGTTGTAATTGCCTGTTGAACGTCTGTAAGTGTGTCCCGATACTTCGCCGCTGTCTCAAAGTCGAGTGCCTCCGAGGCGGCTTGCATCTGCTCCGTTAACTCTTTGACGACGGCATCTGTATTTCCACTTAAAAACTGGCACACTTTCTGAACAATCTCATCGTAGTCTGGCACATTGATCTTGTCTGCACAAGGACCAGGGCATCGTCCAATGTGGTAATCGAGACAAACCCGATACTTATTCCCGGCTTCTACGAGAGGGAGGGTACAGGTGCGGATGGGAAACAACTTCGTTAACTGTTTGAGCGTCTGGCGGGTTGAACGCACATGGACAAACGGTCCGAAATATCGCGTTCCATCGTTTTCGGCTTTACGCGTAATGTGGATACGGGGAAAGGGTTCATTGACGGTCACACGTAGATACGGATAGCGTTTATCGTCTTTCAGTTTCACATTGTAGCGAGGCTGATGTGCCTTAATCAGATTATTTTCTAAAATCAGTGCCTCTACTTCAGTCTCTGTGACGATATAGTCGATCTCTGTAACATACCGCATCATCTGTGATGTCAAGGCGTGCGCGGATTTCTCACGACCTTCGACAGCAAGTTTTCGGTTTGCAAGCTGCACCGAAAAATAGGAACGCACTCGGGTTCGCAAACGAATCGCTTTGCCGACATAGATGATAGCACCATCGGAGGCTTTCATCAGATAAACCCCCGGTGCATTCGGGAGAGACTGCCACAATTCAGGTGTAGGATTGTCACGCTGTTCTGTCTTCATCTTTTGATCTCTCATAAACCGCCCGGTAGATATCCCTGCCTTCCAAAACATACTTCATTTCAAAGTTAGTTGCAATATCCTGATCTGGACTGAGGTCTGTCTTAACAGGATGCAGGGTAGATAAATCGGCAAGACGCTCCTGAATCTCTTGGAAATATTCCGCATAATCCGTTGCAATATAAAGCCTACCCTCATTCGGATTGAGTGTGCGTGTCAGAACAGACAGAAAGTCTTGATTCCGAAAAATCCGTCGTTTCCGCTGCCGTTTTTTGGGCCATGGATCCGGAAAGTAGATATGATATGCCTGAATAGATCCGTTAGGCACGTATCGTGTTAAGAAATAGTTTGCATCCGTCCACACCAGACGGACATTTGAGAATGCTCCTGACGCGCTATCCACACCGAAATGTCGCATGTACTTTTCGAACCGTTCCTGCGTCAAGGCGATGTATTTTTGTGCCCGTTCGATGCCGATATAGTTAACGGTTGGGTGCCGCTTTGATGTTTCAAGCAGGAAACGCCCTTTCCCGGATCCAATCTCTATTTCTACTGGGCGCGAGTTTCCAAAGAATGCTTCCCAATCAATCGGCACAGAAAATTCACCTAACGGCACAGCACATTCTGTCACGATGTCGATTATTTGGGAGTGGGCAGTCGTATTTTCGTAGTAGAGGTCGTTGTAGTCGGGATTTTCACGCATTCTTTTAACTTACCTTGCGGTTCGTTTAGGGCATCGCTGGAAATAACGCTGTTTTCCTTATATCCAGTCCGCCCGTTGGTTGGACTTACGTGCGTTGGCAGTATTTCATAGTGGATCCTAAAAATAGATAGACATTTCAGTCCAACCTTTTGCCGACAGCCGATGGGAAATTAAAATTCTGACAAAAATCTGCGGAGATGCGTTTTAACCAAATTGTCCTGTGGTTGATACCCCAGTACCTCAACCGCTCCGCTTATGTCAAGATAGCTCTGTTGATACCCGTCAGAATTTGCCGAGCGTCCGTACGTGATCAGATATTTGACAGGTCCCTCGTAGTCTACAGCCAGTCCGAAAAGTTGTACACAATCTCGCGGGGTCAGCAACGTGCTACAGTGCCGTATCCCGCTCGGTTCGTAAGTGCCGTTGAAACTTCCGATACGGATGCTAATGAATCGCATATCGTGTGCATCAACGAGATACCTTCCTGCGATCTCTGCCATACCTTTCATTGCACCGTACCAGCCATCGGGACGGAATTGATCGCCTGTTGAGAACCGAGGCGGCGAATTCAATCGCTCATTCCATCCTGAAACATGATTTGTGCTCGCATATATAATCTTCTGAATGCCAGCTTCTCGTGCAGCTTCAAACAAAGTCATTGACGCACCGATGTCGCTGACTTCACCAGGCACCTTTCCAAGCGAATCTTGGCGTACATAAGCCAGATGGACCAACACGTCTTGATCGCGACACAATTCTTGCATCGCTGCGTAGTCCCGAATATCTGCTTGTGCCACGCGCGAGTTTGCCCCTGTGATCGGATTGATATCCATCAAGGTCAGCGTGTAGGCATCCTGTTTTTCCCATGCTTGCCAGAGCGCGCTGCCGACTGTGCCAGCCGCACCCGTAATAAAGACCCGTTGTTTCATGTTTTTAATTTTCCTTGCGGTTCGGTCAGCGGATTTGGATTGTGACGTGCCTTTCCGTAGACCTGAAAAAACACCCCGATGAATGCCACACGCGCATTCAGCGTTGATTCGCAAAAACCCTTCCATTACATTACAGGCTACACGCTTTGTTCTATAGGGAGAGGAAACTTGCCTGAATAAGTGCTACCATCAGGACGACGCACCGTCTTCAGATTGTAGTGCTGCCATAATATCGGCATGCACCGCTTTCGGATCCGCCACGGGTTGTACGTAGAACCGGTCAATCGCCTGTCCACCTAATCCTGAACACTTACACATCTCAACGTTCAGTCCGAGTTTTGCTAAAATACCGCTGAAGTAGTGGAGAAATCCGACTTTTTCTTCACCGACGACGACAATTTCTGAGTAGTTACGTGCCGTCTCGACGCTCACGTCGTCAACTTGCCAGGTTTCGGTGAGATTGACATAGTGTCTCTCGAAAACCTGTTCAAGCGTCACTTCCTCTGCGAGGAGGCTACGGATGTCAAAATCGAGATCCCGTTTAAGCTCTTCATCAAGAGGCATCGGTTCCCCTCGGTGATGCGGCGGCTGATGTACAAGCCGATAGATTTCAAGTTCAACGTTGGTATCCTGTTTCGTGTAAACGCGCGCGTCTCGGACATCTATACCGTTGGCGAAAAAGAGACCGCTCACGGTGTGTAATTTTCCAATGCGGCTCGGACTACAAAGGTGTAATTCAGTAAATCCGGGTCGATCGACAAATTGGACGATCCCTGTGCTTGATGTTGTTTCTGACTCTATAGACGCGGCTTCGGAAACCTGCGATGTCATTTTTATATGCATCGCTATCTCTTCAGGAGAGACACTGATACGGTAGGAAACAGGCATGTGGTGAAGAAATTGCTGAAACTCTTCAACAGGTGCGAAGGCACCCCACTGCGTTTCTTCCTGCCCAACAAAGCGGGTCCGAGCTACTTCGTACAAACTCTTCAGATTGTGTTTAACAACATGACTGAAGTTCTGTGAGCCGTTCGCTTTGGAGTCGCAATACGTCAGCAGATACAGAGCCGTCAAACGCTCTAACGAGTTAACCTTCTTACAGAATTCGGAAATTGTGCTTTCATCCCAATGATGATAGCGTGCCAAATCTATCATTGTCAGGTGTTCTCGGATGAGAAAGCAAATATCATCCGTCTGTTGTGAATTGAACCCAAATTCGGGTGCAATGCGTTCTGCTTTTTCTGCACCGGTCGCCGGATGGTTTGGATCCGGTTTATCTATATCATGCAGGAAGAGTGCCATATAAAGTGGCGCAGGATCTGAGAGTGAGCGAAACGCTGTGTTGAAATCCTCTAATTCAGAGGTCGGAGATGGTGATATTGGCGAACCGAAACCCCCACCACCAAAAGGACTACTCGGTTCCGTCCGACGAATCTCATCGAGATGCCCAATCGCAACGAGTGTATGTTTTCCGACTGTATATGGATCAAGGCTCCGTTCGCTCCGTGTCATCATCGCCCTTTCAAAAAGTTCCCCACCTTCACCGAGGTGCGACAGGATATTGAGTCGGTGCAGGCGTGTTAGCGTCTTCTCTACATCTCCCGGTATATTCATCAATTCTGCCATCCGGTTCCGGAAAGAACGCCAGTCAAACGCATGGACGTACCGAGATATGAATGTAGAAAGGGACGCATCAATTTCGAAGTCGTACTGTTGGAAATAGGTAAACAGTATAAAGAGCTCGTTTGCATCGAGTTCACCAAAGTTATTATCGATGCAATACAGCATTTCTGTCCTCACCGCGAGCACATCCGAGATAGGAATTCCATTCGCTAACATCTTCCGGATCAGCAGTTCTGCTTTGAAATGCAGATATTTTGCCATCGCGTAATACTCAGCCATGAACTCATAACGTCCCTCATCGGTTTCATCTGGAAATCCGAGGACCTGAGCGATCTGTGTTTGCAGTACATCCTCTTTTTCGGGATGGTAGGTGAGGTCGTCGTGCGGTGAATCGGCGAGAACATGGAGAAGATTCCGAACCTTAAACATGAAATCAAGGGACGGAATGAGTTGTCCCTCATCGTAGCGTTCATAGAGTTCTGGGATCGAGGTGAAATCTGGGAGACCGCATATCCAGAGTGCATACTGGAGCGTACGTAGACCCCCTCTTCCTGTTTTCACATTCGGTTGATTGAGGTAGATTGTATCTTCGGATGCTTCAAAAGAATCTGCTTTTGATTTCAGCAGATCCAGCACAAGCGAAATATCCGATTTCCCGGAGTGTATCTCTTTCCGAAAGTCCTCGGTAAGCGACGCATCGCCAGCGATAAACCGCATGTCGATCAACGCAGTCATGTCCTGATAGTTCCATTGGGCTATATCCGTCAAGGGACGATAGATAAAGCTGAATTCAAACCCCGGAATCACCGAGTGGAGACTGTCGAAAAAATCATAGAACCATCGGATAAGTTCGAGTGTGCTTTCATCGTAAATATCCTCTAAGTCCACAGAGGACGTGTAAATAACATCTACGTCCGAAAAATAACAAAGTTCATTTCTACCGTAACTGCCAACACCATAAAGGGCGATATCCGGTCTCCACCCCTCCAATTCTGCTTCTAAGTCGTCTGCCTTAAAGTCTGGAAGTAACTTCAACACTTCAATCTGCTTCTGGTATTCGTCACGAATCTGAAAAGAAGCTACCTCGTAAACCTTCTGAATAACTGCATCCCAGATCTCCGTGTGAATCTTGCAAGCCGCAAACCCGCTTTCACCTTTCAAAATACGGGCTTTCAATTGTTCTCGCTCGGCTTGAATGAAAGCGGTTAACTGTTTTTGCAAATCTTCAAAAGGCACATCTAAGTCTGGTACATAGCGATTGAGTTGTTTTTCGATCTGTCTGGTTTCCATTTTCTCGCGCCTCCAATGTATCAGAGCAATCCAATTGTTGGATGGTCCTCTTGAAATCACTGAGTAAGTAAAAATTTCCAATATGCCCAATTATAATCCAAACACCGAAAAAAAACAAGCGCGTTTTTAATGCGATGGTACACTTCCTGATTGCCCGTTTTTTCCTTGACACACTTTTTGAGTCTTGATAACATACGCAATCAGGAGATCCAAAAATGAGTGCCACCAAATATCGTGTAGCCATTATCGGATGTGGACGGATGGGGCAGAACTACGCCGAGGCGTACACCACGTATCCCGACACAGAAATTGTCGCAATTGTCGATGCCAACTTGCAACGGCGGGATGTTCTCGGAGCACGCTTTGATGTTGCCGCGCTTTATCCAGACGTAGAAGCCCTATTGCGGGACATTGTGCCAGACATTGCCGTGGTCGTCACACCCACGAAATACATGAAAGATGTGGTGATTGCGTGCGCTGAAGCCGGCGTTAAGGGGATCTCTACTGAGAAACCGATTGCCGGGTGTTTACAAGATGCCGATGCAATGGTTGAGGTGTGTGCTGAGCGCGGCATCGTATTCGCGGGGGGCAACTTGCAGCGGGCAATGAATGAAGTCCAAGCGGCGGCATCTCGACTCCACAGCGGTGAATTTGGCGAAATCAGAGGTGTGAGCGTTCATGGATTCGGTGGTGAGATCTCCGGTGGTGGATGCCAACACATCTCTGTACTACGTCTGTTCACCAATGCTGAGGTTGAGGAAATCGTGGCATGGGGAACACCGCCTGAAGTGTTAGACGCAGAAACCGATGAAGGTTTAATCATCAACGGACGCTTTCAGCTTACGAATGGACTGGAATGCAATGTCTTCGGAACACCAACATCCTGCCGCGGCGTAGATGTTTGGACGGACGAATACCTCGTCCGATGGGATTGGAACCCACCTGAAATATTCAAAGGCTACGACCCGAACGGCAATCGCGTCCGAATTGATCCCAACTACAGTCCTTACCCATGGAGTGAGTTCAGTTACCTGACAGGCTCCATTCGTTCCTTCTTAGCAGCTGTTGATGGCGACGGACACCCGTGGATTACAGGCGCGGATCTCCGGCAAGCGTTGGAGGTTGCCATTGCTGCGAAGCTCTCCGCAACCCGAAATAGCACACCTGTTAAACTCCCACTTGAGGACAGATCTTTGGCTCTGTATCCACGCCCCTATCGGTGGATCGGAGGGGATGCAACTGGTAGACCGCAGAGTGCTGCCGAAGCAAAGGGCTAAAGTAGGTGACTGTCCAGTCTAACGTTACGGTTTGTTTGGAGTTGATTGATTCCTTTGATACTACGACGGGCAATGAATGGTTTCCCTACTACGAACAGATACACCTATAATGTGGAAGTGGATAGAACAGTAGTAGGCACACAGCGTGTGCCGTAACAGGAGAGTTAATGATGAACGAAGATCAAAAGTACCTATTCGATTTGACTGGATACCTCATCGTCGAGAACGCATTGACGGCAGAAGAGGTTGCCCAATGCAACGCTGCCATCGACCATCACATTGAAGGACTGAGAGAACGTGACACCTCTCTGGCGGGCGGTTCAGCGGCACTCTCTGGCACGGCACACCGAATGGACATGGGAGGCATGCTCGCCTGGGAGAAACCTTGGTGTGAACAGTTCCGAAATTTACTCGTCCATCCCAATATTAAACCCTGCCTTGAAGAAATTTTGGGCGAACAGTATCGACTGGATCACGGTCCGGGTTTAATTGCTATGGAAAAAGGTACGGAAGGTGGCACCTTACACGGTGGTGGGATTGAACGTCCGAATTTCTCCGAAGCCTATTTCTTCAAATACGGTCGCATCTACACAGGTTTAACCGTCGTCGAATACATGCTCGCCGACGAGGGACCCGGCGATGGGGGTTTGGCAATCGTTCCGGGCAGTCACAAAGCAAACCTTCCGTGTCCGAGCAGCATGAAACGGTACGAGCAATATCAGAATCAGGTGCTGGAAGTCAATGCCAAGGCGGGCGATGCCGTAATTTTTACCGAAACTTTGACGCACGGCACGCTTCCCTGGACCGGTAGCCATCAACGACGCGCACTGCTCTACAAGTTCAGCCCTGGATTCCAGTCTTATGGCACCGGAGCACACGAGGTTACGTATCCCGATTACATTGAGGATATGTCCGCTGAGCAGCGAGAAGTCATGGAGGCACCGCACATCCGACGTTAGTCAGAAAGGTTTTCGGTCTTCGGTTAACGCGTGTGGCGGTTGCGTGTTGCCTGAATTCCACAGGTATCTCTTTAACTGATAACCGATTATTGGGTGTTGGCTTTCAGGTCGCTGCGCTTTCGGCTGTCAGTAGTGCCGGCGGCAGTTGCTGAAGTTTTGTTCACCGCAAATGACGCTTGTCCGACTGCCGATGGCTGACTGCTGATAGCCAACGACATTAAACTATAAGAAGGAGAAAATGATGTCGAAACTACGAGTTGCTGTCATCGGCTGCGGCGGTAGGGGCCGTGGTCACATGAAAATCCTTTCGGAATTTAACGACACGGATCTCGTTGCCGTTTGCGATCCAGTCGAAGCGGCGCGCGACAACGCCGCGGACATGTTCAGCGTCTCAGCGCGGTACGAGAGTATTGAGGCGTTGTTGGACAATGAAGGCTTAGACGCTATCTTTGTTGCTACACCCGCACACCTCAACGGTGAGGCGGCACTTCCCTGTTTTGAACGCGGTGTCCATACGCTTTTGGAAAAACCACCAGGCATGAGTGTTTCGGAAACAATCGCCTTACGCAGTGCGGCAGAACGGACAGGCGCGAAAGGGATGGTCGGCTGGAACCGCCGCTTTCACCCGATCATCGTTGAAGCGAAACGCCAAGTTACCGCACGGGGTCCTGTGACACAAATCGTCGGCGAATTCCACAAAAGTATCACCAGATTGGCACAAGGCAATAGATTTCCAGAACACTTGATGGACAACATGTTTCTGGAGACACCCATACACGCACTTGATACGATCCGCGCCGTTGCAGAAGCCGATGTCCAAGAGGTCCACAGTGTCGTCCAACGGACGATCTCAGATTACAAAGATGTCCACGCCGCACTCATTCTGTTCGATAACGGCTGTGTCGCCCAACACATCGCCAACTATACCACAGACGCACGCCTTGAGCGTTATGAGATTCACGGCAGGGACATCTCCGCCTATCTTGAAGGTGTCTCCCAAGGAACCGTTTTCTGTGATGGCACACAATATAAACTCACCGAAGCAGGTACCGGTGGTACTGTTGAACAGAATAGGTATTTCTTGGATTGTGTCAAATCCGATACGCCAGTTTCGTTCCCCGCCGCTAACCTTGACGAGGCTGTTAAAACCATGGAACTCGCCGACGCAATCCTCAGTGGGTTGCGTTGACGTTAGCCTGCAACACCGGCGCAGGGTTTTTGCGAATCAACGCTGAATGCGCGTGTGGCATTCAGCGGGGTGTTTCTTTAGGTCTACGGAGAAACGTGTTGAATATCTAATCCGCCTGACCGAACCGCAAGGAATAATTAAAAGATGGCAACGCTTGACGAACACTTTGAAGCCTATAGAACCGATGGTTTCACAATCTTTGAGAAAGTCTTTGACGAACCGCAAATGCAAAATTGGCGAGAGAAACATCAAGAACTCTCTGCCGCCAACGACGGTCAAACATGGTTCGGAAATACGCTTGAATTGGCACCTGAACTGATGTGGCCCGCTGTCTCACATCCAACAATCCTTGAATTTGTAGAAAGAGTGATGGGGCCCTTCGTGCAATTAGATAACCTCACGCTTGCCGCCTTTCCATCCATGGAAGCGGAAAAAGCGGAAGGCAGAGTCTCAGGGTGGCACCGTGATCGCTGGGCACACGTTCCTTTTACTGATGCCTATCATCGCCCGAACGCCATCAACGCTATATCCTATCTACAGGATTTAACGGATGAATACGGACCCCTCCGTGTCATTGTCGGTTCGCATCGCAAACCGATTACCTTGGAAGATTCACAACGAAGTGTCCCGCATCCCGACGAAACATTGGTTCACATGGGAGCCGGTGATGTTGTCATCACACATAACGGACTGATCCACTCCGGCACCCCGAACACTTCTGGAAATTTACGTTATTTTTTTAGCATCTATTATAACCTCACATGGCTAAAACACACCGATCATCACACCGGTCCACATACCCAAGAGTTGTTGGAGACTGCGAAAGCCGCCAATAATCATCAACACATGCGACTCCTCGGTGTGGACGAGCAGCTTCAACCCCGGTGCAATTCCGGTTTCCTCCGTTCCGATGAAGAACGCTGGGAAGAGTGGGCAACCGCCGACCGCGACGCAATTAAGGAGGCATAACGATGGCAAATCCAAGTGTAGTGCCACCGACACTCAACGTCGAACTGGATCACCAACTGCAACAAGAGGTTAACTTTTTCCTCAATTGGGGGTATCTCGTCGTTGACAACGCCGCAACACCGGAGCAGATTAAATCGCTGCGAGAAGCGCTCGATGAGAGTTACGAGCGCAACGACAAAAGCCAATTTATCGGTGAACTCCTTGAGGAAGACGATCGGTTCGCGTTTCTGTTGGACAACCCACCCGTTCTAAAGCGGATGGAAGCCGTATTAGGCACCTGTGTCCAACTCCATAGCGCGACCGCACGCATTACAGAACCCGGAACACCTGATCAGCATTGGCATCGCGATGGTCCGTGGCCGGTTGCGCCGAATGGAACGCCTTACGGGAGTCTCCCGGCACAGATTAACTGCGGCTATTATCTCGACGAAGTCACCGACGAGAACGGTCCCACGGTTATCCAACCCGGGAGCCACCGTGCCCCTTTCCGTCCGCCACCGACACCTGTCGAATTGCCGGATGAAAAACGCGTGCTCGTCTCCCCCGGACAAGCGGTTATGTTTGACGGATGGACATGGCATCGGGGCGCGGCTAACACTTCGTCACAACGTCGACGTGTCTGTCTCATGTGTTATCAGAACGCGTGGATGAAGTCTCGCGAACCCTTTGACGGTCCTCGAGTCACGAAACTCCGAGAAGAGGGGACACCTCAACAGCAGCTCTTACTCGGTGCAATTCCGAAGTGGTAATGTCGTTGGCTATCGGGGGTCAGCCATCGGCAATCGGACAAGAGGCATTTGCGGCGAACAAAACTTCAGCAACTACCATAGACACTACTGATAGCCGAAAGCGCAGCGACCTGAAAGCCGAAAGCCAAGAAAAGGAAAATTAAAAAAATGAATCTCGCTTATATTGTTATTGATACACTCCGCTACGACTACATCGGCGCGAACGGAAATGACTGGATAGAAACACCCAACATTGATCGGTTTGCTTCCGAAGCCATGGCGTTTGACTACGCTTTCTGCGCCAGTTTCCCAACTATCCCCTATCGGACTGATGTCATCACTGGGCAATACGGCGCGCCCATCCACCCGTGGAAACCGCTTCGTCATGAACGCCAAACTTTGCCGTGGACACTCGCAGAAAATGGCTACGCGACGCAGCTCATTCACGATACACCGCATCTCGTCAACGGTGGGCATAACTTCGACTGGCCCTTCCACGCATGGACGTTCGTTCGCGGTGCGGAAGTAGACAGAGACTGGATTTCCGATACTGTAGTATGGCCCGACAACTGGACCCATCAACCTCTCTTCGATTGTATCGATGACAAAGCCGCTGAATCCGGGATGCTTCGTAGTTACGCACGCGCAAACAGAAACCGCAAAAAACCTGAAGATTGGAACTGCGCAAGACTCTTCAACACCGCGGCGCAATTCCTCAAAGACAATGCTAAGCGAGACAATTTCTTCCTCTGGGTAGACTGCTTCGATCCCCACGAACCTTGGGATGCACCGCTTGAGTTCATGAAAAAATACGATACCCGCCCGGGTTACGATGGACGCGTTGATCCGCGCAGTCTCGGCGCAAGGGGTAATGCGAAGCTCTCAGATGAAGCGAAACAGCACATCAAAGCGCAATACGCCGCGAAAACGACATGGATGGACCACTGCTTCGGACAATTTCTTGACGCACTTGAATCCACGGGGCTTGACAAGAATACCGCTGTCATCTTCACCGCTGACCACGGGACAAATGTCGGTGAACGCGGCAGGTTCGGCAAGGGACAACCTGTCCGTCAGCAGGAGACACATGTCCCGCTCTTTATTCGGCTTCCCGAAGGAGATACAGGGAGAAGTAACGTCATCGTCCAACCGCAGGACTTCTTCCCGACAATTCTCAATATCTTAGGGGAAGCACGTCCCGACGGCATTGAAGGACACGACATCTTAACCCCAGCACGTAACGGGGAAGCCGGTGAAAGGCAGCTTGCACTCTCTGGTGGAAGTATTGAGCGGTGGGAGAATAGCACAGAGAATCCGAATCTCAACCTCTTCACTATCTTTGATCGTGAGTGGAGTTTAGAGGTCGGCACGAAACCTGAAAATTCAAGCCTCGTCCGACTCGGTGAATTAGACGATGTTGCCGATGAACATCCCGACATCGTTGCGAAACTGCACGCCGCCGCTGTTGATGAAATCGAACGCCGTGGCACCGATCCCGCGCTCATGGCGTGGCTTCGGAGTGGCGGCGAGGCTGCTTTCCCTGCCGATGCGCATTACTGGAACGGTTTCCCTGGACCTGCAGGGTATCGACCCTATTTCGGGAAACTCTACACGGGTGAGTAATTTTTAGACTTTTCCCAATCAGGGTAGGTGCGGAATGTAATACATTGTCCCGCAAGTCCACACGTTGTCCTCGGATGCCACACGCGCATCCGTTCTGGTGCTACGGATTTAGTCTCTTCCCAGACTAAATCCCCCAACCGCATCCCAAACTTGACAACGCTTCAGACTTCTGATACCATATTAACAAAAATTCGAGAAAATTATCCTTTAAGGAGTTCTGTAATGAAGAATTCAAAACTGCAGAAACAAGCTATGATGTTAATAGAGCGACTCCCAAAGAAAAAACTCAAGGCTGCTATAGATTATATGAACTATCTCTACGATAAGGAAGCATGGAATGCAACACACGAACTGACAAGTAACGCAGAGATTGTGAAAAGTTTAGAACGTGCGGAGGCCGATGAAAAGGCCGGCAGACTCAAAAGTTGGGCTGATGTTAAGCAAGACGTTTGAAGTCCAATTCACAAATGAGGCAATTGCTGATTACGGTAGGCTTGATGCTGATATGGAGCGGCGAGTTAATACTGCACTTAACATCTTAATGAACAATCCGTTATTTGGACCTAATATAACCAAATTGCACGGGCGGTACGCCGGATTATATCGTTATCGTGTTGGACGTTATAGGATTATCTATAGGATAGACAAGCAACATCGTAAATGCATCATCAGAGGAATCCGAACGCGCGGGAAAGTGTATGCCCCGTAATTCAAAACTATACCGGTATTGGAATCTATCTAACTTAACGCCTCTCAAAGGAGAAAATTATGCCACGCACATACAAAGCCTGTCTCATCGGATGCGGACGGATGGGCGCGACCATTGACGACGAAGTCGAAGGCAGAGACGATAGTTTTATTTGGCAACCCTTTTCACACGCAGCCGCCGCTGTCGCCTGTGAACGGACAGACCTCGTCGCAGTCTCAGATGTTTTTGCCGAAAAAGCCGAAACCATCAGGCAACGCTATGGAGCCGAGCGCGCCTATACAGATTACCAAGAGATGATCGAAAAGGAAAAACCTGACATCGTCTGTATCGCCACGCGTCCCGGACCACATGCCGACATGACTGTCTTCGCCGCCGAAAATGGGGTCAAAGGTATCTATTGTGAAAAACCGCTCTGCTGCTCTATGGAAGAAGCAGACATCATGGTAGACATCGTTCAAAAGCACGGTGTCAAGTTCAACTACGGAACGCAGCGCCGCTATATGCCGATCTATCGAAAAGTGCGTGAGCTCGTGGATGCCGGCGAAATCGGCGATGTCCAATGCTCTATCGCCCAATACGGAGCCGGTTCCGCCCTCTGGGGCTTGACGCACGCCGCAGACATGCTCCTCTTCCTCGCGGGGGACCCGGAGGTAGATTTCGTGGTGGGCGCGATTATATGCAAAGATTCGGATTGGGACGGTAACCGGCTCAACGTTGATCCGGGTATTGCTTGTGGTTACATCCGGTATGCCAACGGGGTCCACGGCTATAACACCGCTGGCACTGGACCCGAATATGAGGTCTGTGGCACCGGTGGCAAGATCCGTATACAAAACAATAGTAGAGAAATCCAATTCCGCAAAAAGGACGGGAGCTTCTTTGAAGAAGTGCCGTTCCCAGAGACATCCCGCGCGACAGGCACCGTCATGGGGATTACCGACATCGCCGAGGCACTCGACGAAGACCGAGAGACCAAAGGACCCGTTCACCTAGCGCGTCGGAGCCAAGAGACACTTATGGGTATGATCGAGTCGCATCGACTCGGCGGTAAGCACATTACGCTCCCCATGGAAAACCGCTCTCTCTATGTTACCAGGGATAACTGGTAAAATACCTCTTGCCCGTTTCATCTCGTTTGGGCGGGTCCCCATACCCGCCCATTCCACCAACCTAAGACATGAACTTAGAAACCCAAATCCAGCAGTTCCGTGAAACCTTTTACAATGTCAAAGCCGAAGTCCAGAAACGCATTGTCGGTCAAGACGCTATTATTGAAGGTGTACTCTTCTGCTTACTTGCCAACGGGCACGCCCTCCTTGAAGGCATCCCTGGCTTAGGCAAAACGCAACTCATTTATACCCTCAGCGAGGCACTCGACCTCTCCTTCAAGCGCATCCAGTTTACGCCGGACATGATGCCCTCCGACATCACAGGCACAACACTTCTCGTTGAAGATGAACACGGCGGAAAACAGTTTGAATTTCAACAGGGACCCATTTTCTCTCAACTCATCCTCGCTGACGAGATTAACCGCGCCACGCCACGCACGCAATCCGCGCTCCTTGAGGCGATGCAAGAGCGGACTGTTACCGTTGGACGTACCAGCCATAAATTAGAGGAACCCTTTTGTGTACTCGCCACGCAAAACCCGTTGGAGATGGAAGGCACCTATCCGCTTCCAGAGGCGCAACTTGACCGATTTCTATTCAAACTCCTGATTGACTTTCCGGGTGAAGATGAGATTGTCGAAATCCTGCACCGCACCACATCCGGTGCTGAGATCATTATCGGCAAGGTGACGGATGCCAAGACGCTCAACGAGATGCGTCAACTCGTGCCACAGGTCATCATTGCTGAGCATGTCGAACGGCACATCATCCGACTTGTCCGAGGTACACATCCGAATTCTGAGGACGCACCGGAGATTGTTAAACGCTATGTCCATCTCGGTGCAGGGATTCGGAGCGTCCAAGCGATAGCACTCACCGCCAAAATCAATGCCCTCCTCGATGAACGTTACAACGTTGCCTTTTCAGATATCGATGACGTGTTACTGCCTGCCCTCCGTCACCGCATCCTTCTTAACTTCGAGGGACAAGGCGAAGGCATAAAACCCGATGCCATTGTCAACGAAGTCCGCGATACTATAATTCCAACACCGTAATCTCCGTTTTCTGCTATTGTCAAAACACTGCAAAATGACCCTGCCCATTCAGAAAAACGTTTGACATACATAAATAAAAGTGCTATACTTTTCTCAACGCAAAAACCTGCCTTCTCGAAACAGTTACAAACATAAGTCACAAAGGGAAAAATGGGACTCTTAGAATTCAGTTGGGCAACTATCAGCTTAATAGACATGGGTGTGCTGAGTATCAGTATTATCGGCTTATGGTGGTTGAAAAACCAGGTCGATCGATACACAGCACTCTCTGAGGAATTAGATAAGCGATGCAACGCCCTGCAGCAGGAACACATCACGCTGCAGCGAGAACATGAAAGCCTACGACAGGAACACATCACGCTGCAGCGAGAACATGAAAGCCTCCAAGGACAGCACAGCACCCTACAGCAAGAACATGAAAGCCTCCAAGGACAGCACAGCACCCTACAGCAGGAACTTATAACTTTCCAAAGCACGGCTGATCGGAGATATAATTCCTTGCTGGATCAGCATAACGCGCTTCAGGAATCCCAGAGTATCCTGCTGGATCAGCATAACACGCTTCAGGAAGGAAATGCAACCCTCCGCGCCGCGTTAGATGCGGTTACAAGCGAACTAAAAGCTCTACAGACAGCACATGATCGCTTGTCTGGACGATACGACGAACTCGTCGAAAGAGTGATGCCGGTCTTTGAAATATTGGCTCGCGAAAAACTGATGGAAATAAACGCACGCAATCAAAATTGAGTGCCTCCGCTTTATTAAAAAAATATGCAAACATCCCAACAAAAATTACAAACTCTCCTCCAACAACTCTTCCGCGCAGATGCCGCCGACCTCGACTTCGGTATCTACCGTATCATCAACTATCGACGCGATCAAATCCAAGCCTTCCTCGACGAAGAACTTCCTACTATCGTTAACACGGCACTTGACGCTAACACTGATATTGAATCTGAGCACCAAGAAATGGAGAACCTTGCACAACAGATTCGCCAAAACTTTGGCGATGGAGTTCTAAATGCCGACGGAAACCTAATCAATGAAACATACAAAGCAACACCTCTTGTTCAGAAATACCTGGAGGCAAAAGAACAAATCGGCTCCCCGCAAACCCGAAACCAGCGAGAAGATGCCGTCTTTAACCATCTCTATACCTTCTTTTCCCGCTACTACGATAATGGCGACTTCATCCCGCGCCGACGCTACTCGCAGACTGAACGCTACGCTGTTCCATACAACGGCGAGGAAGTCTACCTCCACTGGGCAAACCGAGACCAATATTATGTCAAAAGCGGCGAGCATTTCTCTACCTACAGATTCAAATCCCAAGGTATTACCGTTACCTTTGACCTTCGTGATGTAGATATTGAAAAGGATAACGTCAAAGGCACGAAACGTTTTTTCGTGCCTCTATCTGCCGAGACAACCTATAAATCGGAAACTGATGAAATCCGCATCCCTTTTGAATACCGACCCCTCACCGATGCAGAAAAGAAACGCTACAGCGGACAAAAACAGCAGGATAAAATCCTTGAAGCTGTTGAACCTGAAATCATGAAATGCCTAACAGGTCATTACAATGCCCTATCTGCTTTAGAACACCAAACGGAAGGTGAAACTACTCTCAAAAAACACCTCCGCACCTACACACGCCGCAACACTGCAGACTTCTTCATTCATAAGGGCCTGAATCAGTTCCTCGCCCGCGAACTTGATGTCTATATCAAAAACGAAGTTCTTCTACTTTCTGAGTTTATACTTAACATCAGTAAAGTGGGGGGGGGGGTAAATCCTTGTTTAACAAATATTAATAATTGGCTTGAAACCGCGAAACTCGTTCACCACATCGCCACCCAAATCATTGATTTTCTCTCCCACATTGAAGAATTCCAAAAGACACTCTGGCTTAAAAAGAAGTTCGTCCTCTCCACCGACTACTGCCTCACACTTGACCAAGTTCCAGAAGAATTCTATTCTGAAATTGTCCAAAACACTGCGCAGCTTGAAGAGTGGAAACGTCTCTTTGCTATTCACGAAATAGATGCTGATCTCGTTAATTCTACCTATACCGAACCGCCCTCCATTGACTTTCTCAAAGAAAACCCAAACCTCGTCTTAGACACCTGTCATTTTGGTTCTGATTTCATAGATCGCCTCCTGTCACATTTTGACGATCTGGATAACGAAACAGATGGCTTGTTAATCCACGGAGAAAACTTCCAAGGACTAAATCTGCTGACAAAGAAATATCGTGAATCCCTAAAAACCATCTGCATTGACCCACCTTACAATACGGGTGGGACTGATTTTATTTACAAAAACTCTTATCAACATTCAAGTTGGTTTTCCTTCATAGCAGATCGAATTGCAATTTCACACGAATTGCTATCCCAAGAAGGGGCGATCTTCATATCAATTGATGATAATGAAGTGCATCACTTACGGATGTTAATGAATAAGATTTTTGGAGAGTCGAACTTTACTGCACAATTCTTTTGGATGCGGACCGCTACTCCTCCAAGTCTATCAAAAACAGTTAGAAGAAAAATGGAACCGCTCATCTGCTATAGGAAATCGAAAAAGCTGAATCTCTTCGGTGGACAGACAGAAGGCGGAGATATGCCGTTACTCAATGAAGCAAATACTATTCGCCAGCTTGAGTTTCCAAAAGACGCATTTCGTAGGGTTAACCTTAAAGATGGTATTTATAAAGCCCAAAAGTATGGCAAAATTAAACTCGTTGAAGAAATAGAGGTGAGGAACGGCCAATTTCTAAATAACCTGATTATGGAAGGCAGATTTAAATGGGTGCAGGAAACTGTTCAAAACGAAATTGAAGCTGGAACGCTCTTTCACATAAAGAGTGATAAATTTTCTATCCGTTACGAAAGAAATCAGCAAAAACGAGTTAAAGTCCCCTCAAATCTAATTACACAAAAAGAATGTCAAGTAGGAACCAATGAAGACGCAAACACAGAACTAGAAGAAACCCTCGGCACTGATAAATTCGACTATCCTAAACCTACTTCACTATTAAAATATCTAATTAACATGAATTGTACCGACAGGGACATCGTTCTTGATTATTTCGGGGGTTCTGGGACCACTGCCCACGCAACTATCAACCTCAACCGTAAAGATAATGGCAATCGTAAATACATCCTCATTGAAATGGGAGATCATTTCGACACCGTCCTCAAACCACGTATCAAAAAAGCCGTCTATGCCGAAAAGTGGAAAGATGCGAAACCTGTCTTTGTAGGAGGGGTTTCTAACCCCGACTCCCGTCTCTCCCACACCATCAAATACCAACGTATTGAATCCTATGAAGATGCGCTCAATAACGTTGAATTCACCGAACGCGAAAACTCGCTCTTTGAGGAGCCGCTACTCAGTTACCTACTCGGTAGCGAAACTCGTGAAAGTCCAACATTTTTGAACGTTGCTAAACTCCAAAACCCGTTTAACTATCGACTTAACATCGCTGAAAGTCTACAGACGCAGACACAGACTGTGGACTTGCCCGAAACTTTTAACTATCTTCTTGGAATTACAGTCAAAACCCGCCAATGCTTGTATGATGATGATGATAGACGTTATCTCATCTACCGCGGTATAGTCGGACAAAAAACTACCATCATTATCTGGCGTGATACTGAAGGCTGGGGCCCAGAAGATTGGGAACGAGATTTCTTCTTTGTTGAAGGGCACAAACTCACAGATGGAGCGGACAAGGTCTATGTTAACACAGATAGTATTGTTCCAGAAGCAGAATCTTTAGATCCGCTCTTCAAACGATTAATGTTTTCACAATAAATCTGCAGCAGAAAACTGCCATGCCCAGAAACAATTCACAACGCCAACTTGACAATCACCTCATACTTCATGCGTGGCTCAATGACCTCTTCGGGTATAAAACCACGCGGGCTCTCCTCAACGATGTCAAAAACGAAGAAGAGGGATTCACCCCAGATGGACACTCCGCAATCTGCAAATTTCTGATGTCCCGCCCAAATTTGAAACCAGAGATCGAAGCCGAACTCCCAACCTATGATACGAATATCAAACAGCACTTGTCCGCCATAAACAGCAGACGCACACAGCCAATTGTCCTCCGCTATTTTCAATACTTAGCACTTCTCTATACCGAAATCTTTTTAGATTGGAAACTCAATAGACGCGGTGAATTTTTACGCCAACTCAACGATTTTGTCCAAACGCAGAACGATGCGAGAGCCCCCGGCGATGCTATGGACACCCTATTCACAAATGAAGATATTGAGAAACTCGCCTTCTGGATGGCAACGGGTGCCGGTAAAACCCTCATCATGCACATCAACTACCATCAGTATCTCCACTACAGCAAAGAGGAATTGGACCATGTTGTTCTTATCACATCCAACGAGGGCTTAAGTGAACAACATATCCGTGAACTCACAAACTCCGATATCCGATGCCAACGTTTCAACGTTGATGGCAATCGGAACGCTCGTGATCACGATGCTGTGCAAGTCATTGAAATCACAAAGGTGGTGGAAGAAAAGACAGGTGTAGGCGAAAGTGTACCGGTTGAGGCTTTTGAGGGGAACAATCTCATTCTTGTTGATGAAGGACATAAGGGGAGTGGCGGCGAAGTCTGGCGCAAAATCCGCGATAGACTCGGCGAAACCGGCTTTACTTTTGAATACAGTGCCACCTTCGGGCAGGCACTCACCGCCGCGAAAAATGCAGATCTCGTCGAGGAATACGGAAAAGCTATCGTCTTTGATTACTCCTACCGGTATTTCTACGAAGATGGTTACGGAAAAAACTTCCGCATCCTCAACGTTCGCCAAGATGAAGAGTCCCAAACTGAGATGCTGCTTTTAGCCAATCTACTCACCTTCTACGAGCAACGCCGCTATTTCAAACAAAACACCAAGGCTGTTCGTGCCTATGGATTGGACTCTCCGCTATGGGCATTTGTGGGGAGTAAAGTCAACGCTGTCTATACCGAAAACCGCCGCGCCCGCTCTGATGTCCTCAATGTCATCCGTTTCCTGCATTGGTTCGTAAAAAACGAAGAAAATTGGGCGACTAACGCTATTGAGAAAATTATTAATGGCAATTCAGGCTTATCTGATGACAACGACACGGATATCTTCCACACTCGGCTCAATTATCTCAAAACTTTCGACGAGACATCAGCCCAAATCTATACTGGCATTCTTGACGAGGTGTTCCACACCAACACAAGCGGCGCGTTACACCTACAAGATGTTCGAAACGCTCAGGGTGAGATCGCATTGAAAACCACTCACGGCAGGGAAAACTTTGGTCTTATCTACATTGGAGATACCGCTGCCTTCAAAAAACTCGTTGAAAACGATGATGCAGGCATTGAAACAGATTCTGAAGATGTACTCACGGAAAGCCTTTTCAATGACATCAACAAATCCGATAGTTCAATTCATATTCTCATTGGTGCAAAAAAATTCATCGAAGGATGGGACAGTTGGCGCGTCACCGCCATGGGTTTGCTCAACATCGGCAGGCAGGAAGGCTCCCAGATTATTCAATTGTTCGGTAGGGGTGTCCGCTTACGTGGCAAGAACATGAGTCTCAGACGCAGTGCTGCCCTGGATGGCGAGCATCCGCGCAACCTCCCTCTTTTGGAAACGTTGAACATTTTTGCTGTCCGTGCCAACTTCATGGCACAATTCCGAGATTACCTCCTGCGCGAAGGCATACAACTTGATGAACCTATCCAACTGACAATTGAAATCAGACGAAACGATGTTTACCACGAGAAACGGCTTTGCATCCCGAAAGTTACTCCCTACCATGAAGGGGCGAAAGGGCAGTGCGAACCTCTTAAAGTACTCACAGGCACAATTATTACTCACACCACTCAAAGTATTGGCATCGTTGGAAGCAGTTCACAGCGCGGTATCCATACTGAACACGCCGAAGGAACGCTTCCCACCTACATTCCAGAACCAAGCTTAGCGCTTGTAGACTGGGAAAAAATTTACCTGCAACTCCTAGCATATAAACACGAAAAGGGATACCACAACCTCATCTTTGATACCACTACTCTTCAGGAGATCCTCAACCCGAACAAACCCGTCTATAAACTTACCGTCATGGATGAATCCGAAGTCGTCCCGACATCAACAGTAGAACTTGAACGTTTAGAAGAATTAGTCCTTACGCTTCTCCGAAAATATATTGCTAAATACTACCGTATTATTCAAAAACGATGGAACGATGATAGGATTCGGATACGCCGCTTAGGTGAGGAAACCGAAGATGAGAACAACTTTCCCGACTGGATTGTTCATGTGCCAAGAACCGAAGCGCAGGAAATTCAACCACGGATTGAAAATCTCATGGAAAGTGAAGAGATATATGGACCCAGCCTAACCGTTCTACCGAATGTCTATAACGAACGTCATCTCTATCAACCCCTCCTAACCAACGAAGAACATCTTTATCGATCCCTCCTAAGCATGGGCATTGGAAACAACTTATGGCGGACCACTCCCCCTGCCTTGGAAGACAGTGAAAGAGATTTCGTGGAAGATTTAAATCAATACCTCCGTCAACACCACCAGAAACGTCCTTGTCAGAAAGAGGTTTTCCTCTTACGTAACCAGAGTCGTGGCAAAGGAGTTGGCTTCTATGAGAACGAAGGATTCTACCCTGATTTTATCCTCTGGATCCTTGACGGCGTTAAACAGCGCATCGTCTTTATTGAACCGCACGGCATGGTCCACGAGGACATCAACGAGGATAATGATAAACTTACCCTTTTCCAGCGACTCCGGGACATCTCTTATGAACGACTCCGTTATGAACATGTCCAAATGGATGCCTTTGTAATTTCGAGAACCAGTCTGTCCGATCTCATAGGAAGGTATCCGGACGAGGATAGAAACACTTTCGCAGAAAAATGGCACATCCTTTTCCGCACTGACGATCCCGCCTATCTCAAACCAATCTTCCAAGATTCGGATATCGACTCCACTCCATTATAGGAGCGATTTCCGATTCCATCTGTTCCAAGTCACCCTGGCTCGTTTTTCCAACTGGGTTTCCTAATTTGTAACACGAAATCGCAACCGAGAAACACCCAAGAACCCCACGTCCCCACTGGGCTGTCAACCGAAAATCCATACAGAAATACCAATTTAAAAATGTTATAAAAACGTAACATTTTAAGGAGCAATTGCCATGAAACTCCAAGAAGAACACAAAGAATTCGTCGTTAAGGGATACGCCTGTTTTATGAAATCCAGTGAGATCCTTGAAAACTTCATGATTGTTTTTGCACCCCATATCGCCGAAGCGTTCCTCGAAGACAGCGCAGATAAACTCGAAAAAGAACTTGTAGAAGAAATCTTACGGAAAAAGGAACACTTTACTGAAAAGCATTACCTAAACGGCCACCAACCTAACATCTATCAATGCGATTTGTATAAAATCATAACAACAAAAAAGGCATCCAACAAAGAAGACAGGTATTTGTAAACTGGGAAATGATCATCGCACGGATCAATCGCTACAATGAGATGCTCAAAGGAAAGTGCGCAAATAACTTCTGCAGACTCAACATCACACACCCCCAGTTCCCACGGAAATATCGAACCCTCTTCAACGAAGCCCGTGAACAATACCTCGCGAGTTACCGCAGTGCCAGTCTCAGCCTCCCTGAAAACCTCATCCTCGAATTGGAATTTCTATACCGTCTCACAAAGGAACTCGTCATCGAAAAGCGCGACCTCAAATACATCACCCAAGCCGCCCAGATCCTCAAAACCATCGCCGCATGCAACGCCGTCAACCAACAAGAGGAACCCCTCAATATCACACCCCAAGAAGTCAACGCTCTTGAAGACACCCAGAAAACCTTGACCGACCAACTCAGAGAAGACACCCGCCAATTACGAAAACACACGGAGAACAAAGAGGCCTAACACTTTTCCTTTGCCATTACCCCTGAATTATGCTAAAATACCCATAGCATGAACCAGCAAGACTTAAAACACGCCCATAAAGAACTCCATACACTGCTCGGAAAACGCTTCAGCACGGATAGTGCCGTCCGGGACGCACACGCACGCGATGCCTCCTATCACCGTGGCGCACTCCCGGATGCCGTCGCTTTCCCGAAAACCAACGCTGAAGTCGCTGAAATTGTCAAAATCTGCAGAAAATATAAGATGCCGATAGTCCCCTACGGCACGGGTACGGGGGTTGAAGGTGCTGTCGTCACAACCGAAGGCGTACTCTGCATTGCACTGAACGAGATGAACCGGATCCTCCGCGTCAGTCAAGACGACAGAGATGCCACCGTCCAAGCAGGGGTAACGCGGTTGCAATTGAACACGCATCTCGCGGAGATAGGTACACGGCTCCATTTCTCTGTTGATCCGGGAGCAGATGCCTCACTGGGTGGGATGGCAGCGACGCGGGCATCCGGTACAAGTGCCGTCCGATACGGCACGATGTTCGATAACGTCCTCGGCTTGACTGTGGTTACTGCTGATGGTGCTATCGTCCGGACGGGGAGTAGGGCTCGAAAGTCTGCCGCAGGCTACGATCTCACACGTCTTTTCATCGGTTCAGAGGGCACATTAGGGATCATTACTGAAATCACGCTCAAATTGACACGGTTACCGGAAGCGGTCGCATCCGCCGTCTGCGCTTTCCCGACCGTAACTGCAGCAGTAGACACCGTTATTGAACTGATAGGTACAGGGGTTAGCATCGCTCGTATTGAGCTTTTAGATGAACTCCAGATGGATGCCGTCAACAAATATGCGGGATTGGCGTATGAAGTCGCACCGACCCTCTTCTTTGAATTCCACGGTTCCAAACACACTGTCGCAGAAAGTTCTGAGATTGCTGGGACCATCGCAGCACAACACGGCAGGGGTGATTTTCGGTGGGCAACAGACGCAAACGAACGCAAACGCCTTTGGCAAGCCCGATATGATAGTTACTATGCCGCCTTGAACCGCCGTCCCGGTTCCGTCGGCTACGTCACCGATGTCTGTGTCCCGATATCTGAACTCGCCGAGTGTATCGCCAAAACGAAAGCACTCCTCACGAAATCAGACCTTGTTCCGTCCCTCCTCGGGCACGTTGGAGACGGGAATTTTCACGTCGTCTTCCCGCTTGAAGCCGATAATGCGGATGAATTGGCAGAGGCACAACACCTCAGCCATCAGATTGTAGACATCGCCTTAGAGATGGGAGGTACCTGCACCGGTGAACACGGTGTCGGTCTTGGCAAACGAAAGGCATTAGAAAAGGAACACGGGGCAGGAATTGAGTTAATGCGTGCTATCAAGCATGCTTTGGATCCACTAAACTTGATGAACCCCGGCAAGGTCTTCTTGTAGACGCGTTTTTCGATCCTGTAACACTAAAGAAAAATATGCAAAACAACTGGAAAGTCCTCATTACCGATTACGCTTGGCCCTCTATAGAACCTGAACGACAAGTGCTTGCCGAAATCGGGGCGGAACTCATCGCCGCGGAGACTGGCGACGAGGCAGAACTCCTAACCCTTGCTCCTACGATGGACGGCATCCTTACCTGTTGGAAACCTGTTCGTGCGCCTGTCATCGCTGCCGCTGAAAATTGTCAGATTATCGGACGTTGCGGTATAGGGTTAGACAACATTGATGTGGAAGTTGCTACAGAACACGGCATCGTTGTCACCAATGTCCCCGCGTATTGTATCGATGAGGTATCGGACCACGCGATGGGGTTGCTGCTGGCGTGTGCGAGAAAAATTTCGCGCTATGATCGGGCTGTCAAAGGAGGCAGATGGGAGCAAAATATCGGACCATCGATGCGTAGGATCCGAGGTAAAACGCTCGGTGTCGTCGGCTTCGGACGGATTGCACGCTCAATTGTGCCGAAAGCGAAGGCGTTTGGATTTACAATCAACGTCTGTTCGCCGCGTACGGATCCTGAATTAATTCAGCAGTCCGGTGCGCAAAAGGTTTCGTTTTCAGAACTCCTCGCAACCTCTGATTTTATCACTATCCATGCGCCACTGACACCAGAAACACAGGGCATGTTTGGGGCGGCAGAATTTCGGGCGATGAAACCGACGGCCTATCTGATTAACTCAGCGCGTGGAGGTATCGTAGACACTGCTGCGCTCACTACTGCGCTTCAGAACGCTGATATCGCCGGGGCAGGTGTGGACGTCTTGGAAACAGAACCCCCTGAACAGAACGAAGGACTGCTGACCCTCGACAACGTCGTCGTTACACCACACGCCGCTTTTATGTCAGAAGAATCCATTCTTGACTTAGAGATTGCCGCCGCCACGTGTGTCGTGCAAGTCCTGACCGGAAAACTGCCGGAATCCGTCGTGAACCCATCTGTTTTAGAACAATCGAACCTCCGCGCAAGTTTTTGACCATGGCTACTGCTCCCTCTACATTCCATGATTGTCGCCTGCAACAACGGCGCAGGCAGATATACGGAGATGAATATGCAATCCCAGGTCCATCTAAACGAACCGCAAGGTATAATTAAAAAACTTCCTGATGCGACAGGACATTTCGGACAATTCGGAGGCAGATACGTCCCCGAAACACTCATGCCCGCCCTTTTAGAACTCGAAGAAGCGTACATGAAACTCAAGGACAATCCCGAATTCCAGCAAGAGTTTCAGTACTACCTCCGTGAGTATGTCGGGCGACCAAACCCACTCTATTACGCCGAGCATTTAACAGAAACACTCGGTGGCGCAAAAATATATCTCAAACGGGAAGACCTCAACCATACAGGTGCTCACAAAATTAACAGCGCAATCGGTCAAATCCTCCTCGCGCGGTGGATGGGCAAAAAACGCATCATTGCCGAGACCGGTGCTGGACAACACGGCGTCGCAACAGCCACTGTCGCCGCAAAGTTCGGTATGGAATGCGAAGTGTATATGGGTGAGGAAGACATAGAACGGCAGGCACTCAACGTTTTCCGCATGCAATTGATGGGCACAAAGGTCGTACCGGTTAACTCTGGGTCGCGGACGCTCAAGGATGCGATCAACGCCTGCTTCCGAGATTGGGTCACGAATGTCCGAACCACCTATCTGCTTCTCGGCTCGGTTGTCGGCGCACACCCTTACCCAATGATCGTTCGAGACTTCCAATCCGTCATCGGTGCCGAAGCGAGAGCACAGATTTTAGAGGCGGCAGGGACTTTACCTGATTGTGTCGTCGCCTGTGTCGGGGGTGGGAGTAATTCACTCGGTATGTTCTATCCCTTCTATGCCGATCAATCTGTTCGGCTTATCGGTGTAGAAGCCGCAGGTGACAGCATTCGTAGCGGACGACACGCCGCACCTCTCACTGCGGGTAGTGTTGGTGTCTTTCACGGTGCGAAGTGCTATCTGTTGCAAGAGGATGACGGTCAGATAACCCCCGCACACTCGATCTCTGCAGGATTAGATTATCCGGGTGTCGGACCGGAACACAGTTATTATCGTGAAACCGGTAGAGCGGAATACGTGCCGATTACCGATGCAGAGGCGGTAGAGGGATTCCGATTGCTATCAGAGACGGAGGGGATCATCCCCGCATTAGAATCCGCACATGCCATTGCCTATCTGCGTGAGCTTGCACCTAAACTTGGTAAAAATCAAATTATTGCTGTCTGCCTTTCAGGTCGCGGGGACAAAGATGTCTACACTATCGCGAAAGAATTGGGTACTGCCTTATAAGTCAATTAAGATAGAGTCCCTATTAGAATGTTGGGTGTATCTAAAGCCCCAGCGGGGCGGCATTTGTAAAGACGGTGCTACACCCTGTAGGAGCGAGCTCCGGCTCGCGATTTATCCGATTTAGCCCCATCGGGGCGGCATTTGTGTAGCATATGTTAACTCAAAGACCCAAGCTCCAGCGGGGCGGCATTTGTAAAGACGGTGCTACCAAATACCGTGAAAAACCCTAAATTGACGGCTATGGTTGTAGAATCCTAACTCACCTATGGGGAAAATTGGGGCATATAATTCGTTCAAACATCACAGAGGACAGCGTTGCTATAGAGTCGGATTCTAATCCATTCCTACTTTCACTGAAAAACAAATTGTTATCTAACTGTGAGATGTGGTATAATTTTGTCGCGTAGTCCAAAAAAATAGTGACGAGGTGGCACCATGGCGCGCGAAACCGTAGACGCTGCTTCAAATCTGTCCTTGCAGCAAAAAATCGGCAAGTTCATCAAGTGGCTCTCGCATCGAGAGGGTCCTCTCAGGAATTGGCGATATCTTCCAACCCGCGTGTTACTACGAAAACTGCAATCGGAATCCGCTGAAATGCGGGCTTATGCCGCCGAAGGATTAGGGGGCGTTGGTGATGTACATGCCGTCGCGCCACTCATCAATGCCTTAGGCGATAACAACTCAACCGTCCGTCGCTTCGCTATTTCTTCCCTTGGACATATCCGCGATGAACGTGCTATTGACGTGCTCATCCCGTTTCTACAAGACGAAGAAGCTGATATGCGTTGTGCCGCTGTTGTTGCTCTTGGTGAATTGGGACTTAGCGAAGAGAGGTTCTCATCGCCACCAAGGCAAATAATAGAGGCATTGGTAAACAGTATAACGGACACTGACAGAGCCGTCTGTTCCGCCGCTATTGTTGCTTTGGGCAGAATTGGTAATCCACAAGCCATCTCCCCGCTGAATGCATTAGCGGAAACCACCGAGAGTGAATGGATTCGTCGTTACATCAGCGAGGCATTACACCAAATCGAAGAGCAGAATGCCTAACGAAATTCTCAAAAATTTTCCTTGATTTTGGTTACCCGATTTGATATAATATATGTTAAGTTTATTAATGTGAGAGATCGGGTTCTGCTTGCATGCGTTAAGACCCTACATCAGGACATTCCGCGACCCAAACATATCGCAACATTCATCTATCTTCAGGAATTATGGACGAAAATCAAAGTTTCAAATCCGGGTACGTTAGCATTATCGGCGCGCCGAATGTCGGTAAATCCACCTTGCTCAATACCATTTTAGGGCAAAAACTCGCTATCGTCACCCCGAAGCCGCAAACAACTCGAAACCAAATTCGCGGAATTGTCACCACCGACACCCATCAAATCATTTTTGTCGATACACCCGGACTGATGAACCCCAAGTACCGTTTACAAAGCGAGATGGTCAAAACCGCGTATGGGGCTTTAGGGGATGCTGATGTGGTTCTTTTTCTGATTGATGTCGCGCGTCCAGATCCTGAGATTGAGGATAGAATCCTGAAACGTCTCAAGCGCAGTAAACTAACAACAATTCTCGTGCTCAATAAAGTAGATCTCGTGTCGAAGCCAACCTTACTCCCAATTTTTGAGGACTACAGTCAGAAATTTGAATTCGCACACATGATACCTATTTCTGCATTAACAGCCGATGGTGTACCGCTGCTTCTTGAGCAGATTGAAACGTACCTACCGCTCGGACCCCGCTATTTTCCAGAGGACCAACTCAGCGACCTCCCAGAACGTTTTTTCATCGCCGAAACCGTTCGTGAAAAGATTATGCTCCTGACCCAACGTGAAGTTCCTTACGCCTCTGCTGTCATTATTGAAGAGTTTGAAAAACGCCGAAATAATAAAGCGGGTGAAATTATCTATATCCGAGCCATTGTCTATGCAGAACGCCAGACACAAAAGCAAATTATTATCGGTAAGGGCGGTAGATTGATTAAACGGGTCGGCGAACTTGCACGGCGTGATATTGAGAAATTCTTAGATGCTCGCGTTTTTTTAGAAATCTACGTAACAGTCAAAGCCGATTGGCGCAAAGACACCCGCAAACTCAAAGAGTTAGGCGGTTTTGCGGATGTTTAACTGCGTCCTGTAACAAAAAATAGGTTTTTAATTCTTCCGTTACCTGGACTGCACTCTATTCCATGACGTACAGGTTTCTCGGTAGGAAGGAACTCCGATTCCTGGGGAAACACCCAAGCAAAAACACTAAACCGAAATTGTAGCCTGCAACACCGGCGCAGGCAGATATACGCAAAGAAACAAGAATGTCTTAATCCCTCTGACCGAACCGCAAGGAATAATTAAAAAATGACAGAAGAGTCGATTCTTGTACAAGGTGCACGCGAGCACAATCTCAGAAACATTGATATCCAACTTCCAAAAGACAAACTCATCGTCTTCACCGGTGTGAGCGGTTCCGGCAAATCTTCGATGGCGATTGATACCGTTTACGCCGAAGGACAACGCCGATACATCGAGTCTTTATCGGCGTACGCCCGGCAGTTTTTAGGGCAACTCGGCAAGCCAGATGTAGACGAAATTGTCGGATTGTCTCCTTCTATTGCCATTGATCAGGGATCAACGGGACATAACCCGCGTTCCACAGTGGCAACCGTAACAGAAGTCTACGACTACCTCCGTGTCCTCTATGCCCGCGCAGGGCAATTCCACTGTCCCGAATGCGGGCGTGAGGTCGGTTCACAAACTGCCGCAGATATCGTCCAAGCTCTGATCGACTATCCAGAGCGCACCAGACTTATCATTTTAGCACCGATTATCAGAGGCTCCCGCGGCGCACACCAAAGAGAACTTGAAGATTTACGCAAAGCGGGTTTCGCGAGGTTGCGAATCGATGGTGAAATATACGAACTCCGACCCGGTCTCACCTTGAATCCCAATCAACGTCACGACATTGATGTTGTCATTGACCGGATTGTTATCAAGGAGGGAGTTGAACCTCGTGTTGCGCAAGCCGTATCTACTGCCCTCATGCGTGGAGATGGAAGCCTCCTTGTCCACGTTGTTCCCACTGAAGGCGAAGGATCTCCATTCGCGACGGAGGACGACGACCTGCTGTTTAGCGAGGATTATACCTGCGCGCACTGCCGGATCAGTTTCGTGAAACCAGAACCACGCCACTTCTCTTTCAACAACCCTGATGGAATGTGTGAGAATTGTCGCGGTTTAGGCGTGGAAATGGGAATCTTGCCAAGGTTGATCGTGCCAGATGAGACGCTTTCCATCATGCAAGGTGCCATAAGTCTATGGGGACCTCTTGATACGCGAAATACTCTCAAGGAAAAGGTAATCGCTGAGGCACTCGCAAAACACCTCGGATTCGATATTGAGACACCTTGGAAAGACCTCACACCGGAACAGCAACATGCCATTCTCTACGGCACCGGGGACGATATTCTTACGATTACCACCCCCAGTACAGGTAGACACAGAGGGCGAAAGCAACGACGGCAATATCGCGCCCGTTTTCACGGCATCATTCCAACTGAAGAGCAGAAGTATCGCTTTGAGGATGACGAGGAAACCGATGAAGACACCTTCCCGGACTATTTTGTCAAAATGCCCTGCAGGACATGTGAAGGAACCCGACTTACCCCATGGGTAAAAGCCGTGACGATAGGCGATACCTCTATAACGGACATTCTTGAGATGTCTATTCAGGATGCCACCCAATTCTTCGGCGAGTTGGAACTTCCAGAGCGCGAGACGCTCATCGCGTCAGAACTCTTAAAAGAAATTCGAGGACGACTCGGATTCCTTATGGACGTAGGGTTGGGGTATCTGACGCTTGCACGTCCCGCACCGACCCTTTCCGGTGGTGAAGCACAGCGCATTCGCCTTGCGAGTCAGGTAGGAGCAGGGTTACGAGATGTCACCTATGTTCTTGATGAACCCAGCATCGGTTTACATCCACGCGACCACGCCGGTTTGCTCATGACCCTCTTAAACTTGCGGAATCAAGGCAACACCGTTATCGTCGTTGAGCACGATGAAGCAACGATGTTGGTGGCTGATCTTATCGTCGATTTCGGTCCCGGTGCTGGCATTAAGGGCGGGAATATAACGGATATCGGTACACCCGCACAGTTCATGAAGGAGAGCAATACACTCACTGCCCAATATCTCCGAGGCGATCAGGTGATCGTTCAACCCGAATCCCGCCGACCAACAGGAGATAGGTGGATACAAATCTGCAACGCACGCCAGAACAATCTCCAAGGTATCAGTCCTAAAGTACCTATGGGTACGCTCTGCTGTGTAACGGGTGTGAGTGGTTCTGGAAAGAGTTCCTTAATTCACGATATTCTCTACAAAGCACTCGCCCGCGACCTCATGAAAGCGAAGACTGTGCCGGGGGATTATGACGATATTCGGGGCATCATTGAAGGGAAAAGCGTTCCGGTCTCCGATGTCATAGACAAAATTATCAACATCGACATGGCACCTATCGGACGCACACCGCGTTCCAACGCAGCGACATACACAAAAGTCTTCGACAATATTCGCGCACTCTATGCGGGGTTGCCCGATGCCAAATTGCGAGGCTATAAACCCGGACGGTTTAGTTTCAACGTCTCTGGTGGTAGATGTGAAGCCTGTAGCGGGAACGGTGCAAAAAAAGTCGATATGGGACTCCTCTCTGATGTCTGGGTGGAGTGTGAGGTGTGTGAGGGAAAACGCTTCAATAGCGAAACCCTCGCCATTAAATACAAGGAGAAGAACATCTCTGAAGTCCTTGAAATGGATATTGAGACTGCACTTGCACATTTCGCCGATATTCCGAGGATCGCAAGAGGGTTGAAACTGCTCCATGATGTCGGTTTGGATTACATTAAACTCGGACAACCCGCCCCCACGCTCTCAGGTGGCGAAGCACAACGTATCAAACTTTCGCGGGAACTTTCCAAACGCGGCACCGGTAAAACGCTCTATATCCTCGACGAACCCACAACCGGTTTGCACTTTGACGATGTAAATAAACTGTTGACGATACTTCATAGACTCGTAGACGATGGCAATACGGTCGTCGTCGTTGAACATAATCTGGAAGTCGTTAACTCCGCAGATTATCTCATTGATTTGGGACCTGAGGGCGGTATTGATGGCGGTACTATCGTTGCCGTGGGGACACCTGAACAGATCGCGGACATGCCGGAATCTTACACCGGTCGGGCACTTCGCGGGGATTTCGATATCTGCTCTTCTTCCGATCCGAATGAACCACAAGGTATAATTGCAGAATCCGACGAAATCGTAGCCTGTAACGAAGTGGGGTGCGGATGTACGGAACGGAGCGTGGAACGACCAATTCACTTGAACGAACCGCAAAGAAAAATTAAAAACATTGTTGTGCGAGGAGCTACAGAAAATAATCTGAAAGATATTGACATCGATATTCCGCACCGAAAGATGACCGCGTTGACTGGGGTGAGCGGTTCGGGTAAGACATCGCTTGCACTGGATACTGTTTATGCCGAAGGACAGCGTCGTTATATTGAAACACTCAGCACTTATGCGCGTCAGTTTATAGGGCAGATGGAAAAGCCCAAAGTCTCAAAAATTGAGGGACTCTCGCCCGCGATTGCTATTTCGCACGCCAATGCTGGGCAAAACCCAAGATCCACTGTCGCGACGATTACGGAGATACACGATGGACTCCGTACACTTTATGCCAGATGGGGTAAGCCCTACTGTCCAGATTGCCAAAAGGAGGTACAGCCACAGACAGCGGAAGAAATAACGGAGCAGGTTTTTGAAATCCTCCGCGAACAGCGGGTGGATGTCCTCGCACCGCTCACGAACTTCTTGCTGCTTCCGGAAGGTAAAGAAGGCGTGTCAAGGGGTAAAATTGTTGATGTAAATGCAAGTGAGTCAGCGTACGGTTTGAAAGGGAACGAGGATTACGCTGATGTATTTCGTCGATTGCAAAGAGCAGGATTTGTACGGGTTCAAATTGACGGTGAGATTCACCGACTTGATGAAACGCCGAAGTTGAGTAGGGGCATTCACCATGAAATCTTTATCGTCATCGACCGCGTCGAACTTGTAGACGAGGAAAAAAGTCGTTTTACGGAAGCCGTGGAGTTAGCACTCCTACAAAGTGGTGGGTTCGTACTCATAGAAAAAATAGAACGCGGACAAACAACGGAACGACATTTCTTTAGTGAACACGCGATGTGTCGTTCTTGCGGCAACAATTTTGGGCAATTGACACCACGCCACTTCTCCTTTAACAACAAAATAGGGGCTTGCGATTTCTGTGATGGACGCGGAAGAAACATGCACCCACCATACGAGGCGTGCAAACAATGCCACGGCACACGACTGAAACCCTTTCCAAGTTGTGTCAGATTTGAGAATGTAACTGTCTCTGAATTGATGGCATTGTCAATTACCGAAATTATTGAGTTCTTCGACACACAGTTAAATCGAATCGAAGCGGCGGTCGTTTCGGCTGACGCGGAGACTGATAGGAACGATTTCCTGATCGCAACAGGCGTGTCAACCTCAAGAGCGACGCATCCGTCACTTCACATTCATACTTCACCTGAATTTGAAGCCGAAGTCCTACACCAAATCCGGACGCGGCTCCAGTTCTTGGAAGATATTGGGCTCGGTTATCTGGCGTTAGACCGCGGAGCACCAACGCTTTCCGGTGGCGAAATGCGCAGAATCCAGCTCGCGAGCCAACTCGGTAGCGGTCTCACCGGTGTAACCTATATTCTTGACGAACCGAGTATCGGCTTACACCCGCGCGACCAAGAACGCCTCATTGCGGCACTCAAGGAACTCCGCGATATTGGGAACAGCGTCCTCGTCGTTGAACACGACCGCGATACAATATTAGCCTCCGATCATGTAATCGACTTCGGTCCCCAAGCAGGCAAGGGAGGTGGTGAGATTGTCGCTATCGGTACGCCGGATACATTTCAGCGATCAGCGGTCAGCGATCAGCAATCAGTGATTAGCACGCAACCGATAGCCCGTAACGAAGTGGAGGGCGACTCTACAGAAAAGCACGTCAAAGCACAAACCCCCGAAAGGTCCCCGCAAGGTAAAATTAAAAAATCTTTGACGCAAGCCTATCTTTCTAATGAAGTGGAGATTCTTGTTCCCAGCACTCGGCGCGAAGGCATAGGAAAACAATTAACAATATTCGGGGCGAAAACGAATAATCTCAAAGACATTGATGTTGAGATTCCACTTGGGACACTCACCTGTGTCACTGGTGTCTCAGGGTGCGGAAAGAGTTCGCTCGTTGAAGGCACACTAAAACCCGCTCTTGAAAGTCGTAGTTCTATCAAAACTGGTGATCCCAAGGACCGTCGTTATACCCATTATTTCAGCGATGGTCACCGAGAACCGATATATAACGACTATGGTCTACCGGAATATGAAACCATCCGCGGTGTTAGCCATATCAAACGTCTCATCAATGTAGACCAGAAGGCGATCGGAGAGACGCCGCGTTCCAATCCAGCAACTTATACCGACCTGTTTACGAAAATCCGTGAACTCTTCGCTGAGCAACATGATGCGAAGATGCGTGGGTATAGTATGGGCACATTCAGTTTCAACCTCGCACAGGGGCAGTGTCATGTTTGTGAGGGGCACCGTTTCAATCGCATTGAGATGCATTTCCTTCCTGATGTGTGGATGCCGTGTGAGACGTGTAATAGCACCGGTTATAGTATGGAAACCCTTGAAATCCGTTACAAGGACAAAAATATTGCTGAAGTCTTAGCGATGACAGTGGACGAAGCACTCGCATTCTTCAGTGAAAGTCCACGCATCTGTCGGACGCTTCAGATGTTAACAGATGTTGGACTCGGTTATATAGAATTGGGACAATCCGCGACGACCCTCTCCGGTGGTGAGGCGCAGCGCGTCAAACTTGCGAAAGAATTGGCACGTCGCCAAACCGGTTCAACGCTCTATATCATGGATGAGCCGACGACAGGGCTCCACTTTGACGACATCCAGAAACTCCTCAAGGTACTGAACCGACTCGTTGATGCGGGCAACACGATTATCGCTGTCGAACATAACATCGACGTTATCAAGTCTGCCGACTGGATCATCGACTTGGGACCTGAAGGAAGCAAAGGCGGCGGAGAAGTCGTTGCCATGGGGACACCAGAGGAAGTCGCCTCGGTGCAGGAATCCCACACTGCGCGCTTTTTACGTGAGGTATTGTAGAACATTGTTTATTATCCCTTGCGAATTTCTTTCCGTTTTCGTTTCTCAAGTCATTAAAAAACCTTGACAGATTCTGGAGTATGTGGAATGATAATACTGTATCTATTTCAAATATCGTATCCATAATGCAAATTCCAGATTACTATCAGATCTTAGAGGTCGAGCGGGATGCCACCGCTCGCCAAATAAAGAGTGCCTATCGGAAACTCGCAAAACGCTACCATCCCGATAAAAATCCGGAGCGGACTGCTTTCGCGGAAAAGATGTTCCGCGAAGTCTGTAATGCTTATAACACACTCCGAGACAGAAAACAGAAATCTGACTATGATCGGACGTTACAGACGATTGAGCGGCAGCAGAAGTCCCGTGAAATCTATCTTGACAGACTGAGTAGGCTCAATCAAACCTATGCGAAGTTGGAATTGCTGTTGCAAGCGTTGCTCCACCACAATTATGAAACCGGCGTTTCCATGTATGAGCAGTTGCAGCACCACTCTCAGGAGATTGGGAAGGAGTTACGCATCGACGATTTCCTGAGTTATGAAGAGAGTCGGGACTGTGAATTCCTCATCGCCGAAGCATACCAAAAACTTGGGTTTTCTAATGGCAACCAGTCTTCTGTCTTGGATCGGTACCGAAAAATTGAGCAGGCAATGCTAATGTATGAATCCCTATTGTTTGCCGAAACAAGGCGTCCCTGCTTTAGACACTTTATCCGAGAAGTCAAGGACCGCCTCAAATTCATCTACCTTTATCATTTCAGTGTTGAGGGATACGACCAAACACACCCGATTCCGTTGACGAAAATTCGTGAGTTGAAACTCTCGAAACGCGAGACCGCATGGATATACAAAAAGATTGCGGAGTTCTACGTTGAAATTGATCGATTTCCAGAGGCACGAACCGTTTTGAGAATGGCATTTGAATTGCAACCCCGCCTTACCGGTGCCAAAAAAATCTGCCAAACACTAAATATGGGGTATTAGTTGGCAGTTGTCAGTTAAGAGTCGCGATCAGGAGATCGCTCCTACAGAAGAGGATGTTCGTCAGCAGTCAGGTATCAGGGGTCAGCGAGAAAATCTTTTTATAGCCAAAACCATTCTTCTGATCGTTTCTGATAACCGATGATTATCCAAGAGGAAATACGAATGCAAAAAGAGGTGCGTTGGGAACGGATGTTCCCGGATCAATTGGAAGCCGCATTCAACGACTGTCCCGCTGTTTATTTCACTTATGGACTCTGCGAACCACATGGTCCGCAGAACACTGTAGGGTTGGATGCGCTTAAAGCACATGCGATCGCTTGTCGTGCAGCGCAAACCCACGGTGGTATCGTTGCACCTCCCGACTATTGGCATATCCACGAACACGGTATGTATGCGAACTGGGCATATCGGAGTGTCGGAGAAGTCCGCAGTTGGCTCACCGCTATGCCAGCATGGCAGCACTTCAAAAACGTCTGCTACCATGTTCGTGCCGCCGATGCCCTCGGATTCCACGCCGCTATTTGCCTCACAGGGCACTACGGTCCGAATTGGCAGGACCTTAAGACCCTCCTATCTCTAATTCAACCCCACTTCGCGATGCGGCTCTATGGGCTTCCCGATTTTGAGGCAAACACACCGGGGTTCAGTCAGCAGGGTGACGGTGGAGACCACGCCGGTAGAGTTGAGACTTCATTGCTATGGGCGTTGGAACCAGACTGTGTTGACATGTCGCGGATGCCTGCGGCGGACACACAGGGACCGCATTTTGCGATGGGGGCGAATGCCTTTGAATCAGACCGACGTATCGGTGAACGTATGGTAGATGATGAAGTCGCATGGCTCGGAAACAAGATGCGGGAATTGCTAACGGCTTACGAACAACAGAATATTACCGAACGCCAACCTGTAACTTTTCAAGAAGTCGAACAGATATGGACAGAAACCGTATCACCCGCTTTGAAAACCTTTGAGACGATGAAAACTCCAGAAGAATCGCCACCGGAAGATTCACAATGGTTCCGCCAATGCAAGCTTCCGGATATACGGAGGTAACCGTGAGTGCACAAACCCCCTTTACCGAACCGCAAGGTATAACCAAAAAACTTGCTGAAAATTACCGAAAAGACGGATTCTTGACCGGTATCCATGTTTCCGGTGAAGTTGAAGCAACGCGCCATCGGCAAGCCTATGATGCATTGGAAGCGGAAGTCGGTGCAGAGAAATGTGAAATTGGTCTTGTCGATTGGCATTTCGATTATCAATTTATCTGGGAACTCGCGACGCATCCGAAAATTGTAGATGTCATCGAGGCACTTATCGGTCCCGATGTGATGCTGTTAGCTACGCATTTCTTCTGCAAGTACGGTCCCCGCGACAAGTTCGTGGCATGGCATCAAGACGTGACGTATTGGGGACTTGAACCACCGGATGCGATTACTGCTTGGTATGCCATAGACGACAGCGATACAGGGAACGGCTGTATGCAGGTAATCCCGGGAAGCCATCAGCGTGGCATCAAGGAACACGGGACATCCGACCAGGCAGGCAACCTGCTGAGCATCAATCAAGAGGTACCCGTCACCGAAGCAGAAGCAGAAACCGCCGTAGATTTGGTGCTGAAAGCCGGTGAAATGTCCATCCACCACGGACAGATGATCCACGGTAGCCTACCGAATCATTCTACACGTCGGAGATGTGGTCTGACGATTCGCTACATAGATCCATCGGTAAAGCAGGCAGAGGAAAATTCGCTGAAGCGTCCTTGGAAACCGATTCTACTGCGCGGCGAAGACCGGTACCGGAATTTCACTACCGTACCGAATCCCTTTTAATGGCAGTCGGCAGTCAGCCATCGGCTTTTGGTAAAGAAGTTTTCGTGTAACTATGGTGAATTATGAAAATAGGTTTACATTTCAATAGAAGCGAAAACCCACCACTTCGCTGGTGAGGTTTCCTAACCTCGCCAATCTTCTGATGTATAGGTAATTATATATTTTACCATAAACCTTCTTGCAACCGACAGCCAGGAAAAAAATGCGATCTCGTAGTTACGATACAATTATCATCGGTGCCGGCGGCATGGGGAGTGCGACCGCATACCACCTCGCCAAGTCTGGCGCGGACGTACTTGTCTTAGAGCAGTTCCAACGTGGACACCCGTTCGGCAGTTCGCACGGCGAAACCCGTATCATCCGCTTCTTCTACGATAAACCCTTCTACACCGAACTGATGAAAACCGCCTATGCTGAATGGCGCGACCTCGAATCAGTATCGGGGAAATCGTTGCTGTTTATCACAGGGAGTGTAGGTATCGGCGCGAAGGGAAACCCGTACGGACGCGCGACACGGCAAAGTTTAGATGCTGCAGGCGTTGAATCCGAGTGGTGGGATGCGGCACAGTTAACGAAACGTTTTCCGCAATTCCGATTGACGGGTAATATGGAGATCCTCTATCAGAAGGACACGGGTTTTCTCCGTGCCGCCGAGTGTGTCTCCACCCACTTGCAGTTGGCAGAGCAACACGGCGCGGAAATTAAGGAAGAGACCAAGGTAACCAACATTGATTGGCAAACAGATGTTCCAACTGTTCGGACCGAAAACAGCCAATTCCGTGGTAGGAAAGTCATCGTGACAGCGGGGGCGTGGGCTGGCACCCTGCTCGCCGAGTTGGATCTCCCACTCACGGTCACGAAACAACAGGTGTGCTACTATCAGCCTACAGACGGCAAACGTTTCCAGCCCGACCGGTTTCCAGTTTTTACGGAAGTAACGCCTGATGGAGAATTCATCTATGCCGTTCCGGCTTTTGGTGAACATGGGTTAAAGATTGCACGGCATGGGAGAGGACAGATCATCTCCCCTGATACACCCGAACGCACACCTGATGCAAATTACATTGCCCATATAGATGCTTACGTGCAAGAACGCCTCCCAGAACTTGGAAAAGCCACGCATGCCGAAGTCTGCCTCTATACTGAAACGCCAGACGAAGACTTTATCATTGACGCTCACCCGCGCTGTCCAGATCTGCTGATTGCAGCAGGTTTTTCAGGGCATGGCTTCAAGTTTTGTGCCCTCGTCGGGCGTATTATGAGCGAACTCGTCCGAAACCGTAAGACCGGTTTTGACATTCACCCATTTCGTATTGACCGAGAACATAAAATCTCAAGCGGTATCCCAAGGCTGCAGTCATGACGAGACAGACGAAAATAATTGTCAGTGTGATTTCCGTTGGCGTTGTGTTCATCTGCATGACGCTGTTCCTCCTCATGCCGCGCGGTTCTGATCTCGCCGTCCAAGCACCCGCACCGCCTCGGGAAGTTACACCTATTCCATTGCCGCCTCCAGTCCGCTCAATTATCGCTGTGAAGGCGAATCTGCCTATACACGAGGTCAAAGGTTTAGCAGAATCCGCACTCAGAGATTATCTGAGTAAACCTATCCAACGAAAAAATGGCGCGATTGAGTACGCCATCACGCTTGACCCTACTTCTCTCACAATGATGGGCGGAATGGACGGGACCGTGTCGGTAATCGTTCCTTTCCAGTTCAGTGGGTGGGCACGCGTCTCGAAAAAAATCTTCGGGCAAGTCGTTCAGAAACGTGAAGATATTGAAGGCGCAGCGACTGCATCTCTAACCCTTACCCCAACGCTTAACTCGGATTGGCGGATTACTGCCAAAACAACCTCTGATATTTCCGTCCAGAGAGCGGAAATTGAAATTTTGGGGATTACAATCTCAGTCCGTCGGATTCTTACCGAATTGGTGCGGGAAGCAGTTCTCCCCAAATTAGAGAACCTCATCGTCAAATACATCACCAATATAGACCTAAAGACTCGCGTCGCGGGTTTATGGGCAAGACTCTACGAACCGATAATTCTCAATAAGGAACCGCCAATCGCTCTTATCATAGAACCCCTGGAAATTCTCGCGCAGCAGCTGTCGAGTGACGGGCAGACACTCTTCTTCAGTTTCGGTGTAGAAACTTACATTCAAGTAAATATGGGAAATATAGCGGTCGATTCTTTCAATAGTACAGTTACCGGCTTGCCAAATATCGGCTTCGTGGATGCTCTCGAATCTGGGTACCAGATTATGGCACCGATTGAAATAACCTACGCCGCTGTTGAAAACTTCGCCAAGCCGCATGTTGAAAAAACGCACAAACTAAAAGGGATGGATACATTTGTTAAAAATTTGACCCTCTACGGTAGTGGGACCCAACTCGCCGCGGGGATTGAATTCAGCATGCCTTCGTTGGGTGCTGAGGGACAACTCTATCTACTCGGGACACCTGTACATGATCCGACGACGATGGCGGTTTCTGTCACTGAATTTGATTACACACTAACGACGCGAAGCCTACTCTTGGATATCGCGCAAGCCGTCGGAGAAGGTTTCTTTCCAGACCTCCGAGCAGCGGTCGAAGAGGAACTCATCTTTCCGTTGGAGGATCAGCTCACTATACTCCACAAGAAGCTGGCGGATGTTATCGCAGAACATCGGATTGGTTCGTCCGTTGTTTTGCGCGGCACCATAGATACTATTACACCGGAGGCACTTTATCTCACGCAAACAGGGGTGCATATCCCATTCCGTTTGCGAGGCGATCTTATCTGTGAGGTGAGCCTCAATGTTTCACGAGGTTCACATTAAGGAGATTGAACAATGCAAACAACTCTTAAAGCAGGCAGCGCGAGCGCGAATATCACGCCACCGCTCGGCACGAGAATACCGGGCGGTTTCCGACCGAGATACGCTGAGAACGTTGACGATGAACTTTTTGCCAAAGCAGTCGTCATTGATAACGGAACAACGCGTATTGCAATCGTTACCTGCGATCTCATCGCTATACCCGAGAAAATAGCGGATGCTGCCAAAGCGCGTATCGCTGAGAGATGCGATATTCCGGCAGCACATGTCATGGTGAACGCTACGCATACGCATACCGCTGTCGCAATCGCCGATCTGCTCGGTGTCGATGAAGATCCAGGTTATACCGAATGGGTGCCACTGAAAATCGCCGATGCAGTTGAACTCGCAGTGTGGCGACTCAAGTCGGCACGGGTGGGATTCGCCAGTGTTGATGAAGAACGCATCACTTTCAATCGACGGTGGCACATGAAAAATGGTACTGTCCGTTTTAATCCCGGTATCGAAAACCCAGATCTTGTAAAACCGACCGGTACAATCGATCCGGAGTTAGCGATGATGTACGTTGAAGCTACCGATGATGGGATGCCAATCTCGGCGGTTGCTAACTTTTCGCTCCACTATATCGGGACAGACAATGGCAATGCGCTCTCGGCAGACTATTTTGGACATTTCGATCGGCTCATGCGACACTATCTGGGGGATACGTGTATCTCACTCCTCTGGAACGCCGCATCCGGGCAGATTAACAATACTGACTTCAGTGGACGGACAAAATGGACGGCGAGTGGACATCAACAGGCAGTGAAAATGGCGAACGTTCTCGCGGGACATTTTATCGTTGAGAAGCAACTCATGGAGATGCACGAAACGCTTGATCTCAGCGGAGACCTTGCCACCCTGACGTTCCAACGCAAAGAGATTACTGCTGAAGACCTTAAGGTTGCTGAACAGGTGTTGTCTGTGCCGCAAGGGACTTACGATGCTTACGAAACGGGTCCGTTCAGTTGGGTCGTCGGGGAGCCGATACCGCAGGCACTGGTTGATGTCTACGCCCATGAATGCCAGCGGTTGGCGAAGTTACCGGCGCAGATGACCGCTCCGGTTCAAGTCGTCCGTCTCGGTGAAGCCGCGATTGTCGCATTGCCGGGAGAGGTTTTCGTTGAGACGGGGATGAATATCAAGTCGAAATCCGATGCGAATCCAACGTTTCTCGTCAGCTTAGCGAATGGATATATCGGCTACATCTGCACGGACAAGGCATTGATAGAGGAGGGTGGATACGAGACATGGGCGGCGAAGTCCTCACTTCCGGCTGTTGGAACAGTACCAACGATGGAGGCACTCGTGGATTCATTGCTAAATTAGTGCGGATGAATGTGAGAGAATTGTAGCATAGACTGTGAGTCTGTGCGACGTGAAGGAACGCTAAGGTGAGCCTTGGAGAACTTCTTTGAGAGTGTCCAAATTCTACTAAAATCTGCTATAAATGCCCTAATAGTATGTTAGTCGCTGGGTTCCGCCAAATACATTGTCCGCTTATCTGCTTCGCTTTTAAAGAGTAAAGGTAAGTCGAGTTCGCGAAAGGTGACAACATACGGAATGCCTCCTTGCTCTCTAACTTGTCGGCTGAGGGATTTCCACGCACTTTTTAAATAGTAGGGACGCGCAGTATGTCCTGTGAAGAACATCAGGCGAAGATAGTCATAGTGGGTTTCACCTTTTCTTAGATTAATTTCGGTAAGGAGGACGGCATCTTTGGGAAGGTGTTCCTCCGCGAATGCCGAAATCTCAGAGAGCGTATGTTCATTGCGGGTTTGGGTGACCCGCCAAGCCTGAATACCCTCTCCAAGGCATAGGATCACGAGCAGCGTTGCCCAAGCAATACGAGTCCTGCGTCTGTAGGGGGAGTCGTTGGATTTATGGCGTGTAGTTCGATCTATGAAGCCACCGAGTATCAATAGAAACGCGGGCATACTGATGAGTGTTGCACTCGGCGTTTTCGTGGTCGCCAGCGAAAAAGGGATGAAAACACCGAATCCCCAAGCATAAAATAGATATAGACTGATGTTTTTCTCTTGAAAAAGACGAGGAATTGAGCAACAAACTGCTACAGCAACAGGGATAGTGAATAGGTTCAATATCTGAGCACTGTACAGAAACACTTTGTACCAGGGGGCACGCCACCCCTCAACGTTTTCTGTTAAATGCCTGAAAATGTAATTATGTTCAATTTTGAACTCAATTGGATACTGAAGGGCGGTGTACAACATCCACGGGCCAGCGATAAGGATTGTTGTTATCAGCATACCTAAAATGTGCTGTCCACGGAGGTGACACGCCTCCTTTTTTCCGAAACTAAATTTGGGGGCTAACCAAACTGCGAAAGCAACTCCGGTGATAATGAATGCCGGATAGGTTTTTGAAAGAAAGGCAAACCCTTGGGATATTCCTGCTAGCAGAACGAAACGCCACTTGCCAGTCTTAATAACACGAACAAGCCCATAAATACCGAGTTCACAATAGAATAACAGTGAAATGTCAATTGCATCACTGAATTGGTAACCATGCGTCAGCTGCATGATGAACCCTGAGAATGCCTGAATAGCAGCAGCGATAACCGCGGCACGACGCATTAAGAATTGGGTGCCAATCAGATAGGTGAGTCCGGCAGCAAAGGTGCTGAGGATGGCACTGGGGAGTCGGAGCGCGAGGGGGCTGACACCTAAGATCCAATAGGAAACGCATATCTGCCAGAGTGGAAGAATCGGTTTGTGGAGCCATATATGGTTTTCACTCCATGTTGCTGCGCTGTAAGGAAGATACGGAACATCAATAAGTGTCGGCTTAAGGGGATGTTTGAGGAGGTTTTTAGCGACGAGGGCGTGACAACACTCATCAATACTACCAAAACTTCGGTGACCGAGATTGTTAAGTTTCAGTCCGAACGAAAGAAGTAAGACAATGGCTAATAAGACTATAGGCGAGTGCTTTTTGAAAGTTTTTGATATATTCAGGTCTGACTTCACTTGAAGAAAAGGCACGTTGTAGGGCCGGGTTTGAAAGGTACCTCTACAGCATGTAGACGTGATACAGAAGCGTTAAACAGAGCACTGCGGAGATACCGCACCCGAGGAAAGTGGAGATAGAGTGTGTTTTACTCTCCTCCCACGGAGATGTTGAATTCGACATTCACATGTCCGCCTTCCTCTTGGAATGCCTTGATTTCTCGGAAGACTTCAAGATTTTCCGACAGCTGCCTTATCGCTTCAGTTTCCTCCGCGGGTAGAAGACTTATAGAGGCTTCTGCCATGGCAATTGCGTCATCAAGAGTCAAGGTGCCTTCATTTGAACGTCTGATATTCTCAACCAGTGTCTCAATTTCAGGACGGTCTCCAAACATCTCTTTAAAGCGGTCCGTAAGCCGATCATAAGCATAATCAGGATCGGCTTCAAGAAAGTCGTTGTAATCTTGACTGGCTGCCTTCACCCTTACCCAGTCAATTCCCTCAACAGGTGATTCCGGTAATGCTTCCGGAAGTTCTATTATAGAAAGGGAAAGTGGATCCAATTCCAAGTCAAACTCGTCTGTATCTGTTTCTTGAAACGCTTGTTTTTCTGTTTCGATATCGGATATTTCAGGAGTTATGGAAGGGTTTTCCAAAACTTCAGGTTCCACAGTTGTTACGGAGGGCATCTGTGCTGGATATTTTTTCAGTTTCAACCCCCTTTGTTCAACTGGGACTGAAATATCTTCAAATTTGGGTAACGCTGGAAGTTCCCCCACAAAGCGTTGATTCTCCCAGCGGAGGTAGAAAAAAAGACCACTACAAATTAGGACAGTCAGAATCGCCCCGATACCTAATACTTTAATATAAGATTGTATCTTCATATCATTTTCCATTTATGAGAACAAATGAAATGCCACTATTATTGTGTAATAAACTGAGCGGGCATTTCATAGGTTTCCAGATTCTTGCCTTGTTTCTCAAGCATTTTGCCCATCACTTCAATCTGATTCATAGCATTCTGATGAATTTCAAGCAAATCCGTATGTGCCGCAGTCCGCTTTTCAGGTTCCACATCTATTAGCATCTGAAGATGCCATTCCGTATAATGTTTCATATCCAAAAAAGTTCCTTTTTCATCAAGAACGAGGCGATTGGCGAGTCTGATCCATTTGTCAGCAAGCGAGTGCGTCCCGAACCGAAGTTTAACGTACTCGGAGAGCTCAGCAATCGCGGCTTCCTGGTCCGTCTTGAGAAGCGAAAAAAATGCAAGGTAATGCTCTTGCGCCTCATCTACTGTGAGGTCAGTCAGGGTACTTCCTTGTTGACCGTCTCCAAGGATGTGATCTTCTACCTGACTATCCTCGGGAGGTGGTTTTTCTCCGGTGTTTATCGCGTCTTCAATAGCTGTGGCAGTTTGTGCATCCTTTGTAGGTGTGTGCTCTTGATTCGGAATTTTCCCCTGATTGCCTATGCATCCAGAAGTGAAGTGTGACAAACAAATAAGACCGATGAAGATAATTAGAAATCGCATTGTTTCTCCATACAAGTTATAAGGGTATTACTAAGGCCTAATGAAAACTCAAGTCGTTAAAGACGCAGCTTCTCAATCATGAAAGCTGTGCTATATCACTACCTATGCAAAACCCTTCAGATTATTACTATGGTAAAACCTATAAATAAGTAGACATCTTTGTAGCATAAACTTTTAGTTTGGGTTTCTAGTGTGAATGCCTGTTGGAGGCATTCACACTATTTGAAAGGGTCCAATTATGGTAAATGCTGAAAATACATGGACACTTTCATCCCCGGGTAGGCGAGGTTTCCTAACCTCGCCGATGCAGAATGTCCAGGTAATTCTAAAATCCACCATAATTCTGAAATCTACCATAGTTTCGCTATTAGTGATCGTGGGATTCCCACCAACAGAATATACCTATATAGTCGGTACTAATTATCAACTTGCACTCAATGTGGAACGAGTCTGCTTCAGCTTCAGGTGGGGATACAGGAGCTGGCGATATTGGCAAAAATCCCAGCACCAAAAATGCTGCGATAGCAATTATCAAAATCTTTTTCCGCATTATAGGTTGTCCTTTCTGAAAATAAGGGAGTGTGAAAGTATGTGGATCGGTCCAAACTATTCTATCAGAGTACAAATACTTCTTCTAACATTTCTATGTAGTAGAATAGATAATAGTTCTTGCAATCAAAAATCTTTTTCTATTCAACTTCTAATACATTCTAAACTTTATTTTTTTTTTGTCAAGTGAATTTGAAAAAAAGTCTGGTTTTGACGAAAAAGGATCGTTTTACATTGATTCTTTCTGCAAAATTCGGTGAATATCCGATAAAATTCCTTAAGTCGCGAAATTGATTTTGAGGAAAGGGAGAAAACAGTAATAGGTAGAGATCGGAAAGGATAGGGACGAGAGAATATAACGAGAAGGTATTCCAATAAATTGGAACGGATGACATGAAAAAGGGACGGATATGGAGAACATCCGCCCCTACATGAATGAAAAATTAAACAGCGGCAGGACCTCTTTCACCTGTACGGATACGGATGGTTTCATCAATGGGCAGGACGAAGATTTTGCCATCGCCGATTTTACCTGTCGAAGCAGCCTGTTGCACGGCTTCAACGACTTTATCAACGTTCTCTTCTGCGACAACAATTTCGATTTTTAACTTCGGGACAAATTCGATCGTATATTCGCTACCGCGGTACAATTCGGTGTGCCCACGGCTACGCCCGAAACCACGAACTTCGCTGACTGTCATGCCCCGAACACCCACACTACTGAGTGCCTCTTTAACCTCCTCCAATTTGAAGGGGCGGATAATACATTCTAGCTTTTTCATGCGATTCTCCTTGCTAAAAGTGAATAGGGTTGTGTAGCGGCTTTGCCTTTCAATCAGGGCTTGCAATCTGTGCCCTTACGAGTGCGGTGGGCGGATGTGAGAGTCCGCCCTATAGAGTGATTTATCAAACCTCTGTGGAAGCACTGCTTCGCAGTGAGAACACGACCGTTGTGATCGCACGACTTCCGAGTTCACACGACCTAAATGTCGTGATAGAGGAAGAATTCATACGGATGCGGTCGCATGTTGACTGCATCGACTTCATTTTCACGTTTGTAATCAAGCCAGACATCCAAGACGTCTTGGGTGAACACGTCGCCCTTGAGGAGATATTCGTGGTCTTCCTCTAAGGCATCCAAGGAATCACCGAGGGACACTGGAGTGGACTCGATGTCGGCGAGTTCTTCGGGTTCAAGGTCATAGAGGTCTTTGTCCAGGGGTTCACCTGGATGGATACGATTCTGTATGCCGTCAAGTCCTGCCATCAGCAATGCGCTGAAAGCGAGATAAGGATTACAAGACGGATCCGGTGTCCGGAATTCGACCCTTTTTGCCTTCTCGCTCTTTGAGTAGACGGGAATACGGACACATGCACTACGGTTGCGTTGTGAGTAAGCGATGTTCACGGGTGCTTCGTACCCTGGGACCAACCGCTTGTAGGAGTTGGTTGTCGGAGCGATGATTGCACAGAGTGACCGGGCATGCGTGAGCAAGCCACCGATGTAATAGAGCGCATCCTCACTCAGGAGCGAATACCCCTGTGGATCGTAGAAGACGTTCTTGCCGTTTTTCCAGAGACTTTGGTGGACATGCATTCCAGAACCATTGTCTTGGAAAAGCGGTTTCGGCATGAAAGTCGCGACGAGGTTGTTTGCGCGCGCCATGTTCTTGATGATGTACTTATACAACGCAATCTTATCGCCAGTCTCGGTTAATTCACCAAAACGGATGTCGATTTCGCCTTGACCCGCGGTTCCCACTTCATGGTGGTGAACTTCCACATCAACGCCAGCTTCCATCAACTTCAGACAGATTTCGGAACGGAGGTCTTGAAGTGTATCCGAAGGTGGGACTGGGAAGTAACCCTCTTTGTAGCGCGGTTTATATCCAAGGTTCGGATTCTCTTCGCGACCTGAATTCCAACTTCCCTCAACAGAATCGACAGAATAGAAACCGGAATGTTGGTCCTGCCCGTAGCGGATGTCGTTGAGGAGATAGAATTCTGCCTCAGGACCCCAATAACTCGTATCCGCAATGCCGGTGGCTTGGAGATACGCTTCTGCTTTCTGAGCAATATGCCGGACATCGCGTGTATAGTTCTCCAACGTAATCGGATCTTTGATGTTACACGTGATGCTTAGCGTCGGCACCTTGCAGACGGGGTCGACAAGGGCGGTCGCTGGATCCGGGAAGAGCAACATATCGCTCTCGTTAATTGCCTGGAAACCACGGATACTCGAACCGTCAAAACCAGCACCTTCTTCAAAAAGGTCTTCAGTCAATTCGTCTGCCATCATGGAAAAGTGTTGCCACATTCCGGGCAGATCCATGAATTTTAGATCGACTATCTTTATATCATTGTCTTTTGCAAGTGCAACCACCTCGCTTGGTGTCATTACATATCCTCCTAATTTCGGCTAACTTGATAGCCGAAACTTGCTATCAAAAACCAAAACTTCCTCGATCCAAAGACCGAGACTATAATCTGATGAAACGGTATAGGATAAACGCGGCACGAAAGCCTGGATTATCCTAAAACCCGTTTCGATAATTCAAAAAAATATCCTAACTCCGTCAACTGAACGTGCAACTCATACCACTTGACGAGTGTCTTACTGAATGGTTAAGCAAAATTTATGCCAATCGACTTTGATAGGCATAAGATAGCATTTGTCGACGAAAATAGGTGATTAATTCTCGTGTGAAATCACGAGACACAGGGGCAAAGCGAGAGAGGCAGCGAGAACGAATTGCTGCCGGATTTATTGTTCATGCCTAATACTACAAATCCCAAGATATTGCTAAATTATTAGGCATGGCATTGCCCGTTTTTTGCGCGCAGCGTCCCAACCTAAAGGTTGCTCCTACAAGAATTCAACGTCTTTGGCAAAACGGCTCGTTTCTGGACCGTCTTGTCCCGCATATTTGTTCGCCGGTTTGAGTTGATAGGGCACATGGGCACTCGAAGAAAGTTGCGCAAAAGTGAACGCACAGATCCGCATCCCTGGGTACAATTTGACCGGCATACGACCGAGGTTCCCTAACTCCAAGGTAGGGATACCGATCCAGCCCGGATCGAAAAGCCCAGCGGTACTGTGGACGATAATACCCAGCCTCCCTAAACTGCTTCTGCCTTCAAGCCGTGCCAGCACATCGTCTGCTAATTCGAGTGTTTCCTGTGTTGCTGCCAAGACAAACTCACCCGGTTGCATCGTGAAGGCATCCCCGTCAGGGACATCAACCCTCCGCATCAGGTCATTGGTATCAATCTCTGCACGCAGATCGATGTACGGGTATTTACTATGCTCAAACACACGAAAGGTGTTGCTCAATCTGAAGTCTATAGAGCAACTGCCAAGTTGTGTTTTCAAATCGGGTTCGGGGGAGATTTTGATTTTCCCCTTGTTTATATATTGGATTATATCTTTATCTGATAAAAACATTTTTTTTAACAACCTTCCCTTACTGTTCAGGCAAAAAATCCTCTGGAGAGATACCCCGATAAGCATAGTCTAAGAGATTAACAGGATGCATGGCTTTCATGGATAATCCGTGTTTTTGAATACCGAGTTGAATCTGGAGCAAGCAACCGGGATTTCCAGTCGCGACGATGTCCGCATCGGTTTCGGCGATGTGCGTCATCTTCCGTTCTAAAATTTCCTGTGACAGTTCGGGTTGTGTGATGTTATAAATCCCGGCACTCCCGCAACACCATTCGGATTCAGTTAGCTCAATCAACTCCAGTCCGGGTATCGCTTGAAGAACCTTGCGAGGTTGTGCCTGTACGCTTTGCCCGTGCAGAAGATGGCACGGTTCGTCGTAAGTAACGCGCCTTTCGATGCTTCCTCTCGGTGCGACCATCTCGATCTCTGCTAAGAATTCGCTGATGTCTCGCATCTTATGACTGAAACGTTTCGCTTTCTCGGCGTAAGCCGTATCGTGTTCTAAAAGTGCCTCGTATTCCTTAAGCGTCGCACCGCAGCCAGCGGAATTGATGATGATCGCGTCTAAGTTCTCCGCTTCAAATGCGTCTATGTTCTGCTTAGCGAGAGATGAAGCGATATCTCGCACGCCATTGTGAAGATGTAATGCACCGCAGCAGGTCTGTTGTCGGGGGGTGACCACCTCGCATCCGTTCTGCGCTAAGACCCGAATAGTTGCGACGTTCGTCTCAGTGAAGACTTGGTTCATGATACATCCGGGTATGAATCCGACACGATATCGAGTTTCGCCTGCCGCGGGTGTAATGTCGCGTATTGTGTATTTCAATTGTGGTGGTGGGATCTTCGGGAGTAGTGATTCCATCTGCCCGAGTTGCCCCATGAGTTTCAGGATACCCGTTTTTTGAACGAGCCATCGAATACCGAGTCGTTGGTAGAGCCACATCAACTCGAAGATCTGGTCCAACCGCTCCTTATTCGGTAGAATTTGTTTAAAGACGAGGTTCGTCCAGAATCGGTAGGCTGCTGAGCGAGGGGCGTTCTGTTCATAGATGGCGCGTGCCTCCTCAAGCAGTTCTCCGAAGTGAACGCCGGAAGGACAAGCGGTTTCACACGCCCGACAGTCCAAGCATCTATAGATATATTCCGACCATTCCTCATTGAGTGGGGTAGCATCTTCATCCTTAAAGGCACTCCCCATGAGATATAATCTACCCCTTGGTGAATCCGTTTCTAAACCTAATTCTCGGTAGGTTGGACAAGTGGGTAAACAGAGTCCACAGTGTGTACAGGCATCCCACTTCTTCCAACTAAAGGTCTCTACACCGATAAGCGATTGTGTTTGTTGACTGGACATGTTAAATTGTTTACGGTTTATGATGAAGTGCTAACGACCCAAGCAACGTAAAGGAAAAATAGGGCAATCAACACGATGGCGGTTATCGTTAAATAGATCGGATTCGCTTTTCCCACAAAACTTTTGTTAATATTTTCGTCGTGACCGTCCTGAATTTTTCTTGCTAACGATTCCTTTTCAGCTTGTGTGAGTGTCTTTTTTTTCACCGAGAGTTCCTTTGAACTCGATCGCTTCTTCTGCCGTTGTATTTTTTGGGTGGATCGGTAGGTCTTAAGGTTAATACCTCTCATTTTGTACATTTTAATACTTCCTCCCGCAGCAGTCATAATATTGGAAATACTATACAGGGAAGCATAGGCGTATTTCATGGGGGCTAATAAGGATGATCTTCATTAGCAATATTATCAAACATTTCTTCTTTCTTACTACAAATTGGACATACACACTTAGATAAGCGGCTAACAGGATTCCAAACCGAGGATTTAGTACCTAATGACTCAACCTCATAAAAACGGTAGGAGGTGCATGTGCCTTTACGGACACGGAGATGCCTAGCACCGTAACCGTCGTAACGCCATACACAACGATAACGCGGACATTGATAAATTATACGCTAACTACGCCGCCGGGCCTCGCTTTGATCCTCATTTTCCATATCAACAATCGCACACCGCTCACACAGTCTTGCCGGAAGATGTCCGATAGGTTTAAGGCTTACACCAGGAACATAAGCCTCTCGCCACTCATATCGATCAGCACGAACAGGCAGAATACGGACCATTAATGTCAATAACGAACACAGAGTTACAGCCATAGCACCAATTAGGTTTAACTTCATACATCAGTAGCAATCCCCTCGTTCAGGCTCCCGGAACGATACCCCTGCAGGTCGAGCGCGACATGCGTATATCCGAGTGTTTTGAAGTGTGTGCTGATGTCATGGCGCACGGTTTTTGAAAGCATCCGCGAGATCTCCTCCGCTTCGAGTTCAATGCGTGCAAGGTCTCCATGGTGTCGGACGCGGAATTGACGGATGCCTAAGTCATAGAGAAATTGCTCGGCGGCATCTACCTGTCGTAGGAGTTCACGGGTGATACGCATGCCGTAAGGAAACCGTGAGGAGAGACAGGCAAACGCGGGTTTGTCCCATGTTGGAAGGTTCCACACCTTTGAAATCTTACGAATCTCTGCTTTCGTCAGGTCAACATCGATCAAGGGAGCTTGGATACCCATCTGCTTCGCGGCGTCCATCCCTGGGCGGTGGTCTCCGACATCATCCGGGATTGCACCATAGACAATCGTTCCCACATCGTATTTTTCAGCGATGGGCTGTAATTTGTCGAACAACTCCGTCTTACAGAAAAAACATCGGTTCGTTGGGTTGCTCGCGTAACCCTCCAGATCTAATTCTTGCGTGTGGACGGTCTCAAAACGAATCCCGATCTGTTTGGCGATATCTTGTGCCGCTCTCATTTCTCGGATCGGATAGGAGTCTGAAATGGCAGTAACAGCAAGAGCGTTATCACCTAATGCGTGTTGTGCCGCCTCTGCAAGAAATGTGCTATCAACACCGCCAGAAAAGGCAACGATGATCTTCTCATAAGCCCGTAAGCACGCATAGAGATGGTCCAGTTTTGTTTGTAGGATAGGTTCGAGTTTCTGTTTTTGCATATGTTGCTCAACATGTAACGGCACGTCAGAGCGTGCCTACTACTTTTAAGAGGGATGCTGAGCCTGTTGCAGTCTCTGCAATTCATCACTCAACAAACGGCGCTTTAATCCGCTGATCCGGTCAATGAAAAGTACACCGTTGAGATGATCTATTTCGTGTAGCAGAACGCGAGCGAATAAGCCATCGGCTTCAATACGAATAGATTCACGCTGGACATCAATCCCCTCAACGACAATTCGCTCTGGACGTTTCACATCAGCGGTTACATCGGGGATACTGAGGCATCCTTCCTCAACAACAATTTCTCCCTCAGAACTGAGAATTTCGGGGTTAAACAGCACCAGAGGTTCGTATACCTCATCGTCAACTTCACCTATGTTGACAACGATGAGCCTCTTCAAAACACCGACTTGTGTTGCGGCGAGTCCAATACCGTTACCTGTAGCTTCCAGCGTCATCAGCATCTCTTCAGCGAGTTGGAGTTCTGCCTCTGTGATCTCTGCAATCGGTTTAGCTCTTTTACGAAGGACTGGATCGCCGTAGTAGCGCAATTGCAGGGGTGTTGTCTCACGCAGGACGACATCATCTTCTCCATTCACGTCCGAAACATCGTCGTTTCTGGGCTTTCTTCTACGTTTTGGCATGTACTTAGGAAACTCTCCGTTTTTGGTGTATCTCCGACAAAAAAAACATTTAATTATGTTAGCACTTATTGCAGATTCTGTCAAGCAAAAAGTTTTTACTGAGTATGTAAAGTTTTTGGCATTAGGCGTTCCGCTTTCTCTTCTATACGGTGTTTCTAACCCCTCCCTAAGCCCCAGCGGGGCGACAGATGTGTAGCTGCGTGTTGACCACAGATCTCTAAGCCCAGCGGGGCGACACGCGTATGGGCTTCGGCGGCTTCCCTGCTGAGCCAGGATTTATGAGAGACTCTACATAAGAGTTCAGTCATTGTGTTCTTGTGTTTGAGATGTATCAGTTAATGCCGCATTAAGGTCGTCCTTGAATTGATTCTCGTATCTCTCGTGATAGAAGGAGGGGACACCGATGACGCGATATTTACTGTTCTCCGTCAAGATTTTACTGCGGAATTCCGCACGGATCTCCTGTAGGAACTTCTCTTTCCATCGGTCAATTTCCGCCAGATGCTCACCTTTGGGTTCAATGAAGAGTTGGTAACTTAGGGATTCTCCATTTTTCTCACGCAAGAACAACACGAAGTCAGGTTGAAAAGGGCTGCCATCGAAGAAGTTATAGAGTGAGAAATGCCCCTCATTGCGAAGCAGATAGATATCCTCGTAGGTTTTCTCCGATTCCTGAATCCATCTGTCCAGCATCTGTACGAACGCCTTTTCTTCACTCGTACCGTAGAAGGTATCATAAGCGAACCAGTCGCTGACTTTGACCAGATACGCCGTGTCGCTGTCATCGGCACGCGGTGTGTCCACACTGAATTTCAGGGTTTTGTCAGTGAAAACAACGAGAATTTGCTGCTCATAAAAGTGTTTCGTGCCTTGGTATTCAGTAATCTCTTTGCGAATTTCGGATTCGATTTGACTGAGCAGCCCCTCACACGCCGCCAGTTTTGCAGAGCGATTCTCTTCCAAGTCAGTGAGGTGTCCTTTGAAAGTGATTGCTAAGCCACCCAGATAGTTTTTGGAGGTAATGAATTCTCGGACGGATGCCAAGTGCGGAAAATACTGTTTAAGTGATGCAAACGAGAAAAGCGGATTGCGAGCAATAGCGGATTTGACGATATTCTGTTCGATGTCAACTACCTGAATATCCCGACTGCTTGGATGGCCCTGTTGCACCGGTGTCTCACTGTTCTCCATGACAGCCGTCACGCCGCCGGTTCCGGTATGGATGGTATGTTCGTAGTTTTTCTGCCGGACACTGAGTTGCGCCAAATCTCCAAAAGATTGGACGTGTTGATAATCTTTCGGCACCTGTTTGTTGAGCCAAACAACGCCGTGTTTGTAGAGATCGGTGTCCTTGAACTCGGATTTTAACTTGAGCTCGCGAGTCTCAAGGCGTTCGTCCATCATACCTTCGTCAATCAGTGCAGTGCGGATTTCAGAGATGTAGCGCGAATCGTGGATACTATGGTAGTGAAGTTCTTCCAGTACGCGCAATTCGTGGTCGAGGTCTTCGTCAAACTTACGGCGGAACCGGTCTGTATGGTCAGGCAAAACGAAGGGGAAATAGCGTGCGCCGCGCCCGATGAGTTGTGCCTCGGATATCGTTGTTTTTCCGATTTTGCTCTTTCCTGAGTCGCGGGCTTCATAACAGCGGACGATATCGAAGAGGTTCAACACATCCCACCCCTCGTTGAGTTTCTGCACGGCGAAGATGGCACGGATCGGATTGCTTCTGTCTTCAAGGTTGTTAAGGCGGAGTTGATACGTCTCCTTTTCATTGTCATTGTTAACCGAGAGGCAGTGCTCCTCACGGAATGCCGATTTTAGACGTTGGACCAACTCTTCAGTAGTCATCTTTTTATCCAAGAAACTGAATGCCCGTTGAACGATCTCAAGATCTGATCCTCGAAAACTGTCAATCTGGTCGGCAGTGAGTTCATCAATGAGTTTATGAAAGTTTACCTTGTTCTCTTGCGATTGCGCGATTGTTCGTTGTGCCTTGAACAAAATGACGGGTTTTAGATTGATGCCACTATCCGCCGCGACCTCCTCTTTGTACTGATTCAGAATGAGTGCCTGCAAGATGCGGGATTCTGGCTCCAAGTCGGAATGGACAAGGACAACATCTTTTGAGAACCGATCGTTCCGAAAGTTTACGAGATCGTAACGATAGATAATCTTGTTTCGGTACTTATCCACAATGTTTGGGGTTTCGTAATCGTGCGTAGCCGTGAATTCCAACAATAGGTTATTTGCGTTCGCGCGAAAGATGTTCTCAACCGTATTCTCCCAACTCGGCTTCTGCTCTTCCAATTCCAGTTCCAACTGCTGAGTTCTGGTCTGCACGTTCATGTGGTGCGCTTCATCTGCCAAGAGAACAATTTCCTTTTCCTTGAAATCTTCAAAGGTTAGGGCGTTCTCCTTTTCCGCTGTTAGATCTGAGTGGAGTTTCTGGATCGTTGTGAAGCAAATATTGATAGATTTCTCGTTGATTCCCTCGAAATTTTCCACTTCTGTGACCGCAACGTGCTCCCTGTCGATATGGATATCTTCACTGAATAGGTATTTTGCGGAGCGCGCATTGAGAAAGTTGTCTTTCGTCTTTTCTATGATATTGGTGGAATTAACGAAAAAAAGGAAGTTGCGGTAGCCTTTCTCATAAAGGTAGAGAATCAAACCTGCCATGATGAGCGTCTTGCCACTACCGGTCGCCATGTTGAACAGCAGGTGTAAGGGGTTTTCTTTGCCCGGCAGGTCGTTACTGAAGTAGTGAATAAAACTCGCAAACGCGTCTTCTTGGTAGGGACGGAGTTCAAACGTGGGATTCAGATTTTGCGTAATGCTATCCGGCATTTCCGGTTTGGGGATCCCAAAGTTGAACGCGATTTCGAGTTGTTCATGAAGAAATTGCTCAAGCATCGTAACCTTAGTTTCCCCAATCAATGTCATCGAGTGTTTGGGCAGTCAAGACTGCCTCAAAGAGGGCATCGAGACGCGATGGACTCCGTATTGAGGTAATCCTACTGGTAATGGATTCAGGAACGGTATTGAATCGAAATCGCAGCAGTTTGAGGACCGCTTCACGTTTTGCGTGCGTTTCACCGCGTCTTTCACCGCGTCTTTCACCTTGTTCCATGAGATACTCAGCCATTGTCTGTGCCATTGTTTCTCCCTCCTCTCTACGGGAACTTTCTTGGATATGCTGGTGAACCAGCGTTTTCAATTCGTCGTGTTCCTCAGTCGGTCGGCGATGCAAAATCAGCAGATACAGATAGAAAATTGCACGCCGCCACTGCTGCGTTTTTTCTTCATCAAGGGTGTCAATATGCGTGACCGCTTCCATCAAGAATCTCCATAAAACGCCTTATTCAACATCTTATCTTCTGCACTCACCTCAAAATCCGCATCCTCCATTTCGGAGAGGTTGACGTAGAGTTGATTCTTATCCAGCAATTCAGCGAGTAGGTGTTTCTGTTTCTCTACGTCGCCGATGGCGATGAAATCGTTTATGGCTTCTTCCGGGACTTCAGGGTTGACGTACCAGTTCAGGAATGCGTCTTCGGCGATGTCTCGCCAGAGGGCTACCAGTGCTTCGGAGGATTGGGTGGATTGGATTTTATCCATATACGCTTGATTGTATGGCATCAGTTCGCAATAGATGAAATCACCCCCGCCTTGCCACTTGACGGATTTAGAGATACCGCCTTGTTCACCAGCGATTACTTTGTTTACGCGTTCAACTGGAAGAGTTTCAGCATAATCCATTTGCTCGATGCCGATGTATTGTCTGCCCATCTTGTGAGCAACAGCAGCAGTTGTGCCTGAGCCTAAATGAAAATCCAAAGCAATATCCCCTTCTTTTGTTGTATATTCAATAATGCGTTGCATCAATAGTTCATTTTTTGGATATGCGAATGCTTTTCTTCCAAAAATCTCTACAATTTCGTCCGTGCCTTTCCTGTTGACCATACTTTTCAGTAATTCGTCCATGGCCTGATTGAGAAAGTCTGATGAGACGAAAGCCTTATCGTAATCTATCCCTTTTCTTTCAATCTCCTCAGATTTGAAAACGCGCAATGCCGGTTGTCTTATGTTGAGAAAATCATAATCCCCAGGAAAAACAATTTTCCCTCGTTTGTAGTAGTCATGAAATGAATTTCCCGGAAAGCCCCAGCAGCGATCAGGATTCACCGGATATTCTTGCCCATTTTTCGGATTTACTAATGTGAAGTTGCAATTCGGTCTTTCATGAATTGTAGCCTGAACTGTAATATCGCTTAATCTCCATTCATCGTCAGGAAAATCAGGGGTTGTATGATATTTTCTTGAAATTGTCCGCTGGAAGATATTATTTTTTTTGACCGCTTTGTTTGAGTACATCAATATCCAGTCAAAATCCTGAGACAGGTTGTAAGGTACGTTGCTTCTTCCACTTCTAGTTTTTCTTGGGACAGTGGCGATAAAATTGTCTCTCCCGAATATATCGTCAGCCACGAGTTTTAGATAGTGCATTTCCTGATCGTCGATGTGAATCAGGATAACTCCATCATCCTTCAGAAATTCCCGCGCGACTTCCAACCGATTTCTCATGAACGTCAGCCAGCTGGAATGGTTAAAACTGTCGTTATAGCCGAAACTGTCAGTGCCGGTATTATACGGCGGATCGATGTAAATGAGTTTGACCTGCCCGCGAAACTGTTGTTTGAGCGTGTGGAGTGCAATGAGATTGTTGCCTTTGATGATGAGGTTTTCGAGAATGATTCCATTTTCGTCTCGTTGGATGTCCGTTACGTCTTGTTCGTCTTCGGCAGTGTGGCGTTTCCAATTGGTGAGAACCTTCGGATCGAACATCCGGTTGATTTCGTCCTGTGCAAGCGTTTCATTGAAGAATATCTCTTTGCGTTTCTCCTCTTCCTTCGTCTGTCCGCCCTCCAAGACGCAGTCCTTGTAGGGCCAAACGAGTGAGACCTCACCGCGTTCGCGTAAAAATTTACCACCGATGTTCAAGCCGATTTTGTTGCGGAATTGCGTGTAAGAGTTGGCGAGAAAATTTTTGTCGGTGATGTAGTTGATGAAGGTGTTGTGATTGAAAACCCAATGTCCGTCAATTTCGTCAAAGAAGGCTGTCTTTATCTGATCGTCGGTGAGCAATAATTTGATGAGATCGTGGTTGAGTTGCCATGCGTGGTCTCTGACGGCGGCGGGGATGAGTTCGCCTGCATCGTCAAGGAAGTCAGGGTGGGTTTTGAGGAGTGCGGTCAGTTTTTCATTGAAATTTTCTTTTGACATAGGGGATGGTAACCTTCATTTCATTTAGGGTAGCAGTGGCTTGAGGATAGAGTTTTCCCATCAATACAACTTACTTTAAGTTTACCATGTATCGAGTGAAAAGTCAAGACGGATGTTTAGTTTTTGTGGGGCGATTTAGCGACAAATGAAGGTCGCGACTGAAAGTCGCTCCTACAAAGAGGTTGTCAGCGGTTAGAAGGAGCCGGGATTCTCCTACAAGAAGGAGGAATTATCTCAAGGCGCTGGCATTAGATAGATATAGAAGCCTTCGTCATCAACGATTGAACCTATAAATTCGGTTAAGAGATTGAGGTTATGCTGGGCAATCAGTTCCGGTTCTAAAGCGCGATTCATAATAATGAGAATATCCTGAGAGGTCTGGGTCCGCAAGGCGTTTGCCTCCTCAACGACTTGGCTGTCCGGGATATCAACGTCAGGCATGCGGACGTTATCCCACCTGACAAAGGAGCCGGGACGACTGCCGTGTACGTAATGAATCTGATCTTTTTCGAGGTACCCGACAATAGTGCTGGCGGCATAATCTATCTCACCGACCATCTGCATATCTCGCATATCGTTCGCACTGATATATTCAGCTACCTGTTTCCCATAAGAGAAGACATGCCGATGTTCCAATACAACGGCGGTTATACCTCCGATGAAATGACAGATAAAGATGAAGGTGAAAAACGGGGAAAACAACCGTTGCGGTAATTCGTTGAAAATCTTTGATCGAAGATCTATCTCAGGGCAGTCTTTATGAATCCAACCCGTCATCAGGAGTGTGATGAACAAGAATCCGTGGTGCCGCATGCTGCCGTAATACTTTATGTAAAAAAATACTAAAAGTCCAAATATTGCCATCAGATACATCAGAAGCGCAGTAGGACGCTTGAGTAACAACAGCACACTGCAAAGCATCAGAAGACAGCAGAATAGAATTTGAATGGATTGGTAGAAAGCGTACGTTTCTAATTGGTGCTTGTTCCAAAAATTAAGCGAAAACTCAGGAATGGGGAGAAAGGCACGAGAGATGAGATGAAGAACCTTACTGAACTCTTCCGATTCATAGGCAAACTTCCATTCCACAGCGAACCCTGTATCTGGTGGAGGATTGAGTTGTAAAACCGATGTTGTGATACCGATCCCAATGAGAACGAACCCGATCCAGACGGCGCGTTTATCCTCTGTCGTCTCACCTTCTTGGATGAAAGGGGTTAGACGACAACAGTGACAAACGTATTCGCAGCAGAGCGCGACTCCTATTGCTATGGTGAGAATTAAAGCATGGACACTCGTATGTGCCAGAAGAAATAGCAAGCAACCCACCAAAATAAAGCGTTTGTAACGCTCCTTGAAAAGGATGCAGAAAACGGTTATTAGCAGAAGCCCGAAGGCATAGTTTCTGGCAAGAATAGTGTATTCATAGAGGACGAAATAACCGAAACAGAACAGAAATTTCTGGAGAAGGTTGAAAGGCGCGTAGCGAACGAAAAGATATACGGTGACACCTGCAATCAGTAGGTGGAATATCTGCATGATGACGGGGGAGTGTGTGATACGCGTGAGTGGCATAAGGAATAGGTGCCACAAGCCCGGATGCCCCTCATATTTGAGATGCGCGAAGAGTTCGAAGATTGAACCGCTGTCACGGGCGATCAGCCATGCCTGAATCTCGTCGCGCCACATTTCGTGATGGCTGGCGGTAAATGCGCTTACGCCAAGAAAAAGAAACGTCAACCCTAAGGCATAGTGTTTATCCTTTATCTGCATCGGTGATCACCGTTCTTTGATTACTGTTTCATTGGATCGTGAGACTGGAAATTGGCAGCCATAAGCCACCTGTACTTTTGGCGATGAACTTCTGAAACGGTTCATCGCGTCCGATAACATCTACCTTGATTTTAGCAGTTTTCATCTTCACCATCACGTCTATTGAAGAATACGCCCCGCTTACATATTCATCTGTGACGAATATGAAATGGACCTCAGCGTCCTGTCGGAACGTAACCTCATCGGCGGCTCGGATGAGAGCGTCCAGACCGTTTTCGTCTCCGCGGAATTTCAACTGTGACAGCACCTTCTTAACTTGAGAAACGGAACGCATTTGCGGGATCACCTCAAAGTCCAAACCGAGTAAGCCGTATCCCGTTCCAGTTCGGAAGGTTACAATGCCGATGGTGAAGTCCATGTTTGCGCTGTCGAAGAGATCTGTCATAGCACTGAGGTGTTCGCGTACCGCGTCAACATCATTTTTCATACTTCCACTGCCGTCAATAACAAAAACGATGTCAACGAGGTCGGACCCACGGTTTGCGATGATATGTCTTCCTACCTTGGTGAGTGCCAGATCAGGAAGCGTGAGACCTCCTATGTCAGAGGCGGATTGCCCATCCGTCCCTCCTAAAAAGCCGCGAGTCGCACCTCCGGCTTTCCCATTACCGGATATACGTGAACTCAACCCGCTGCCTGTACCACTACTGCCTAATCCTGAAACAGGCTTAGCCCGTAGCCCCTTTCCGTGAGCATATTCTCCTGAAAGGGAGGAGAGATCAGGTGTTTGTAATTCGACAGTTGCGTCTTGATGCGCTACGAGTGCTGCTGAGGTCTGAAGTGCGGGGGGGTGAACCTCGATTGTTTCCATCTGTTGCATATTTTCAGGAGTCGCAGAGGGTTGTAGTGGAAGGTGGCGAACCTTTTTCAATGGACGCACGGAGTTTCGCATTCGAATCTTGACGATGTCAAACTCTGTGACCGGTTTGGGTTGCCAATCGACCCTTTGTCGATGTAAGGTCCCAAGTAGCATCAGCAGAAGAATATGAAGCCCGATAGAAATGAGAAGGGCATTTGGGATGTTTTTATTAAGGAGGACCTTCATTTTCGATTTTACCTGCCTTGGTAATGTCTTCAGGTACTGTCTGCGAGTCCAGAAATTATTATAGCACTATGTCCACTGTTACTGCAAGTGAAGAAAGATGTTGACGAAAATGTTAAAATTTGGTATCATATAGAAACTGAATAAAAAGAACTTCGACCCTGCTGAAATAATTCGAAAGGCACTGAAAAAGTTAAAATGAAACACTACGGTTTAACACTGAATCTTAAAAACGATCCGTCTGTTATTGAAAAATATAAAACATATCACCGAGAGGCATGGCCCGAAGTGATTGATGCCCTGAAAACAGTTGGCATCACGAAGATGAATATCTATCTGCTCGGATGCCGTCTGTTTATGGCAATGGAAACGATTGATACCTTTGATATAGAGCGCGATTTTCCACGCTATCTCGAAGAGAATCCGAAATGCAAAGTTTGGGATGAGTTGATGAGAACCTTCCAAGAACCAGTAGCGGAGGCACAGCCAGACGAATGGTGGGCACAGATGGAGCCTGTCTTTGAGTTATAACGCGAAAATGAATACACCCTCTCCAATGCCTACGACTTTTCTATCGGTCGGCCATTTCTGTTATGATGTCTCACCAAACGGTTATATCCTTGGTGGGTCCGCTTCGTACTCAACAATAACTGCACGAAATCTCGGACACCATGCTCGAGCTGTTACGGCTGTTGGCTCAAACTTTGATCGGGAGAATCCACTCTTAGCAGGTATAAAGACAGTCTATCATGAATCTCCTGAGACAACAATTTTTGATAACCAATACGACGCAAAGGGACACAGACAGCAATTTATCCTTGGAAGCGCACAGCAATTGAAGGGTAACGATATTCCTGTCGAATGGCGTGCGAGTGATATAGCCTATTTGTGTCCGATTGCAGATGAAGTCTCCTCTGAAGTTGTTCACTGTTTCAGCGACAAAACGTTGATAGGAGCGACACCGCAAGGCTGGCTCCGACAGTGGGATGCCAGCGGTAGGGTCGAGGCAAAGCGATGGGGAACAGCGAAAGATATCTTGCCTTATATTGATGTATTAATCCTGAGTGATGAGGATCTTCGCAGTTATCCAGATGAACTCGAAAAATATATTGGATTAACCTCGATCGTTGTTCTGACGCAAGGCGCACAGGGGGCGACCCTTTTTCAAAATGGAACGCAGCTTGAATCCGCTGCGTACTCCGCTACAGAAATAGATCCGACGGGGGCTGGTGATGTTTTCGCAACCGCCTTTTTGATTAACTATTATCAGAGTCATTCTGTAAAGGAAGCACTGAACTTCGCACATTGTGTTGCATCTTTCGCTGTAGAGGGCGTTGGCACCACTCGCATCCCGAAACTGGAAGAGGTCATGTCGAGATTACAAAAATAAATGCTTTTATGAAAAGAGAAAACTATGGCAATTACCTACGACTTCATTGTATACAGCAGTAAAACATCGACAACGGGGTGGATTCTCGGGATGAAAGCTCTTCACGGAGAGGTGCCGCTGGATATTGTCATACCTGACGAGTATGGAGCGTCAGATCCTGAAAATCCTGAAGTCGTCGGTGTTTTAACAACCGAGGGGTTGGAACGCGAGAGCGTCGATGGACTGGAACTCTACCGGTATCTCCGGCAATTAAATCCAAAAAAAAATAACTCATTCGGATACAATGAGGTAGTTATTCGGAATATACATTCTCGTCTCAGTGCCCTGAAGGTTGATGAAGAGATACGGGTGCAGGTTACCTACAGCGAGCGCAGAGAAACTTATACCCTGTTTTCGTATCATATTAAGTTAATAGGCATTTTTGGAGGGGCAGATGCCTCCGCACTGGCTAACCCACCGGATGAAATTGCCTCACCGTTTTCACCAGAAAAGAGCCCGTCGCTTCAGGAGCAAATCAATTTTAGTAATCCGGAACAGCCGCCTTATAAAACAACGAACACTTTAGAAAAACTAATAAATTTTACGCAGAATCTTCAAAAAGAGTTGACGCAGACACGCAAAGAACTCGCTGACATGGCAGATAAGGTTCTACAACTCGAAGGGGAACGGCGACAGGTTGAAGACGAACAGCAGAGGTTCAGCGAGATCCAGAATCTGATCGAAGACATTTTCGACCGACTCAACCGCTTGGAGCATTTCGATCCACGAATCCAAGACCTTGAGGCGGACCGGCATCAACTCCATAATCTTCAGCAAAACTTACGGCAATTCCTCTTAGGACTACATCAGCAGGCACGGATATACCTGCAAGAATCCGCTGATAGAACAGAGGACGAGAGTTAGACGAACGTACTTGAAAGTGTTCCTACCACTAAGACGAAAAGGGAGAGCACCGCTATGATAAAATTAGGGACGATGTCTCTGAATGTGAGAAATACTACTGCTTCTGCTTTCGCACAAATCGTGTACGATCTCGGTTTTGATGTTATTGAGTTACATTCAAGTGCGTTTGAGTCCACCGATGCAGACTATCTACGAGACCTGAAGAAAGATCTTGCGCGAAAAGGGTTACCATTGGGTTATATCGGGATTAGCAACAACTTTGGTCGTCCTGTCGCCGAACATCAGGAACAAGTCGCGCATATTAAGCAGTGGATTGACGTTGCGGCTTTTATGAGTTGCCCGCTTGTCCGAGTCTTTGCCGCTTATGTCCCTGAGGACTGTGAGGATGAAGAGACTTTATGGCCACCGATGATTGAAGCCTTCAAGGAAGTTGCTGAATACGGCTATGAATCAGGAATCCTCGTCGGATTACAGAATCACAACCATAACAACGTTACACGCGATGGTGCCGCTGTTTTACGCGCCCTGAATGAAACAGATCATCCCTATTTCACACATATCTTGGACACTGGACAATATGCAGGGTCCCCCGGCGCGAGTGGACATCGAGGTTCTCCACATCCTGGCTACGACTGCTACGCAAGTATTGAACAGACAGCCCCGCACGCCGTCTATGTCCGTACGAAATTTTATCAGATTGATAGCGGTGTAGAGGAATGGTTGGATTACCCTCGCGTTTTAGAAATCTTGCGAGGCGTTGACTATAATGGATGTCTCTCGGTTGTCTATGAAGGTGAATCGGATCCGGTTGACTCGATGCGAAAGGCGAGAAATTATCTGGAATCTTTATTATAAGCGCACTACGTTGAGAGGGTGTAAAAAATGAAAACGCGTGCCGCTGTCATGTATGAACATAATCAACCTGTCGTTGTTGAGGAACTTGAATTAGATGATCCGAAGGAAAATGAAGTTCTCGTTCGGACCGGTGCAAGTGGCGTCTGTCATTCTGACCTTTCCGTAGTGACTGGGACCATCTACTACGACGCGGCTGTTGCCCTCGGGCACGAGGGAGCTGGTGTGATTGAACATGTTGGGGACAGCGTAACCGGTTTTCAGCCCGGCGATTCGGTGATTTTGTCTTTTGTGAGTTATTGTGGTAGTTGTCGGATGTGCCAGATGGATCGGGTCTGTCTGTGCCAGAGTTATGATGTGCCTCGCGGATTCCTACTCGATGGCACTTACCGCCTCCACAACAGTTCGGGTGATGGAATTCTTCAGATGGCACGGATCGCGACGATGTCGGAATACATGGTTGTTCCGCAACAGAATCTCGTCAAAATTGACCCACATTATTCGTTAGAGAAAGCCGCACTCGTGGGATGTGGTGTGACGACAGGCGTCGGTGCAGTGCTTAACACAGCGAAAGTTGAGCCCGGCAGCACTGTAGCGGTTATCGGGACCGGCGGTGTCGGGTTGAACGCCATCCAAGGGGCAGTGCTCGCGCAAGCAGAACGGATTATCGCTGTCGATATTGCTGAGAAGAAACTCAACTTTGCGAAAAAATTCGGGGCAACGGATGTTGTCAATGCCGCTGAGAATGATCCGGTTGGAGCCGTTCGTGAGTTGACAGACGGCTTGGGAGTAGATTACGCGTTTGAGGTCATCGGGAATCCGAAAACGATTGTGCAGGCTTACGATATGGTCCGACCTGCCGGGAGTGCCGTCATTGTTGGAATGGCACATCATGAGTCCGAATTTAGCATTCCAGCGCAGCGCTTCGTTTCAAGTGAGAAACGATTAATTGGTTCATTTTACGGATCCTGCCAACCGCGAGTGGATATGCCGAAACTTCTCAATCTGTACGCAGAAGGCAAATTGAAACTGGATGAACTCATTACACGCCACTATCGGCTTGAGCAAATTAATGAGGCTTTTGCGGATATGGAAGCCGGAGAAAACGCTCGCGGCGTTATCGTTTTCAATTAGTTAGTGGAAAAATTTTTGAAATCGTATCTCGGAGATAGGTTCTGGTTTTCAGTAATCGGTTTTTTGCGAAACCTCTTTAACCGAGAACTGATAACCGATAACCGAGAACTGATATATGAAATCCATATACACAGTAGTTCGAGACCAGTTTAGCCAACATGCCGATTACTATGCCCAGAGTAGCGTGCATGCCGAAGGGGATACGCTAAACGTCCTCCTCGATTTTGCAGACCCCAAAGGCACGGAACAGACATTGGACATCGCTACTGGAACAGGGTTTACGGCGTTCGCACTTGCCCAGAAAGTCGCACATGTTGTGGCAACGGACCTAACCCCGGAAATGGTCGGGAAGGCGGTTGAACTGGCGCAAGAACAAACGATAAGAAATATTGCGTTTTCCGTCGCTGCTGCCGAAGCGTTGCCGTTTGCTGACGCGTCGTTGGATTTAGTAACCTGTCGATTGGCACCCCATCACTTTCAGGATGTCAGGGCATTCTTAAGCGAGGTGCATCGGATTTTAAGGACAGATGGACTCTTCTGCATGACGGATTCTGTCTCACCGGAATCAGAGAAGTTGATAGCATGGCAGAACCGCGTAGAGACACTCCGAGATAACTCGCACGTATACGGCTATCCACCGTCACAATGGGACGCAATGATTACGGATGCTGGATTTTCTCTTGAAAGGACAGCACATGCCCGAAATGCACAGATGTCGTTTCTTTGGTGGGTACGTCCAGAGAAAAACCCGCCCGAGGTCGTGCAGGAGGTCCGTGATGCGTTTGCACAACTCTCACCTGATGAGGCACGAGAATATTACACTGTTCATCCAGAGGGTGATGACTTCTATTTTTCCTGGCCCACGTACACCGTTAAAGCAAGGCGAAAATAAAAAACTGAATGATTCTGGAAGGGCGTCTCTTATAGAAAATGTTCAATATCGGGAAGAGTCGGTAACGCAGGAATTACGCCAACTTTTTGAGTTGCCAACGCTCCTGCGGCGTTTGCATATCGCATAATAGTGTTAAGTTGGTCACTTTCGAGCGATGTAAGGTCTGCATGCGGCATCAGTTGGGTGAGCATCGCCGCGACGAATGCATCCCCTGCCCCAAGTGTATCCACGACATCAACTTCAAAACCATCAACGTAACCTTCAGCGGAACCGTTCGTGTAATAACACCCGCGTTCGCCTAACGTGACAACGAGCAGTTTCGCACCGAGTCCAAGAATGCGATCAATTCCATTTGCCAATTCGACCTCGTCCGTGATGAATTCCCACTCCTCTTCCGAAATTTTCACGATATCTGCATAAGGTATCACTTCCCAGATCCAGTGCTTGGCATCGTTGGCGTTATCCCAGAGCATCAACCGCAAATTCGGGTCGTAGGAGAGCATAGCACCCCCCGCTTTTGCAGCCTGGATTGCGTGAAGGGTCGCTTCTCGACTCGGCGAATGGCTAAGACTGACAGAGCCGTAGTGAAATAAGTCCGCCGATTGGATATAATCGGTATTGATTTCATCAGCGGCGAGCTGGATGTCGGCACCTGGATGTCGATAGAAGGTGATGTCCTTCATACCGTCAGAGCGGGTGGCAACGAAGGCTAAGGTCGTCCGTGTCCCTTCACCTGCGATGAGATAGTCGGTATTAACACTGTTTTGTTGGAGTGTTTCACGAAGGAAATCTCCGAACGCATCTGACCCCACTTTACCGATAAACCCGGCATCCATACCGAGTTTCGCTAAGCCGACAGCAACGTTCGCAGGGGCACCCCCTGGGGCTTTAACAAATCCTGGGGCTTCGGCGAGTGTCACATCAGGTGTCGTGGAGACAAAGTCGATAAGGAGTTCACCGATACATAAAGCTTTTGGCATAGTGGATTGTTCCTTCAAAATGTGGTGCGTAACTCTTGTGCCTGTCCCGTTTGCGCGGATCGGTACCCCGCATCGAAGATCTCTATGACATGCCGGGCATGCTCCGCTGTGACAATCGTCGGTTTACCCTCGCGAATCCAATCCATCAACTGCATAATGTCCTCATAAACGTGCGATTCTTGGATGCTACGATGCGGTCCCACAACGTGTGGGAGCTCCCCGTCTGGGGCATCAATGGGTTTACCATTCAGCAAGTTGCCTTCAATCGTGCCATTGGTGCCGTGAATTGCCAGCCTACCTCTGACGACAGAACCGGCAGCAGCACCGTAGACAAAGCCGTAAAATGCTTCGCCGAAGTCAAGGAGAATGAAGGTGTTATCATCCATGTCGCACGGAAGCATCTCGCCTCGAAATTCGCGTTCCTTGAGGCGAACACCGGAGAACGCCGTTACACGTTTCGCAGGTCCGAGGATACCCGTCAGTGTATGCAAGCCGTAGACAGTCATATCATAGAGAGGTCCACCACCCGGTTTGCGGAAATACCATGCAGGATTGATATTGGAGAGGGGATCGTCACCATGTCTAACGGATTCGTTTTCGTGGTATCTTCCAAAGGCGGAACCAGCAGCTGCCCATGTCAACGTTCCGATAGCACCGTCAGCAATAAGACTGCGAATTTCTTGATGGATCGGACGGAGCATCTCTCCAGGGGAAGCCACTAATTTTACACCTTTACGCGCCGCCGATTCGATCAGAGCGTCCGCTTCATTGACAGTCGTTGTCATCGTCTTGTTGAAATGTGCGTGGAGACCGTGTTCAATGGCGAGTTTTCCCTGTTCGTAATGCAATCCGATAGGCGATGCGATGCTGACTGCATCTACATGTCCGTCTGCTAAGAGGGCTTCATAAGTTTCGTACGCATACGGAACGTTAAATTTTTCAGAGGCCGCTTGTGCTCTACCGGGAACAGGGTCACAGACAGCCGTTACCTGTAATCTATCTTGGACATCGTCTTGCGTGAGGTGTGGCAGGATACCGCGCACGGAGATACTCCCGACACCGACAACACCGATGCGTACTCTGTCACTGTTTGACATAATATTTCCTCCAAAAGCCAAAGATCGTAGCACGCAACAACGGCGCGTGCGGCACCAACAAGAAGAGATTCTTGCCGAATAGCCTTGACTGCGCGCAAGCAAAATTAGAAAGATATTTCCTCTAAAAGCCAAAGATCGTAGCACGCAACAACGGCGCGTGCGGCACCAACAAGAAGAGATTCTTACCGAATAGCCTTGACTGCGCGCAAGCAAAATTAGAAAGATATTTCCTCTAAAAGCCAAAGATCGTAGCACACAACAACGGCGCGTGCGGCACCAACAAGAAGAGATTCTTGCCGAATAGCCTTGACTGCGCGCAAGCAAAATTAGAAAGATATTTCCTCTAAAAGCCAAAGATCGTAGCACGCAACAACGGCGCGTGCGGCACCAACAAGAAGAGATTCTTACCGAATAGCCTTGACTGCGCGCAAGCAAAATTAGAAATTATCGCCACGATGTTTTGTGTTGCCATCCGACGGCGTTTTTCAGTTTATCGCAAGTAATAAACGATTGATGTCCTTCAAGCGTTCTCACCTTCAGAAGAAATTCGGGTTTAAAACGCTCGACTAACTCTTGAGAAGGTTCCAAGGCTGAAGTGTCGTCGGCGTTCAAAAAGTAGACATCGTGCGCGGGTAACGTATCCGCTTTTTCCATAATCAGGCGGTGTGCACTTGCGACATCTTCGCTCCCAACCCAACACCAGAGCCACGGTGTCCAAGCCGTTGTCGGTTTAGCATTTTCCGCCATCTGTTTTCTCCGTTCTTCTGGGCTGATACCCGCAGGACGTGTAACGTAGGTTCGGATGCCATAAGCGCGGGTGTAACTTGCCAACAAATCCTCGCCACACCGTTTAGAGAAACTATAGGAGTCTTCAGGATAGCACGGGTGTTCTTCATCTATAGGGAGGTAGTCTACTGGAATGTGGGTTTTGCTAATCCGAAAGCCGTGTCCTAAGGCGCAATTGCTTCCGGACATCACAACCGTGTGGACATCTGCTTCAATTGCGGCTTGCATGAGGTAGTAAGTGCCAAGCATGTTCGTTTTGAAGGTTGCGTCGAAGGGGATCCCCTGCTCAGCGGCGCGGGCACGTAAATCTGGATGATCGACGGGACCGGGTTGTGCACCGAGATGTTGGATAGCGTCCACACCTTCAACAGCACGCTGGCAGTCCTCAAAGGTATTCAGATCGCCTTGGATGAATGGGAGGTGCGAGAATTCAGCGGGTGGTGTTCTGCGTGACATCAGCACTAATGCGTGATCTGACACCAATTCTCGGATTACAAACTCACCGAGCCTACCGCTCGCGCCGGTTATAAGTATTTTCATTTTTTAATTATTCCTTGCGGAGAAGTAACGTGGTTTGAAACTTCAAGATTTTCGCGTTGGAGCCGTCCTCTACTGCGTTACGGACTACGTTTTCGTTGCTGTTTTAACGCAAGTTATTATCTTTGTAGCATAACCTGTTAGGTTGTGCATCTCCGAACGCACCATAGGTGTCAATTTAAGGCTTTGTGCGGATGTTGTCGCAGCACCACCAGAGATGGCACCCCTACGGGGGTCAACGGATTTATAGGATATTTGCTACAGAGAGGTCGCCCCTCCGGGACTGAAACGACCTCTAACAGATGCCCCGGATCTTTGCTATGCTCTCCAAGGAAATCTCTGCTGGATACCTTGATTTTCGGAACAAGATATACGCACATTTTCTCAAATTGACACCTATGGTGCGGTTTCCTAACCGCCCCAGTCTTAGATCCAAACCGTGCCTACCCAAAACCCTTCTTCAGTCCTGTAGGGACGATATCTCTGTAGAAAAGCGGCACCCACTAGACCTAAGCCCCATAGGGGCGGTATTTGTAGAGTTTCTCCTATCTGCCGTGAAAATTCTAAATTGACCCCTATGGTTGTACATCTCCGAACGCAACTATGGTAGATTTTAGAATTACCTGCTTTTTGATGATATTGTGTTAACTTCAATCTCGTAATCGAGAATCTTCTTATTTCAACGGACATTCACATCTACCACCAGGACGTTGATAAATAGAATGTTTCAATCTCGTAATCGAGAATCTTCTTATTTCAACTTAGAAATGGAGAGGTAGGTGCGATCTTCGGGTCGCACGTTTTAATCTCGTAATCGAGAATCTTCTTATTTCAACAGCATTGCCGAAAACGGGTTGGGAAGGTTGTCTCTCGTTTCAATCTCGTAATCGAGAATCTTCTTATTTCAACGGCACGGAGAATCTTCAACCCCCACCCCTCATTAATTTTAGGTTTCAATCTCGTAATCGAGAATCTTCTTATTTCAACATATCTATAAAGGATTAGTCTGCAATACGGATAACAACCCTGATCGGTTTCAATCTCGTAATCGAGAATCTTCTTATTTCAACATTCCCGCGAGGTGTCCATTCAATAACACCATTTCTGGAGTTTCAATCTCGTAATCGAGAATCTTCTTATTTCAACCGTTACCAGAGTCAACTGTGTCTACACCGTCACCCCCGTTTCAATCTCGTAATCGAGAATCTTCTTATTTCAACGTGCTTGCAGAGCCTCCAGAAACAGAGCCTCCAGAAGTTTCAATCTCGTAATCGAGAATCTTCTTATTTCAACTTGGTGACTGCGGGCGATAACATCACATTGACGTATGTTTCAATCTCGTAATCGAGAATCTTCTTATTTCAACTCTTTGAGTTTGAGGATGGTTCTACACTTCAATGTATGTTTCAATCTCGTAATCGAGAATCTTCTTATTTCAACTAATACTAAAGAGGCGGCTGCTGCGAATTTCGCTGAAAAAGTTTCAATCTCGTAATCGAGAATCTTCTTATTTCAACTCTCGGCAACCGTAGAAGGCGTTACAATGGTAGCAGGTTTCAATCTCGTAATCGAGAATCTTCTTATTTCAACCGGGCGGTGGCGGCGGTGGCGGCGGACTCACACAAGGTTTCAATCTCGTAATCGAGAATCTTCTTATTTCAACCCCACCCGTCGCGACTGACCTGCGTGCCGGGCACCAGGAACAGTTTCAATCTCGTAATCGAGAATCTTCTTATTTCAACCCAAAGAGAAAAGTTAATGTGTGGATAGTATAACTTAGTTTCAATCTCGTAATCGAGAATCTTCTTATTTCAACTCTCATAGCGGGCATCCCATCTGGATACACCCTTATGACCGAAGTTTCAATCTCGTAATCGAGAATCTTCTTATTTCAACCAAAGTCCCAACCACCAGAGGATGCGTCATACCTATAAGTTTCAATCTCGTAATCGAGAATCTTCTTATTTCAACCCACCAGACCTTGCGACTAAACCTAATTTACCATTACCAGTTTCAATCTCGTAATCGAGAATCTTCTTATTTCAACCAAGACACCTCGACTGGATGGCAGGATTACTGCAGGTTTCAATCTCGTAATCGAGAATCTTCTTATTTCAACGCGAGGGTGACCGAGGCCCCACGTTCACAGACCCAGTTTCAATCTCGTAATCGAGAATCTTCTTATTTCAACAATGCCGCGGGTCAGACATCGGAAGTAACACGCACGGAGTTTCAATCTCGTAATCGAGAATCTTCTTATTTCAACTGAGTTGGGGGGTTGGCGGCACCTGCAAAGGACTATGGTTTCAATCTCGTAATCGAGAATCTTCTTATTTCAACCCCGCTTGATGGGAGGTCTTACCGGACGTGCTTTAACCCGCAGCAATTCCGCGCGCGACAATTTTCCATGGGCATGGAGATCATAGAAAAACATGATGAATTGGTTCAAAGCACGACTCATAACGGTTTCCACCTCTCTTTGAGGAGCAAGGGTTTTTTGATCCGCTTTCGCCCATAGAAATAATTTTACACAATATACGACTGACTATCAAGCCCTTTTTTTCGACCGATCCGATCGATCTGTTTCTCACATGCCGTACAGAGATGGTAAAAGGTGATCGTGTCCTCTTGCAAATCAATCGCCTTCTCTAATCGGCTCTGCAAGCGTAGCAGGGCGCGGCGATCCGTGTCACATTCAAAAACGCTATATTGGATACGAGTACCAAAGTCTTTGAGGATTTTAGCGACCCGGTTCCGGCGTTTGTCATCTGTAATATCGTAAGCAACTGTGTAATGCATTTAGGGACTCCTCATTAAGCGCCCACTTCCAAAGTCCATATAGGCTGGAAGATTAGAAAGATGGAGAGGTGGAAGTTCCATCTATTCTTCCAGTCCGGCATTCCCTAATTCTCTTTTTTGTCACGCTTGTAGGTTTCTGGTCTTACCGAACTATCAATGGCGTATACTGCTCAATTTCACCTGTCAGATACTTCGCCAGTAAGCGCACTTGTAGTTCCATCACACGGCGAAACGTCAGTTTATACTTAAACATAGGGTGTGTGATTGTCTCATTCTTTCGCGCCTCATAAGCTGCATAGAATACCTTCCTACGATGGTCCTTGAGATACCAACCGCCATGAGATTGTGTGAAATCCTCTGACTTAATACGCCGGTTGTTGATCAAGGTGATGACAACAGAGTCGGCGATAATAGGGCGGAATTCTTCCATCAAGTCGAGCGCAAGACACGGTTTACCATATTTTAACTGGTGGAAGAAACCGACATAAGGGTCTAACCCGACCGTCTGAATCGCTGACATGAGATCCGCTGTCAGTAGTGAGTAGGCGAAACTCAAAAGCGCGTTGATTGGATCCGCAGGTGGATGCCGACTGCGGCGTTGAAAGTCAAATCCCATCTCCGACTTAAGCATAAAGTTGAATGCGCCGAAATATACGGCGGAAGCGTTGCCTTCTATACCTAACAACTCTGTCAGTTCTGTGGCTTTATGGATACGTTTTTCCATCGCTTGCATCGCCTTAATGTTAGCCAATAACGGTTTCAATTCGGGATTTTCGCTATCTGATGCCTGCCATTTCCGGCGCTGGAGCATCGTCCGCATATTTGCCACTTTCCCGTGCACAAATGCCTTCGAGAGTTCAAGGCACGTGTCCGGGCGATTTGCTACCTTATGTTGCGTAGACCGCAAGAGCGAGTTTCGTGATACCTGTGGGGTCAACGCACCATGATACCGTCCATACGCCGAGAGAAACACAACAGGGATGCCCTCGTGTAAAAGCGTCTGCATCGCCGGTGTCGTCAGGTTAACGTTGCCGGAGATAACAACTTGTCCGAGATGAATGAGGGGTATATCGCGTAAGACCTCGTTTTCTTTCACGACAAGCAGGCGTTCACCGGTCTTTTTGATTGCGCAGCCTTGTTCATCAACGTAAAGTACATTATCGATGCCCAGTGCGGGTTTGATGCGTTTTGGACGTTCATCCAATTCATGGAGATAGGCGACCTCATCAGGTAGGCAAATTGATCGGACGCTGCATCCATTACAGCGATTATCGTGGATAGGTTTCGGAATCTTTCGAGATTCTAACAGCGAGCGTGCCTCCGCTACATATCGGAGCGTTGTCTCTCGGAGTTCCTTATCAAAGGGAACCTTCCGTCGCCGTTTAGAACCGATATAGAAGATATAGCCGTGTGGAATAGAAACTCCAGTTTTCTCCTCTAATAACAAGCCCTGCAAACAGAGCTGAACCTGATCGTTTAACCAATTCCCTGTGCCTGCCTTTTTGAATTCAACCGGATAAGGGATACCATTTTTCTCCTCAACGAGATCGGTATAACCGGAGACACCTAAAGCATCGGAAGCGAGGTATTGACGGCGAGAGATGGTCTTGTCTCCCTTCCGCCGATTCGTTACGGCTGTGTGGACGTGCTCATGCTTGATTTTGCCTTCTTCGACATGATCATTGATGACCTGATGTCCCTCAATAGATTCATAATAGAACCGCCGGGGACAGAAGACGTAGGTGTTTATTTGTGAAAGTGGTATATAAGTTTCGGACATGCTAACGACTCCTTTAAAAGATGAACGGGGAAGAAGGGAAGGGTGGAAGGCCGCACTTTTGGTATTCTTCTTTCCTCCAATTTTTTAATGGAAGAATGGAAGGAGGGAAGGTTGAAAGAAAAACGCCTCTTCTTCCAACCTTCCTGTCCTCTCCCATTCAATCTTCCAACCCTCGTCTTCCTGTCTTCCATACTTCCAGCCCCTCGTGTTTTTAGTCAATTTGGTTCAGAATGTAAGTGAGTTCGTCTTCACGGAAAAAAAGGTTATCGTCCCATTCCCCGGTCCGCTGTTTCGCCTGAAGCGATTTAATTTGCCGAAGCAATGCGTTTTCCATCGCATAGTGCTGTTCATCAATTGCATCAAACGTTATTGCGGAAAACTGTCCAGCCCGATAGCATGCGTAGCACCGAGAATATACCTCTCCAGCAGATGCCAAAGCAACATTGAGAAAGTAGAGATATTCTTTCAGAGAACGTCTGCAGTACCCTTCGGCGATGTTGGCAGAGATTGACGATCCAGCATCTAAAATCTGAGCGACCAGACGATACGGAGAGCCAGGAATTTCTTTAACTTTCTCACATAAGAAAGCATACAACTCAATCGCCATTTGCCATGTTCTTAATTTACGATACCCGCGATTCACATTCTTTCGACACTCTAACCGCTCATCCATATCCATCCTCCCATATTAATATCCTCCAAACTTCCAACTCCCTTCTTCCAACCTTCCTCTTCTCCCAACTATACCGCATCGGAGAGGATGCCGATGTCTCCTCTTCCAATCTTCCAACCTTCCACTCAATCGACCCTCCGCGTTTGTCCCATCCCCATCGTTGTTTTGTAGCCTGTGCCACAGTAGAAGGCGAAATCTGCTAAGCAGTTCGCCGCGCGAAGTAGATTCTCATCAAAGGAGTCTTCGGGATAGAAGACATAAGCACAGGTCCCAACCCACCCAACTTCCGTATGCTTTCCGAAGTTGAGTGCTCGCGATTTTGTGTTCACGCTGGTCACCTGTCCATGTTCGGTAACGAATGCAAGAATTTCGTTCTTGTCAATTTTCATAGGGGCGAAGGCGTTCCATTTATTAATCCAACTCTGGTAGCATCGCACAAGATCCACATACACATCGCTACGCGTTTTCTGTCCACGCGGTGTCAATCGCCGGAACGCCGTTGGGGAATAGAAGCGGAAAGACATCCGGGTATCTGTTTTTGCGGATTGGATGAGTTCAGCGTAAGTCTCGGATTTGCTCCAACTCCGTTCCTCTGTCGCGTATGAGACCATCTGTCTCACCTGAAAGACTGCTTTTCCTAAGCGAATAGGCGGCATCACGAGCGTCAAGAAGACTTTCCCAAAGTGTTGAAACAACGCGTCATCAAGAAATGTGAACCGGAGTTTACACTCGGTGCCTGCTCGGATATGCAGCAGATTTCCCCGTTTTTTCGCCGCCGCGATGAGTGGCGAGACGGTAAAGGATTTCTGTGCCGCGGGCGCGTGAACGGCTTCAGCGATCTCTGGATTGCTTTCGCGAAGGATAGAGAGGAATGCGGCATGGGCGTGGTGTCCCATCGTTGGACGGAGTGTCACATCGGTTTCAGGCATGAGTGAGACGAGTGTGCTGATGGGCATGGACGGTCTCCTTATGTTGCACCAACAAAGTAAGCCATGGATGTAGGTAAACAGACATCACCAAATTCAACATATTCGCCGTTAAATCGTGCGTTTTGCAGTAAACTCACTGGTGGCATTGAAATAAGATCATACAACTCCGGCAAAATAGGAAGGTCTATCGGATTCAGAAGATGAGAACATGTAAAGACTCCCCGCTTTGGTGTTAAGGATGACTCCACACCCTCAACCTTAATCCGTGCTTTGCTCATCCACAGTCCCAATCGGATCCATTTTGGGAGTTGATCAGGTAATTCACCGACAACAAAAAACTCAAACTCACTCTCAGGCGCAAGCTCCTTCGCCCTACCAAAAGAGGGTTTATTTGTTACCGTAATCCCCAACTCCTTCTTTCGGGCATTACTAACAGTTGAAAAGGGGCGATGTCGGTTGTCGGCAAGTTTGAAGGTACTGATGACATAATCATAACGAACAGGTTTGGCAGGTGTCACATAAACACCTGCCTCATTGATTCCTGCAAGGTCTTCCTTGTAAGTGGGAACGCTGTCAAAAGACCTATAGGGTTTTTGAATCAGGCCGAGCGCATACGTCAACGCCCAATTGTGGATCACCCTTTCTGTCTCGTAGAGTCGTCCCATCTCACGAGTTGCATAGTAGAGAGAATCGTGCAGGGTAAGACGAAATCTCGTGACTTGCATCGGTTCCTCCTACTTTCTCTTTTTGTTCGATGCCTTTTGGATGACCCGTTCGGAGTATTCCTGTGTTTCGGCGTTTGCCTCCTGCAAGAAAAGATGCAGTTTTTCTTCATCCGTCGTTGCAGATTTAACGATGCCGAGTAGTTGTTGCAGGTTTTCTCCATCGAGTAATTGATAGTTCACACCGTCATCCTGTAAAAGTTGGGCGATGGCAGCTTGCGCGGTTTGAATAACTTTCGTAGGATTTAAGGGAGTTTCATTCTTGTCGTCACCTAACGCATCATGGATGGCTTGCGTAAATTTAAGATTTGAAAAGATTTCGCCATCGGCAAATACAACTCCAACAATGTGATTGGAAAGCCGCCCTGTTCGCGTTGTCTGTGCACCGTAACGTTTTGTTCGCAACACGTTATTAAAAATATAAGCGAAACTGTTGACCGTTACATCCTTGATGGTAATAACAGCAGGGAAAAAGACTTGCGGCACGACATGGTCTTGCTCGCCAAAACTCGAGCGAACTTCACCATGCTGGCTCATGTTCCCTTTCTCATAGAGGGCATTGAATGAAAACTGCTGATGTGACTCGTCATAACCTGTAATTGAGTAAGCAGTATCCACATACACCTTTGATTTTTCGGATCCCGAGTCGCCGATTGCGAAACCGTAATAAACACAATCGGGGCAGGTTGTACAGAACTGCTCATTGTAATCGCAGTAGTCATCACCGTTGCTATCTTCATTCTGCGCAATGTTCGCTCGCCGGAGTAATTCACGTCCGGTAAGTCGTTCTGGTGAACTCTGTTTTCGCTTAAACATTGCCAGACGGATGAGTGAATTATCATTCTGTAATCCTGCACTAACCTTGGCTATGTTGAGTGTGCCATCTGTCTGAAAAATAGGAAACGATTCAGTTTCCCGAAGGACAATTAGATGTGCATAACGTCCCGTTGGGGCTTTTGGAATTTGATCCAAAAAACTGTTTTTAGGAACAAGATCTGTTGGGATTTCAATTATTGGCATTGTTATTCTCCTCTACTTTTTTCGTTTGGAATTGCCGCCAGTTAACTTGATACCATGCGTTAACACCGGCGTTAAAGCGGTTTCTTGCTTGACGGAGTAGACCACGCTCGCCCTCGTAATACTCAACAAACACGGCGTGATAAAAATGTTCAACAAATTCGCGAATCGCTGATGCTTCCTCATCAACGGGAAGCCGCGCGTAACCTTGGGCACGACTGCTCCGAACTCGTTGCATCAGATTACTGACTTCTCCAATCACTTGGTAATTTAGGTCTTCAGGACAAATTTTCGGTTCACTATTGACAATCACGTCTTCAACAAGCGTGAGTACTTTCAAGACGCTATTTGGTCTGAAATTATCGGGGCTATAAAACTTGAAGCACTGACTGGCAACTTCTTCAATAAGACTCATTTTGTCACCTCCAGTATGGTAGTATACTTGGATGTATCGTTCTGGAATCGACGGCTCTCCGTCACGCTGTTTCGGGAAACTATCCCAGCCCTGCTTTCGGCGAAACGTCTCCAGATAATGAAAAACATAGAGCGGATCTGTATCAATATTGCGTGCGATTTCGTTAAGGTGTTGCCATTGCGGGCTTCTGTCCTTTTGAAAAACATCGATATTGATATCGTAACTTGCGGCGACCCTCCGCAGCGCAGGTTCAATTTCATCAATACGGAGTTTATCCTGTTTAAGAATATGCCGAGCGAAGGAATGTGGTGCGTCAAGCATCACCGTTTCCTTCCATTCATCACTACTGTGATAAAGCGGAATCTGTGACTCTGTCACAACAACCTTCGCGTTGAATACTAAAGGCATAAGTAGCCCAAGAAATGTTGGCAACGCCCATGATTCTGTATCAGTCGGATTCTTGCCAAGTGTCGGAATTCCGCAGAAATAGAAGGTTCCGAGGTCATTGGTGTCGAACTCCATCTTGAGCAGATAGTCATCATCAGGTTCCGGAATCTCGGTATCAATTATCATTTCATCTAAATTGATGAAATCGCCCACCGTCATTCCCTTACGTAGGGCCCTACGAACATCAAAGAAATTGAGATTTTTCAAGCGATGATACATGTCACCGACAAACTTGGCAGTTTCAGTCGTGAAGAAATAACTCGGATAAAGATAAACCCACTTAATTTTCACATCGTCGTATCTACCGCCGACCAGATTCAGTTTTGACCGAATCATAATTTGACGCAGCATCATCTCTACTTCACACAATTCACAGATGCCGCGAACAAGCAGCGATGAATTGAGTAAATTCTTGTTGCTATAAACCTGATTGGAAAAAATGACAGATGTGTCGCGCTGCTTATTGGTATCAAATGCTGATGAACAGAGGGAGCATCCGGCGTTCGATCCGCGACCTTTCTTTTTCGTGTTGGTGTATCTATCCAACTCGGTTCCAAAATTATGTTCAATCTTACCGTGTCCGTTGATGTCAACGATGTGTTGAACATATTCACGGAGGACCTTGAAACCTTCGTTCTGCACCTCATGCTGTTCAATCTCTTCCTTGAATACTGCAACAATCTGATTAGCAATGGAAGTAAACAAATCTTCCATCTGATTCGTATCAAGCCCACGATTTTTGATAAGGTATTTCCCTGCGAGAAAATACCAATGTAACGGGACTCCGCCTGCGCGATTATCGCGTGGAACCACTTCAAAAGCGGTCTGATATTCTTGCATATCCAAAAACCTAACGATTTCAGCAGACACCGCCTCACGGCTCGTCACTACACCCACGTGTTTCTCAGCTTCATAAAGATATTCCGCAAGTCGATCAACACGCATGTCATCTTCAAAATCAAGGGAAACATCAGCCGGAATATCACCGCGTTCCTGCAGCTGAAGCATCTTCTGTAGCCGCTTTCCAGCTGACGGTGATTTATTCTCATGTAGCACTCTGAAGCATCCGACACTGATGAGTTTTAACAACTGTGGAATCTGAAAAAAATCGTAATAGTAATCTGGAAACTTGAATCCTTTTCCATCGCGCGTAAATCCATTGAGATTCACTTCCAATCGCTCAGCACAGTATACAATGAGTTGCTTTTCAGTGTCCTCGGCAATTTCATCGAGTGTTGGCAAGATTGTGTCCTCGCTTGACCGTTCTCGCAGATACGTGACACCGGTTGGAAAAAAGAGAAAAGGTTTCCAGCCGAGACGGTCACGTAAAATTCTAAGCAAGGCGTTGTTGATGACGTTTGTAATCATACCGCGATTCTCGGCAAGTTTATGATAGGCAAATTCAAGTTTTCCAAAACTTAATTGCGTAAGAGATTCGCGAACATTTGCCTGTTCCCTAAATCCACTTGGGTTCTTTAGAAGATAAGCAATGAGATCCGATGCTGTGCACATCTCGCGCAAATACTGTCGTCGTCGCCCCGGTAGACGCAAATCAAAATTTCGCAAGTTCAGGTCAGCCCCCCATTTTTTCTGTGTGTTGAGAATGAGGTATGCAATATCGCCCCGGTACTCCCTATAATCTGGGCAGAATTCATCAAAATGGAGTTTTGAAACCCATTCGTCAAGGTAGGCATAAAATTGCTCAGACTTCTCTAAATCGGAGACACTCAGATCATGTATCCCCACAAGTTTGTCAATGTCATGAAATGAATATGCGATCAAGTAAAGTCTCTCTTCTAATTCACTTAACGGCTGCTTGGCAGTTCGTACAATTGTAAGTATTGGGAAGATACCATTCAGAATGTGCGCGAGCATACTCTGGTCGTATTTGTCCTCCCATCTTGTGCTACCTTTTGCTGGCTGTAGTGTATATTCCTCAAGCATCTGCGGCACGACACTATCAATGTAACCCATCAACACAAAATCGGCTGGGTCAACAGCGTTTTTCAGCAATGCGATTTGTGTATGGAGCCGTTGTGATTCTTGAGAATCGTCTGAAATCCCAATAAAATCAAGTTCAAGTTGGTCAACCATTAGTATCTTGCTCCTTTCTCGAAATATAAGGTTGTGAATACAATAAGAGTGCGTCTTTTGAGAAGGCGACGCTGAATTCATTACCGTCGCGATCAATTAGTGGAAAAATAGAAAACATTGCCGGTAAGCGTAACATCCGTCGTAAATCACGCACCGGCTCTTCACGAATAAGACACAAAAGAGGTTTTATGCGCAGCCATCGATTGATTTTGTTAATTTCTGAAAAATTACCGTCAATTTCAAATCCTTTCAGTGTATGTAATTGTCGGTAACAGTTATCAGTAAATTGTTCACTAATTTTACGACTCTGGGTTAGATGAAAACGTTCTCGCTCGGAGCGGTATTCGTGCAGGCGTAAATAGACCTCAACATACCGAAATCGGCGAAACGGAACATTCTGTGTTTGGCATTCTCGCCGAAAATCCGCTTTTTCCATGTATTCGACTTCCGCGTTTTGCAACACCCACAACAGATTGTAATCCTTGATTTTACCGTCGGTTTCATCAAGGATCCCACAGGTAAAGGGTGTTTCCCCGCGAAACCGAATCACACTTGCATCAATAATTTCCGGATGCTGCTTTTTGACAGCAAAATACCATTTTGTTGATCGCGTTTCGATATCGGCCTCGAAAATGTCGGAATAAATCCGTGTAAGTTTTTTACGCTCGGATGCATAGTTTTCGCGCAATCGCGGGTGTCCCAGCGTATTGATAATATGTGAAGCATGTAACCAACCCCAAGTCTTTCGATAGTTCCGAAAATCATTGATAGGTGAGAAAATTCGTTTATCCTCGTCTTCATTTCGCATGAGATCAATCAATATCTCTTTGTCAATTTCTGGATTTGATGGGATGATCTGTTCGACTCGTTCGTAGGCATATTTGGGTAGAAGTGAATGCGCAGCAAAACGATCAAACTTCATAACGGTCCCGTCGGGTTTTTTGTATTCTGAATGCCGACCCAGCCGACCCAGCCTTTGGATCCATGAACCCGAATCCATCGCCTCCAAAACAAGAAAGTTGATTTTAAAGTCAACGCCGACATCCACCGTTGAGGTTCCAACAATTAAGTCGCTTTCGTGGAGCGCAAAATATCGTTCTTCTTGGTTGCTAAGTCCCGTATTTTCACCGACGCGTAAAGGAAAATCGTCCGCCTCTTGCCGTTCCTTGAGAAATGAGCAAATTTGTTTGGCAGCTGCAACTGAGTTGACAATAATCGCTCCACGTGAAGCCGGATTTTCGGCAAACCACTTGGCAATTTGCTGGTAATGGTTTTCGATCCATTCTTGGGGGCGACCGCCCACTGCGTGAAAATTCAGATCGAACGGTGCACATATTCTGCTCCAACTCACAGAATCTAAGACATTATGATGATAAGATCCCTCAATGATTTCATATCGAAGATTCGCCTTCTCCAAACAATTTAGCAGAAGCGGATTCGGGGTCGCAGAGAGAAAGACAAACTTTTTCTGCCCAAATTTACTCCGTCCCTGTTCAATGAAATACAACATCGTTGTTAGAACAGAAATGGTTTGTGAAACATTGTAAATATGGAACTCGTCAAATACAAAAAGATCATAATAGTCAATGATATGCTGTACTAATTGGTCAGGATTTTCGTATTCGAGGTTCAAATAGTGAAAATTGGCGATTAAATTAAAAATATCGGGATTTGTGAGCAGAACAGGATTTTTTAAAGCCAAATGTTCGATTGCCGCTTTTTGTCCGCGTAAGTCCGCTAATTCTGTACGCAGTTCAGACAGGCTCTCACTGAACATCTTATCGCAAGCAATATGCTGTGCAAACCACTGACAATAGTCTTGTACTTGTCGTTCTTGGTCCTTGATTAATTCGTTGGTTGGGTACATGGCTAAGATTGACTTGCCTTTGGTTAATGCGGGCAGATACGCGGCAAGGCTTTTTCCATCACCCGTCATTGCTGTATTGAAAACAACGTCAATATTGGGATCGCGAATTGCATCATATGTTTTAACCTGATGTTCTCGCAAAGAGATCTCCGTAGGAACACCCGCAATGGGATCAGATTCGGAGAGTCGAGAGTAAACTGGCAAAACTTTAATGGGGTTCATTCTATTCTCCTGAAAACATGGAATTTTAGCGTTGCATTAATTATACCATACAAAATTTGCGTTTTACACAAAAATCAACTTAAAAATGCGGGAAGTTTGGTCTTTTTTTCAAAAAAATCAGAAATTGCGAAAATTTCTTGACTTTCTGCACAAAATGGGGTACACTTTTACTATACATTTGCAAAAGTAAAGTATCAGCCGAAAACTATTGCGTATGCTGAGCTGCCTACCGACCGGTCGGTAGGATAGGTTGCCCACTTTCTCACCAAAGTGGTTTTTTGCCCGATCTCAGAAGTAAAATCACAGCCGAAAACTATTACGTAGGTTGAGCTGTCTCCCAACCGGCTGGGAGAATAGGTTGTCCACCCCCTAATGGGGTGGTTTTCTGTTTTATAGTTCAATAAGAGTCCCATCTTCCTCAGTTTGCGAAAGAAATTCAGCAAGTTGACTATCCGGATATTTTCGTGACTCCCCAAGCGCACCCGCTAGAGCATCCGCTAATCTTATGAGAGGATCGTCTTGTCTTTTTCTGACTCCTCTCACATCTCTGACACGACGGCATCCTAACGTTCGCAAACGAGTTTTGTAATCGCTGCATTTCGGTTCAGTGAGTCCATCAACGTAGACGTACACACGAGAAGCGGAACGGTGCAACCTATGGATTACTCTTGCAATACCCTCAACTGTTGCTCCGTCATAATCCGTTGTTTGATCAAAAACACTGTAAGAGAACGTGACACCAAGAGAAGCGGCTTCTTAAATTGCGGTATGCAGATAAGCCAGACGTTTGTCTTTTTTCGGAGATGCCCATTTGACTTTTCCCTTGCCGGAAGTTTTTTTAAGGATTCACAAAACTGGCGAGCCTCATCTCCATCTTCTGCAGCCACCATTATGCCTGCAACAATGAACAATTTACCTCTTGTATCTTGACCAGACTCGTCAACGAATACGTCAATTCGTCTTTGCTTCATAAAATAAATACACACTTTCAACCCCCGGTAGGGGCGGTTAGGAAACCGCACCGATGCTGAGTGTATACGTAATTACAGAATCTGGTGTACATATGAAAATACTAATGACGTTAGTAAATTATAACCGAATTTTAAGGGAATGTCAAATTTTTAATCTCGCGATCGAGAATCTTTTATCAACAAGTTGAAATGTGGCATACGAAAATCCTAATATTTCAATCTCGCGATCGAGAATCTTATTGCCACTGCCCTATATGATTATATGCCGCTGAGATCGGTTTGTCAAGGAGAAAACGCTAAACGGGTGTGTAAATATTTTGTCATGAGACTCATGCGGTGTTTGCGTGTTTCCGCCAAAATGTGTCCCAGGCCCATTCTTTAATAAACATCGCCAGAACAAGATAGCATTGATCCCCTCTTGACTCCATCGCATGCCCGCCTGTTTACATCGCGCTGCGACGACGTGTTTACACGCCGACTCAATACCCCCACTGCCAATCTGGTATCCGTTTTCTACAAACGTTTGATACCGCATGCGGTGTGCGTGTTTGAGAAAATATCCGGCTTGGGTCTGTAAACTCTCTGCGACCGAGGCATTACCGATCCCTAAAGCCCGGATGCGGGCGACGCCTTCTTGAATATCCCCGGCATACAAAAAGGCTTCGGTCGCTTTGACCCATCTTTCGACCTTCGGTGAGGCTGCCTCCGTCTCTCCATAGGCGAGTTTCCCAGTCTCATAGAGGTGGGACTTGGCGTGCATATAATCTATAATCTCAACAGCCCCCGGGAAGTATTCCTGCGATAAGTTCCATATCCACGCTGCCCCATCGCCGATGACGACGACTTCTTCGGTATCTGTCTCGTCTTGATAGATACCGCTTGCTGTGGCTAAGTCAAACCATTGCGATCCGAAGTTCACCGCATCCCCCCGAGCGGCAACATACCGCAGACTTGAGGATTCTGTTGAGGCAATAGCCCCCGGATCGTGGTGTGGATCGTCTCTATAGAGACACCCGACTTTGACTTCCTGCCATCCCTGAGTCAAGGCAGTGTGGCAGCCATCACAACTGACATACCACCTCGACCCGGGGTCAAGCGACTGTGGGGATACATACGTAGAGACCGACTCCCCGGATGCCCATCTTTGAATCTTGTCTTTGAGCGTGGTATGACTCACCCGGATGCCGTGATGCTTCAACTCTTCGGCATCCTCTCTAAAGTCTAAGCGCGCCGCCAACCGACACATCGTCTTCGCTACGCCTACGGTATACGCGCCATCCTTGAGACCTTCCTGTGAGTTCCAAGGCACCACAGAAACCCCGCAGGCACCCCGATAGACCCACCGAGCCACCCGCACAACCCCACATAACGTCTCAATATAGCACTCGCGTAAACGCAACCGCCGCGCCTCTCCGCTACACGCCTGACACGCCACTGATGCCGAATCGCTTTCGGCAGATTTTTCGGAGAAGCACGCCTCTAAGACCTTACGCCCCAACTCACGACATGCCTGATCGACGGAGGCCTCAAGCGTTTCTAACGAAACGGTGGCATCATTGGCGACTTGTGAAAAAATCTCTTGAACTTCTTGGGTAGCGACTGATAAAGTATCCATTGGGTATCCTCTCCTATAAAAAGTTGTGTTTTTTCTTAGGAAAGGATACCCGTTTTCATCTTCACTTTCAACACATATATCACTCAATATCTGATGACAAAATATTTACACACCCACGCTAAACACCTCGGAGCGATTTCACTTCCCAGTAATTCCTCAAACCATGAAACTTTACAAATCCTCAAAATAGAGTCTGTGCATCCGATTCACAGTCTCCTGAAACTCTGCTCGAAATTCTGGGGGATCCAAGACCTCCACCGCATCCCCGAGACTTAACACCCAAAACGTGAATTCCTCTTTCGGCACTTCATAACGGACAATCACAGCACCATCTGCACACCGTTCTATAATCTCTTGCGATCGATGGCGTTCTTTCTCTGTAACGAGATACGCCTTATGGGCTGCAATTTTGATCGTAATCTTGAGTGGCTCGCCGCTAAAGAGTTCCCATCGAGATGCCAAATTCTCGGACAACGAAAAATCCTCAGACGGTTCAAATGGCTCATCACTCAACGTAACGCGGCGGAAACGGACGATTTTGAAAGTAAGTGAGGCGTTCTCTGATCGATTGGAGCGTGCTTCGAGATACCAATCCGCCCTCCGAAAGAAGATGGCATACGGATGAAGCAGATGAACGACAGGTCTCGATTTCCCACCTGGTTGATAACTCGCACGCACCGTCTTTTGCTCGTAAAGTGCCTCTTCCAGAACCCGAAAGTGCTGCTCAACGTCATTACTATCGGCACTATGCGGTGGGGCATCTTCTGAAAGGTGGAAATGCTCCTCAATTTCGTCGTCTGTAGCGACTTTGTGGAGTTGAACTGGCGTATTTTGCTCCAATCTCGATTGGATATGTTCAGCAAGGGACATGTCAAGTTTTTCCAAAACACTTTTGAGAGGCCTCTCAAAACGCTGCTCTTTTGCAAGCGGCGAGGCAGTAATCACCAATTCCAGAACCTGTGCCTCTTCTGATGTGATTCGGGGCCAGCGCAGTGGACGGATTGGATCAATCCAATAGGATCCCTTATCCTTTTTCAAATCATAGAAATCCTCGATAATCTTTAGGTCATCGTAAATGCGGGTGATATCAACGTCATGGAATTCTGCCAGATCCCGGACCCTGATGCCGCCTACCTTCTGGAGACGCTCTATTATGCTCAAGATGCGTCTCATTTGTTTTCTGCCATCGCTATAGCCCATGGGTTCCTCCTTTTTAATCAAGGGACATCTCTTTTCAACAATTGAGTTGACAGGCGGTGATGTATCCTCTATTATGTCTGAGAGTTTACGTGGAAGTACAGTCGCCAACATTATAGAAGGACTGAACATTTTGTCAAGTGAACCGCATCCATAGAGGAGAGCCGTAATGTATGATGCCGAAACACATTTCAAAAACTTATACGATACCGTTCCGAGAGAATTTGAATTTCATGCGACCACACGGGAAGAGCTGTTAGCATGGCAAGCGAATTTTCGCCCGAAGTTACGAGAGATCCTCGGCTTAGACAACATGGAATCCGATCTGGAAGGGTACGTCCCGAAGGCGGAACAACTCGAAGTCTTGGATATGGATAACCATTTCCGAGAGAGTTGGTATCTGTGGGTCGAACCGACTGTGCCGCTGCCGTTTTACCTACTCCGTCCGAAAACAATTAAAGGAAACCAAGTGCCGCTAATCCTCGCACCGCACGGACATAACCATCCGCATCTCTACGCCGGCATCGCACACACAGAAGCGGAGGAAGAACATATGCTGGAAGGTGAGCGCGACATCGCTCGACAGGCAGCCGTTGAGGAGGGCTATATTGCGATTGCCCCGACGACGCGGGCGTTTGGTGAGACCCGCACAGATTCGGATAAGCAAGCCGATAATACACACTCCTGCCGACACCAGTTAGTTCATAGCATACTCGTTGGGCGTACCCCGATCGGTGAACGGGTATGGGATATGTCTCGTCTCATTGATTGGGCAATAAAAGATTTACCTATAGATGCTGAACGCATCGCGATTACTGGGAACTCTGGTGGTGGGACGGTATCACTGTTTGCGGCAGCGTGTGAGACACGGATTACTGTAGCAGTGCCGAGTTGCTATTTCTGTACGTTTGAAGGTAGCATCGGCATGATCCGCCATTGCGAATGCAATTACGTGCCAGGAGTTATGCGGCTTGGGGAGATGTACGATGTCGCCGGCTTAATTGCGCCGCGTCCATTTTGCGCAATCGCGGGACGAGGGGACGGGATTTTCCCAATAGATCACGTCGAGTTCGCTTATGAGCGATTGAAAACTATCTACGAGGTTGCTGGTGTTGCGGATAGATGTGAACTCTTTATCGGGGAGGGTGGGCACCGCTACTATAAATCGGGCGCATGGCCCTTTGTGCGGCGGTATTTCCAGAATTAGCGCGAACCTTTTTTGATTGCCCAGAGTGTTTTCAAAATGATCTTGATATCCAAGCCGAGAGACCAATTTTCGATGTAATACCGGTCGTAAGAAATCCGTTCTTCAAGGGAGGTATTACCGCGCAAGCCGTTGACTTGTGCCCATCCGGTCATACCAGATTTAACGCGCTGCCGTGCGAGATAGTGCGGGATTGATTCACTGAACGTATCAATTAACCCGGACATCTCTGGACGGGGACCCACGAGGCTCATGTCCCCCTTGAGAACGTTGAGGAATTGGGGTAGTTCGTCTAAACTCCAGCGTCTCAGGAATTTTCCGAGTGGGGTTTGCCGGGGATCATCGCTTTTTGCCCATACATGTCCAACTTTTTCCTCAGCATCAGCGCGCATAGAACGAAATTTATAGATGTGGAACGGCTTTCCACCTCTACCAACCCGTTCCTGACGGAAGATCGCTTTGCCGGGTGAGGTTAGGCGGATAGTGATCACGATTATTAACATGAGCGGGCTTAACACGATCAACGCAGATGCGCTAAGGACAATGTCTATAAAACGTTTAACGATGCCGCGTACACCCTGCATCGGTGTCTCCCTTAATTGTAGTACGGGTATCCCATCAAAAAAGGTAATAGTATTTCTGCTGTCCCTGATAAATTCGGAGAGTTCGGGCAGGACATTGATTTGGATCGGCACCCCTTCGCAGGCATGGAGAATCTGCAGGATTGTGTCATTCGGGACCGTCGGTGATACGATGAAAAGCGTATCAAGTCGATGTTTTCGCACCAATTCAAGGACATCTTGGCTTTTCCCAAGGGATTGTAATTGGCTTTCGGCTTTCGGCTTTCGGCTTTCGGTTAAGAGGCTGTGGGAGGGGTTTGTAACCCCGATTTCCCTCTTGCTGACTGCTGATGGCTGACTGCTGATTGCCGTTTCATTGATTATCCCCACCACTTCATAACCGCTGTCCGCTTTAGCCTGTAGAACATGGATAAAATTTTCGACGCGGGCATCGTAGTTTCCGACGATTGCCAGTCGATTTACGCCGACTCCTTGGGCGTGAATCGATTGACGGAAGCGGTGAAGCACCAATCGACCCAAGAACAACCAGACGAGACTAAAACCAGTAGCTAAGAGCATGACCCAGCGCGAGTAGGCATCGTGGTGGTAAATGAAAAAGAGTGCAGCTAACGTGGCGATGAGCGAAATACAAGCGGCTTTGCAGAGTGTCCAGAAGGCTAAAAACGTCGCGTTGCTTTCTGGATGATAAAGTTTTAGTGCTTTCAACGTTATTAGCCAGATTATAACCATCAGTGGGATGAGCCGAAAATAGTCGTCAAGGGGTGGAGTGCCTCCTTTATGCAATGCGAGTGCTTCAGGGGTCCAACCCGATTCAAATCGGACCCAGTATGCTACGACAATTGCCGTGGCGACGAAACAGAGATCTAATAGGACTGTGATCGCGATAAGCAAATGATCGAGCGTTTTGTTGTTCATTGCCTATTTTAACGACTTGTGCTAATTGTTGGAAAAGGATTCATGATTCGCAGGGCTCTCTTGTAGGAGGGAACTCCGATTCCTGGCTCTTATTGACTTTCTTTTTGTCCAGTAGATAAAGTTGGTCTGTTTTCTCCGCGTCCTCTGTAGGACGATATTTCCCCATATTCTTGCCTTGCACCCTACGTTCCTGAGCGGTTGTCTCGACATTATGTAACGCGAGTTCCTCTTGGACTTTAGACATTTCGTTGGGAGCATTCTCCAATCTATCACACGTCATTTCCAGATATGCTTCGCTTCTGTCGATGCCTATATATGTATGTCCTAAAAGTTTTGCTGCAACAGCAGTCGTGCCGCTGCCGATGTAAGGATCTAATACAACGCCTGGTGCCTCTGTCCCCAAGATGGATATAATCACACGGGCTGGTAACCAGAGTGGAAAGGGAGCGGGATGCGGATTCTTTCTGCCATCCTCAGGCACACCGCGCCATATAGATGTCAACTTGGCATCACTGGACTTCAATTCTTTGCCGATTAAGTAATTCCCGATAGGTTTATACAACCAATAGATACGCTCCTCTACTTGCCAAAACCGCCAGCCTCGTATGTTCGCCGCGATGACTCTATCCCAAATAATTTCCTGCTTGACTGTCCACTCTGTTTTGCGCAACCAGTCCATAGGATGGTACATCTTTCCTCTATCCCATCGGACTTTATGGTTGTAGAAAAACGAACCCCCTGGTGCGGTTACGCGGTAAATCTCATTCAGGACATCTACTTGATGCTGCTGGTATTCAAGTTCAGGCACAGCATCTGTGTAGGTATCATAGACGACATTTTTTACAAGCCACCCCTTCTGTTTTTCTTGCTTGTTGTAGGGAGGTGAGGTAACCCCGACATTGACGACATTATCATCTATCTTGGCCAGAACGCTGAGGGTGTCACCTTCAATGAGTTTACCTTCACCGAGTGTATCTTGGACAACTTGTTTATCTTTCAGTGAGTTATCTTTAAGAAGTTGTTGGTTGGTAATGTTCATCCTGCAATTTCCTCCAAGTATTTAAACACGGGGCCTGTTATGTATGGTTTTGCTTCAGCGAGTTTTTCCGGAGGAGCAATATAAATTGTTTGCAGGCTCTCTGCGTCCTTGTAATGCTTAAATGAAAAATTTAAACCTCGTAGATATTCTCCACGGATGTCACCGTTGGGAAAACGTCTTTCAAGTTGCGTTTGTAATAGGGATATGAAACTTGGTGCGTTGAAACTGAACTCAAATATATAAATGAGGAGGCCATCAACAAAACCAGCAACCAGCATGTTGAGGGTTTCTGCTTGATCCTCTTGAAATCTTTTCCAAGTGTAATCTGAGAAACTTCCTCCTCCATTTAATTTACCAGGGTTCTTTGCAGTAGAATCGGTGCGATAATTTTTAGGTTTGATTTCGCACTGCTCGACTGGTCCTGTAGGCGTATTCTGTCTAAATCCGTTATAGCCTAACTTTTCTGAGTCAGGCTCATACCCAGCGATTACGGCGACAACTAACTCGCGCATCGTGGAAGAATTCAAATCGTTGTAGTAGGTGGTGAGAAGGTCAAGAAGCATTGAAATCAGATTGTCTTTGGATTTGCCAAGAAGGTTAGCATTGATTTCGGTATGCTCTTTTGTAGTATAATCCTTGATCAGTTATAAAAGGTCCTGGTTCATGCCCGTGATGCTCCTAAAGTTACGTTTAATGAAAAAACTTAAGGTTTATAGATACCTTTCTTATGGCATTTTAGCATATTTAGGTTAAGTCTGTAAACTAAAAAAGCGGGTTGCACATTCTCAGTAAATTTTGGTGATAAATTGAGCTTCTTGTGCTATGCTGTTCCTACATTTAGGAGGAGATATATAATGGCGAATCAACTGAAAGTGGGGATTGTCGGGGCACATCGAGGGAGTTCCTACGTAGCACCGTTTAAAGCAATAGCGGAAACCGATATGACGGCGGTTTGTGACATCAATGAGGCGACACTCCAAAGCGTTGCAGAACGATTTGATATTCCGCAACAGTTCACGGATTATCAAGAAATGCTGGACGCTGTTGATCTGGTCGTTCTCGCTACGCCTGAAAACTTGCACGTGCCGCAGGCGATCGAGGCATTAGAGGCAGGGAAACATGTCATCAGCGAGGTAACTGCCGCTGTCAAGTTGGAAGAATGTTACGACTTAGTTCGTACTGTCCGAAAGTCCTCTGCAAAATACACGATGGCTGAAAACACGTGCTATTCCAGGTCAAATGTCCTGATTCGCAGTATGGCGGAGGCGGGCATGTTCGGCGATGTCTATTTCGGAGAGGGGGAATACCTTCACAACATCAAGTCGCTCCACCACGATGAGAGTGGTAATCCGACGTGGCGTTACTACTGGCAGGTCGGTATTAATCGATGTAACTATGCGACGCATAGTCTCGGTCCGGTGCTTCAGTGGTTTGGGAGTCGCGTCGCGAGTGTTTGTTGTCTCGGAACTGGTGTTAACACCGACCCTGAGCACGCGATGGAAGATACGGTGATGATGCTATGTAAGACGGATTGTGGCGGGTTAATCAAGATTCGGATTGACATGCTCTCGAATCGACCTGCGAATTCATATTTCAGTTTGCAAGGAACAAAGGGGTGCTATGAAGGTTCGCGTGGGCTCAACGCTGCACCGAAGGTTTGGTTGGATGAGTTCTCGGTGACCGAGCAGTGGCGACCCCTCTCGCAGTTTGAAGACTTGCTGCCTGAGCGATGGAAAAACCCCCCTACCGAGGCAGAAAATGCAGGCGACCTTGGAGAATATTTTAAAGTGCGGGATTTTGTGGATAGCGTTCTCACCGATACGCCGCCACCGCTTGATGTTTATACGGCGATGGATTTCACAGTGCCGGGTTTGGTGTCGGAGCAATCCATTGCGAACGGTGGCACACCGATGGAAGTACCAGATTTCCGAAAAATTGATCTTTAATTTTACCTTGAGGAGAACGAAAAGAATAGCCAAAGACAGCAGATTGCAACAACGGCGCAAGCGAATCTGATGTGGGAATATCTGTTAAACGGATGGATCTATCTAACGCTTTGCGAATCGTTAAACAAACTCTTCTTCTACAGCAGAGAAGACGAGTCCGCAACTGCTACAGCGGTATCCGCTGTCGGGTTGGGATTCTACAAGCGGGAAGAGCATACCACAACAGATAGGACACGGTTCATCAATTTCCATTTCGGCTTGTTCTATTTCACCAGAGCGGTTTTCAAATTCAACGATCACGAGTGTCCTCCTCTTGATCGGTAACCGTAACGCGCCTATAGATGTCCCGTAAAAGTATCTGGCATCCGATGGAAGTGAGTGGCAGCATATCTTCAGGCGCACGAAATTCGATATCTTTCCACTGTCGATTTTGCCGCTGATAATGTTCGACGCAGAACCTGTGTTGTGAAACAAGGATGTAGTCTTGCAACGACGTAAGTTGTCTATAGTGCGAAAATTTCTCCCCTCGGTCATAGGCTGCGGTGGAGGGTGAAAGTACCTCTACGATAACAATCGGGTTCAGAAGTGTGTCGAAAACATCATCTTCAAAGCGAGGTTCACCGCAAGCAACAACGACATCTGGATAGAAGTAGGCTATTGGACTCGGCTGCACACGCATATCACTAGAATGGACTTCACAATCTGATGCCACTAATTGGTTGTAAAGGCTATTGAATATGTTTCCTGTGATAAGGCTATGTGCCCGACTCGCTCCAGACATCGCAAATATCTGCCCGCTGAGGTATTCACTCTTGTGCAGTGCCTTTCGTTCTTGAGTGATGTACTCTTCTGGAGTGAAGAGAGTTTGCGCAGGAAGATATGCCATCTGTATTTCCTTGAATAGAAGCAATATTAACGATATGATACCACATTCTTAGGCAAAGGTCAATCCATTTTTCTGAATCCCGTTTGCTTATCCATGTACCTTAACGAAAGCACACAGATTTCACCAGAAAAAATGTTAACGATAACGCTTCAGGGTTGGATCAATCTCGGCTGCCCACTGGTCGATACCTCCAGCGAGATTTTTCGCATCGGGAAATCCGTTTTGGTGTAGGTAGGCGACGGCATAGAGGCTCCGCGTCCCATGGTGGCAATAGACGACGATTTCTTGGTCGGATGGAAGGCTATCGACGTGGTGTGGCAATGTATTAAGCGGTATTAACTGGGCACCTTCAAGGTGCACAAGGTCATACTCGCTCGGTTCGCGGACATCTAACAAAAACACGGATTCGTTATCGTCGAATTTCTTTTTCAGTTCAAGCGGCGAGATTTCAGGAAGTGACGGCGTATTCTGCATTTTTTTATTCTACCTTGCGGTTAAACAACATGGTTTGTGTTTTGATGGTTTGCGGATGAGGTGTCGTTATTGCAGGCGGCTATTTAAGGATACCATCTAAGTCACGGTTTCCTAACGGGCTATGTTCCAACGGGGGCACATTCCGGGCACGGACACGTTTCGCGTAGGACTTCAAATGGGTAGATACCGGTATTGTGTCCATCGTTCCAACTGAATTGGAGCGCATAACGACCGACTAACTGGATGTCGAGAGGTTGAATATCGTCTGAGACCTCAATGAGGGTTATATCTCCGTCGCCTTGCGGGGAAAAGAGGGAATGGACATCCCTGCCTTGGTGCCGGATGGTGGCACATTCAGCGCACGGGCACATCTGTCGGAGATAGGTGTATGGATACCAACTGACATGTCCGTCCTTCCACTCTACCTGAAAGGCATCAGGGTGCTTCTTGAGGAGTTTCGGTTGTTTCGCGAGCCTGTTCATCATACAGGTTACGGCGCACGGAGTGTGCCGACTACTTTAAAAGATACCCAGTTCGTCCTTGGCATCTTCAGTCATCAGTTCTGGTGTCCAACGCGGGTCCCAGACGACATTCACATTGACTTCCTCAACACCCTCCATCTGCTGCGTGACGTGTTGTGTGCCGTTCACAATTTGCCCACCAGCGGGGCATCCAGGGCTCGTTAGAGTCATTGTGATGTCTACCGTCGTGTCATTGATATCAACACCGTAGATAAGTCCCATATCGACAATATTGATCCCAATTTCCGGATCGATAATTTGCTTGATAGCCTCTAATACGGTTTCTTCGGATACCATTGGGTTCCTCCTATAAGGTCCGGATAATTAGTTAGTCAACGCTGACCAGAATATCATCGTCCTCAACTTTAACGGTGTAACAATCGACAGCTTCGACCGCTGGCATACAGAGTGGCTCTCCTGTTTTCACACAAAAACGAGCACCGTGACGAGGGCATTCTATCTCGTCTCCAGTGAACCAACCTTCCCCTAAGGGACCGCCATCGTGCGTGCAAACGTCCTCCATAGCATAGAACTCTCCATCAACATTGAAGAGTAACACGGGGACGAAATCAACTTCGACTAAATGTTTCGTGCCGGGTGGCACTTCGCTCACTTTCGCAACTTTATAGAATTCTGGCATAGTTTCCTTTTCTTACCAAATAAAGAAATCGGAGCACCGGGAACACTAAACCGTTCGGGCGGTTATTCGTCCTCTTCGCCGGGCCAACATTTGATGCCGTAGGCACCGGCTTTGAGAACCTTGAGAGCCAATAACGCGCATTTGATACGGATGGGACCCAAAGGGATACCGATCATATCTAAGATATCGTCTCGCGAGAGTTTTTTGACTTCCGTAAGACTTTTACCTTCAATCTCCTCAGTTAGCATAGAGGCAGAAGCTTGACTGATGGTACAACCGTGTCCACAAAAACGCACCTCTGTAATGATGTCGTCTTCAACAATGAGATCGATGCGAATCCGATCCCCACAAAGGGGATTGTCTTCTTCATGCGAAATATCAGGATTCGGCAGTGTTCCATAGTTACTCGGATTTTCGTAATGGTCAAGCAATTCTTCCTGATATATGTTCATATCCTTCTCCGGGTCATCAATTTTTGTGTGCTGCACAGCCCTTCGTATAGCCGGTCCACTTCTTCGATGGTGTTATAAAGGTAAAAACTTGCGCGGGTGGTGGCGATAACATCTAACCGTTTCATGAGCGGTTGTGCGCAATGGTGTCCTGCCCGAATAGCGATACCGTGCGTATCCAGAACGCCAGCGACATCATGCGGATGGATGCCCTCCAAATTAAAGGAGATGACCCCCGCTTTTTGATGCGGTGAAGATGGACCATAGAGGGTAATGCCTTCGATGTCGTTTAAGCGATTGTGCGCGTATTTTAAGAGTTCTTGTTCGTGAACCTGAAGTGCTGCTAAATTTGCTTGTGTAATATAGTCGACTGCATGTCCGAGCCCGATCGCTTCGGCGATACTTGGGGTTCCCGCCTCGAATTTGGCGGGAAGTTCGGCATAGCTTGATACATCGCGTTCGACGCTCCGAATCATTGAACCGCCACCGAGAAAGGGCGGCATCTCCTCAAGGAGTTCCAATTTACCGTATAGGACACCGATACCTGTCGGACCACACATTTTATGTCCAGAGAACGCCAGGAAATCGCAATCCAGTTGTTGAACGTCAACCTGAAAATGCGGCACCGATTGCGCCGCATCGACGACTACCTTTGCGCCAACGGCATGTGCCGCTGTAATGATAGACTGGATCGGATTGATGGTCCCGAGTACATTAGAAACGTGTCCTATGGCGACAAGTTTTGTTTTTTCAGTGAGGAGGTCCTGAAGTTGTGTGAAATCAAGCAACCCTTCGTCGGTTATCTCCATGAATCGGAGGACCGCGCCGGTACGCTGTGCCAGCAACTGCCAAGGCACAAGGTTGCTATGATGTTCCATGACGGTCAGGACAATTTCATCACCTTCCCGAATGTTCGCGCTACCCCAACTGTAAGCGATGAGGTTAATGGATTCCGTTGTGTTCCGCGTGAAGATAATTTGTCGTGCCCGCGGGGCATTAACGAGTTGTGCCACCTTCTCACGCGCGTTTTCGTACTGTGCTGTCGCCTCTTCTGAGATACGATAGATGCCGCGATGGATGTTGGAGCGATACGTATCGTAATAGGCGTCCATCGCTTCAACGACTGGGCGCGGCGTTTGTGTTGACGCGGCATTGTCGAGAAAAGCCAACGGTGGGGTCGTCGCGAAGATCGGAAAATCTTTACGAATATTTTCTACATCAAGGGGACGAAAGTGTGAGGAGTGCATTGTGTTTGTCATCCTATGCAGCAACCGCGTCTTCGGGCAGGCGCGCCCTTCTGAACGCGCCTGCACGGAGACTTGTGAGGTAAACTATCTGCCTGGGAAACCGATATTAACAGCGGCAGGTCCATGGTCCTCACACGCCTGATCGGTCGGAACGTCGGTTTCAGCATCGCTGGATTTGACAATCCCTTCTGAAACTAGATAGTGTTCCACTTCATCGCCGCTAACATCGGCGAGCATTATATCATCAATCTGGACGCACGGCTGATAGGGTTGCCGTGTCTTCTGAACCATTTCACGATAGTTGTTTTCGTTGTTAATGATGTCTCTATCTTCATACTCCAAACCGTATTTGGCGAAGATAGCGCGGACACCATTACTCCACCCGCAGACGGGCTTCATGTAAGCGATAATTTTGGGTTGACTCATTTGAGTTGCTCCTTTTTATGAGTTAGACGTACTCAGGGGAGCACATCTATAGAAAGTTGTGGCGGCACCGTGAACGCTGCGCCATAAAATCTATTGGGATTCGCCTATAAGTTTATGCGTAACGGATGTACTCAATTCTGCGCGAACGGATTCCAACGGAATTCGTTCCATGACAGGTGCAAAAAACCCGTCAACAATTAATTTCTCTGCTTGTGCATAAGGCACACCGCGACTCATTAGGTAAAAAACCTGTTCAGCATCAATCTTCCCGGCGGTCGCGCCGTGTGTACAACGCACCTCATGTGCTTGAATTTCCAATCCAGGCAGCGTATCCGCATGTGCACGCTCGCTGAGCAGTAAGTTGTCATTTTTTTGGTACGCATCGGTGTGATTTGCTGACGGATAAACGTAAATATTCCCACCCCACGCCGTCTGTGATCTATCTTTCAGGACTGTCCGATAGAGCAGATCGCTCGAGGTGTGCGGTGAAATATGTTCTTGGGCAGTACTCACATCCAAGTGTTGTCGTGCATCGGTAAAAGCCAAGCCCAACATTTGGGCAGTACATCCAGCACCTTCTAAGACAACAGCTTGGTTTACTTTGTTCAACCTACCACCGAAAGTGGCGGTTACCCAGCAGAGTTGCGCATCTCTGGCAACCATAGCACGGTGCGAGGCGAAGTTCCAAACCTGACGATTCCAATGTTGAACCTGCACGTAAGTCACGTTTGAATTCTGTTCCGCAAAAATTTCTATCGCGCCGCTATGTAAACCACTGGCATTTGGGGCGGTCGATGAATTGTCCTCCAAGATTATAACCTCACTCCCCTCTTCAGCGATGATCAGCGTATGCGATAGGTCGGCATGTTCCGACTCGGACATCTTGATAGAAACCCGCAGTGGGACTTCGACCCTAACACCTTTCGGAACATGCAGGACGTAACCACCTTGCCAAAAGGCACCATGAAGTGCATCAAATTTGTTATGCAGGGCAATGTTCCCGCTTTTTAACGCAGTTTCTAAGGTTACTGCCTTACTCATAAAGTAAGTGCGAAGCAGTTCCGGTTGCTCTTGGAGTGCCGTATGGAGATGTGCGAAGTATACTCCTTTTTTTTTCAGCGTTTCAGTAGTGGAGACGTGTTGAAGTCGGCTATCAACTTGCACAAGCACGCCTGCTGTTTCTTCATCGTTATCAATTAAATTTTCGGTGGCTGCTCTACTGTTCGTTGGAGCACTTGGGTAATATTTTTCGAGATCGAATCCTCGGAGATATCGTCGAGTGCGCCTCCAATAATCTTGCGTGCGCATATCCACGGTGCGTCGCCACACATCATCTTCAGTCGTATGTGGCATCGGTAAGGATTCATAATGTGCGTAAGCCTCCAACCGTTTTTTACGCATCCATTCGGGCTCAGTTGCTGCTATCTTTTGAAGAAATTCTTTTGAAAAATGTCCCTTTTGCAATTTTATTTTTATCCTTGTAATAGCCATCAGCCATCAGCTATCAGTAGTTTGTTGTAGGTATTGCAAGCACTTTCATCCTACCGCATATTCTACTGAAAGCCGATGGTTTCCGATAGCCGACTGCCACTTAACCCACTGAACCTTCCATCTGAAGTTGGATGAGGCGATTCATTTCGACAGCATATTCCATGGGAAGTTCCTTGACGAGCGGTTCAATAAACCCATTGATAATCATTGTCGAAGCCTCTTCTTCAGAAAGCCCACGACTCATCAGGTAGAAAAGTTGCTCTTCCCCGATTTTACTGACGCGTGCCTCGTGTTCAATGTTCGTATCGTTCTCACCGATCTCAATGACGGGGTAGGTGTCTGAACGTGAATCTTTGTCAAGAATGAGTGCATCGCAAACGACATGCGATTTGCAGCCTTTTGCCCCTTTCGCGACATCGACCCACCCGCGATAACTGGATCTACCGCCATCTTTACTGATACTCTTCGAGGTTATCTGCGAAGTGGTATGCGGTGCACAATGATAGACTTTTGCCCCAGCATCTTGGTGCTGCCCCTTACTTGCGAACGCGATAGAGAGGATGTCGCCGCGCGCACCGGGTTCCATCATGTAAACGCTCGGATACTTCATCGTCAACTTACTGCCGAGGTTGCCATCGACCCACTCCATCTGCGCGTCCTCGTAGGCAAATGCGCGTTTCGTGACAAGATTATATACGTTGTTCGCCCAGTTCTGAATGGTCGTGTAGCGGACCCGAGAACCTTTCATACATACAATCTCGACGACCGCGCTGTGTAGGGATTCACTGCTATATGTCGGTGCGGTGCAACCCTCAACGTAGTGAACCTGTGACCCTTCATCGGCAATAATGAGTGTGCGCTCAAATTGTCCCATATTCTCGCTGTTGATGCGGAAATAGGCTTGAAGTGGGTACTCCACCTTTACGCCGGGCGGAACATAAACGAAACTGCCACCGCTCCAGACCGCGCTGTTGAGTGCCGCGAACTGATTATCTGCGGATGGGATGATGGTGCCAAAGTATTTCTTCACCAAGTCGGGATGCTCTTTGAGAGCTGTATCGGTATCGAGGAAAACCACACCGATTTTGTCCAATTCCTCAACGATGTTATGGTAAACAACTTCTGAGTCGTACTGCGCACCAACACCTGCAAGGAACTTTCTTTCGGCTTCTGGTATACCAAGCCGGTCAAAGGTCTTTTTGATGTCATCTGGTACATCATCCCAACTCCGTTCGCTCCGGTCAGAAGCTTTGACGTAATAGTAGATGTCGTCAAAATCGAGTTGGGAAAGGTCGCCGCCCCATTTGGTCATCGGCTTCTGCTTGAAAATCCGGTAAGCGTTGAGCCGGTACTCGCGCATCCAATCGGGTTCCCCTTTGATGTCGCACATCTGATTGATGACTTCTTCATCCAACCCCTTCCGAGATTTGAATGTGGGTTTAACATCATCGTGGAATCCGTATTCATATTCTTTATTAATTCCGAGTTCTTCTATGGTATTCGTTTCAGAATTTGCCATTTCATTTCTCCTCTTACGTTAGCGGAGATGCTGGGCACCATCGTCCCGAATTACGCCTCAACAACGCCGTGTTTTTCGCGAATCGGATCGTAACCCTCAGCTTCTAACATCTGCGCGAGTTCCCATCCACCGGATTCAACAATCGTGCCATCAAGCAAGATATGAACGAACTGCGGGCGGATATAGTCCAACAACCGTGGGTAGTGTGTGATAATCAACACACCCAGTTCCGGTCCAATCAATTGACTCACACTTTCACCTACGACACGGATGGCATCAATATCAAGTCCAGAGTCGGTCTCGTCAAGAATCGCAATTTGGGGTTCGAGCATTGCGAGTTGTAGAATTTCGGCACGTTTCTTTTCCCCACCGGAAAACCCATCGTTAAGGTATCGTCGTGCGAAGGAGTCATCAATACCGAGTTGTTTCATTTTTTCGCGAAGTTCACGACGGAATTCACGCATCGGAATGAGTCCATCGTCCCCGGAACCATTCGTTTCTTTAGTACGGACTGCGCTCACCGCGAGCCGTAGGAAATTTGCCAAACTCACCCCGGGAATCGCTGTTGGATACTGAAAAGCGAGAAAAAGTCCGAGTTTCGCGCGTTCGTTGGGTTCCAACTCCAGAATATCAGTCCCGTTAAAAATCACTTCACCGGAATCAACATCGTAGAGAGGATGTCCCATCAAGCCATTCGCGAGGGTGCTTTTACCGGACCCATTTGGACCCATAAGCGCATGGATTTCACCCTGTTTGACAGTTAGATTTAATCCTTTGATAATTGGTTTTTCTTGCACACTGATATGCAAGTCTTTGATCACCAGGTCTCTGCTCATTCGTTGTTTTTGAACTCCTTAATAATTTGCCTTTATAAAATTTGTAAGGACGGTTCCAATGTTATTTTTTATTTTTTGATCTCACGCCTATAGCGCGATTTTTTACACGCCCCTGTCGCTACAGAAAGCACTTTAACCACCGATTCTTGACATATTTCTTTCTGGTTTAATGAAGTCTGCTGCGTTAATCTTATGCCCGGCTTCTTTTTGTGCGACTGCGTCGAGAATTAACTCTGTAATCACCTCATCTGACGCACCTTCGCGTAGCGGCGTAAGCAGATCCGTTTCCGTTAGTGAAAAGAGACACGTCCGAAACTTTCCATCAGCCGTGAGGCGCACTCGGTTACAGTTTTCACAAAACGGTTCACTCACCGAGGGTATGACCCCTACCTCGTTCCCGTTATCCGAGAAGCGATAACGTTGTGCAGTATCACTCTTTGCCTCACCGTTCAAAGTGACCGGTGTAAGTGGATAGACGGCGTTAATTTGATCGATAATCTCTTTTCCGGGGACATACATGTTACGTCCCCACACATCATCGGCATCAAGCGGCATGAATTCGATGAATCGGAGTTGATAATCGTTTTGTCGTGCGAAAGTGGCTAAATCAACGATCTCATCATCGGTAAAGCCTCGCATTGCGACAGCGTTGACTTTAATGGGGTTGAAACCACATTCGTGTGCTGTTTTAAGCCCCTGAAGCACTCGTGAGAGTACCTTTCGGCGCGTCATCTGCTCGAACTTCTCTTCATTGAGTGTATCCAAGCTGACATTGATGCGACGGAGCCCGGCATCGTAAAGTGCTTGTGCTTGGTTGATAAGACCAATACCGTTTGTTGTCAAACTGATGTCTTTGAGTTCTTGTAGTTGCGTCAATCGCTGTATGAGTGTAGGCACCCCAGGACGGACAAGCGGTTCACCGCCGGTAATACGAACCTTGTTGATACCCAACGCGACGAAAATACGAGCGAGGTGCAGAATCTCGTCGAAGGTCATCAATGCCGCGTCTGGCATGAAGGTCATGTCTTCTGGCATACAGTAGATGCAACGGAAGTTACATACATCTGTAACCGAGATCCTGAGATTCGTATGGATCCGTCCAAAGCGGTCGAGCATCTGGTGTTTCATATTGATTCAGACAAGCATATTCAAATTTATTAATAGTATATCACATCCTTATCTTTTTTGTCAAGTATTTTTTATAGTAAATGCTATATAAAATATTTCTCGATGAGGTGGAGGGAATTGGATCGCGTATTCTAAAAGACTTTTGTCTTGACACCGTTATCGTTGTGATGTATAATGTCCCTATATTTTAGAACTTGCGTAATTCCCTGGTAGGTGCGGTTTCAAACCGCACCTACCGCGTGGTGGTATGCGTAATTCTGTAATTTTGTGTAAGTCCTGTATTTTTCAACGTTGGGGGAAAAAGCAATGAATGAAAAAGTGTTCCATGTCGGTGGTGTTGAACTTCACGTTGACAAACGCAATTTCGGGTCGGACGGTGGTCCCTCTGTGCGTGTTTATGGCGAGGTGGACGGTGAAAATGTACAACTGCTCCGCTTCGACTGTTTTCGTAAGGATCCGCACTATCATTACGACCCCTCTGGGAAAAACGATCAGCACTCCCTCGATAAAGCGAGTGTACCAGACTCGGTCGCATGGACGGTTGAGCAATTAGGACAAAATCTCGTGGAGATGATTCACACAGCAGGTTACGCCGGTGTTGCTGAAGCGGTCGATCAAACCGCGGTGACAGAGGTGCTGCCTGAAGTAGAATCGTTGATGCGAAGCGAAGACTAATTCTATAGGTGTGTGCGCACACGACGGAGAGAGTTAAAATGGTGAAATCTATTACAATAAGCGTTTGCATATTCACGCTGCTTATCAGCGTGAGTGCGTTCGCTGGCACCCCACAAGAATGGGGAAAGTGGCAGGAAGGAGAACTCCTCCTCGAAAACCACAGTTTTGAAGAGGACTTAGCCGCTTGGGGTTTGGAAGATGGCGCATGTTGTGGACGTGGTGGACTCTATACGATGGAGATTGATAAGAAAAATCCGCAACACGGAAAACAGTCCCTCAAAGTTATCGGGCATAAAGCAACAGGCACCGCATGGCATGCGAAGGTTAGGCAAAAAGATGCCTCGATGAAGTCCGGCGAAACGTACACCGTGATTTTTTGGGCGCGCTCCGAGAAACCGCGCGAGGTGCAACTCAGTGTCCAGATGCAACACGCTCCTTGGACTTTCTATCAAGGCGGTGCTATCAATCTATTAGGACCTGAGTGGACGGAGTACCACATCACCTTCAATTCCAATGCCGACGTTGAAAGAGATATGTGGGTGGGACTTTCGATCGCCCAATCCGATGTTGATTTCTGGATTGATAACTTCCGATACTTTGAAGGTGACCCGGAAGACGATCTGAATCGCGATACACCTTTCCCTGTTGATGCCAGAGAAAAATTGGCGACACAGTGGGGCGAAATTAAAGCCGAACGGTTCTAAAAACGGTTGTTTGGTTTCATGAGGCGCGGTCTCCCGACCGCGCTTTTTTTATTCGTAGCGAAGTATCTCATAGTAGACATTGGCGTTATTGTGAGGTAAATCATTTATGAGTCTACGATAAGAAAACGTTTCAACATCTGATTGAGTTCCTTGACTTCTAAACACCGAAAGATCAGTTTTTAGCTTTTCCCACTTGCCATACAATTTCAAACGGCGTGCCTCGGATAATGCTCGATGATCAGGGTTTTGGTATATTAAACACATTTTATGCTGATTGTATTTCTTCATAATCTCGATAAGTACATCGGATAAGTTATCGATGTCTAAGGTCGGACTCGAAAAAAAGTAGCAGAAATTCAATATAATTTGTGTCCTATCACCGTTTTCAATGTACTCGTCCAATAATCGGATCAAAGAATCGGAGTTGCGAATTAACGCAATTTTGTCAAAGAAAGGTTCTCTATACGTGTTGGGACCGTATTTGTTGATGACTGCCGCCTTCTCAAGCATCGTTTGCGAACTATCAATTCCGAAATAAGTAGTGTCGCACGGTCCTGTAAAAGCGCGAAAAGCGATACCTGAAGTTAATGGACCACAACCGAAGTCGATGAATACGACTTTATCCGTTTCACTTATCGGGATGAGGTAATTCGTAAAGATATGATAGGTACCGAAAAGGTGCCTCGGCATGTGATGGACACAATAGATGGATACTTTGTCTTTTGGAAAATAATATTCATTGGAGGGTTTATCATAAGATGTTTCATCGAAATTGCTCTGTCCTTGTCTCAGGATGCGCGCTATATCTTCCCAATAGTATATTCTGTTATTGCTAACATCTTCGGCGAGTGTCGGTAAATCGTGTTCAAATGGTTTTATAATTAACGCTTCAAACAGATTCTTTAGGCTTTCACCGGGTTTATAGTGGTTATCGGGGGAGCAATATATGTAGGACAAACTTCGGGGGCCTTCTCTCTTTAGCGTTTCGCTGTTTTTAGTATCACCTTCCTAAATGTTAGCGATACCCGTCGCTGTCGCTCATGTTTTTCGCCATCCCATTCATCCCATCTTCTGGCAGCAATACCGTGTAACCATTCATATCTTGCTTCACCCTTCAATACAACAAGACTTCGTGGTGCAAGCCAGACTGGGATCTTTTTAGTCTTATCAGATTTGTTTGTGAAGTTCATCACACAGCCCGACCCTAAACTCAAAGAGACAATCGTATCCTTAAAACAGGGTTCACAATCAATGTGACTTGAGATGCCTTGCCCGGGTTCGTATTCATTGACAATCACCTGATCGGCGACTTCCGGCATGTACCCGTCCGCATATAGTTTTTCACTCAGTCGGTTCAGCCATTCTGGTAACTCGCCAATATGCATGTCCATATCCACTTTCCGTGCTCTGTAGTCATACTTAAAACCGTAATGCTGGACCCGCCGCTTTAGGTCATCGAGCCATTGATGTTCGTGTTCGTCAATCCACTTTAATGACCAATCATGCTGATATTCGTCAATATAGTTTTCTACGTATTGGAGACCTCTTATTATCGCAATCGCTTCCTGATTCCTTGAAGGTGATTGTTCTTCAACGGATTGCTCCTGCGGTCCGGTAATGATCGCAATTTCTAATTGTTGTGGCATGGATCAATTCTCGATTAAAAAATACTAAAGTTTGGACAATTCGTATTG
>JAAXHD010000123.1:0-255 GCA_012271015.1 Candidatus Poribacteria bacterium | reverse complement strand
TTTTCTGCGGATTCCTTCCCTGAACCGCGCTCACGGAAAAAGAAACTCGTCTGCCTCAAAGGGCAGCCCCAGCGGGGGTTTTTGCTGGGGTGTTTCCTCAATTTCTTCAAAATGTGTATCCCTCTAAAAATTGTCCAAAGCTTAGTAAAAAATAGTTGGCGGCTCAAACGCTTTAAACAACTTTGATAAACTTTCACCGGGTTTGTAGTAGTTATCATCGTAGCGGTGTATATAGGACATGTTTTGAGATGCTCC
>JAAXHD010000121.1 GCA_012271015.1 Candidatus Poribacteria bacterium | reverse complement strand
GCATGTGCCATCCAATTTGGTAATTACCAACTGAAATAAGCAAGTCGGGGTTTTTGCGAATCAACGCTGAATGCGCGTGTGGCATTCATCGGGGTGTTTCCGCCAGTTTCACCTTCGGTTCAGTCCAACGGACAGACTCAGCATGGATAAAAAAACTTTTACAAAAAACGCAACCTTTACTCGATTTGTGCGGTATCACGCACCCTACACCGGTTCCCTTCTCTTAGCAATGGCTTTTGCCTTAGTCGTTGCTGTGTGTGATTTAGGGGCTATTCAGATTTTAGCAGATACGGTTAATACACTTGAGATTGTCGGTGGAAATCCATTTGACGAAACTGTATCCATCTGGTACTTCCAGCGTGAAGGTCTGTTTGCTTTCGAGGGATTCGAGATGTCATTGGTAGATGCAGGTGATGCACTCAGAGCCTTTCTGTGGTTGCTCGGTGGATTACTCATCCTGGTATTCATCAAAGGTTTCTTCGTTTACGGCAACGATTACGTGATGGCGCGGGTCGGACACAAACTATCTTTCCGGTTGCGAAATGCCCTTTACGAACGAATCGTATCCGCACCCTTGGGTGTCTTACGCGAAGAACGCACCGGCGATCTCATGGCACGCATCACAGACGATGTCCGAGTGTGGCAAAACCTCGTCGCTGCGATGGCGAACATTGTCCGTGCTGTTGTTCTCGTGAGTGTCTTTGTCTCTGTAATGCTAATCACGAGTTTCAAACTCACGCTGTTCGTCCTGCTTATTCTCCCATTTCTTGCTTACTTTATCACATCGATCGGTACGCGAATTCGGGGTGCCAGTGTAGAAATTCAGCAGCAGAACGCGAATATCTATTCACAACTCAAAGAGACACTTGCTGGTATCAAAATTATCAAGAGCTTTACTGCTGAACAAGCTGAAACCGAACGTTTCCGAGCCATCAACTGGAACCAGTACTGCTCAGCGATCCGGCGCGCCCGTTTCGCTGCACTGCTCCCGCCAACGATCGAATGGTTGGGAGCCCTCGGTGTTGCAACTGTTTTCGGGTTAGGCTGCTGGCAAGTCATTATAGGACAACTCTCCACAGGGTGGTTTATCGGCTATGTTACGATGGTAAGTTGGATGTTCAAGCCGATTAAGACGATTGGCAGCGTCAATAGTGCCTTACAACAGTGCATCGTCTCTGCGAAACGGATCTTTTATCTCCTCGACTTCGGACCAGAGACGTATAAGGAAAACGCTGAACCTCAGTATAATCTCCGTCCGGAGTCTGAGAGCACAGCAGGCGGGATTCAACTGCAGAATATCCACGGCACTGTCACATTTCAGAACGTCACTTTCTCCTACTCGCGACCTTTAACAACAAATTCGGATAATCAGCCCACAAGGTTAAAACCTGTCATTGACAATATAACCTTTGAAGCGAAGCCCGGGGAAGTTGTGGCGCTTGTCGGACCGAGTGGCAGTGGAAAGACAACCCTCCTCAACCTACTGTTACGTTTCTACGAGGTGAGTTCCGGGAAAATCTTGATCGACAACGTCTCTATTTCTGAAGTAAATTTGGAGTCGTTGCGACAAAGTATTGCGCTTGTTCCACAGGACACGTTTCTGTTTGATGGCACCATTATGGAAAACATTGGCTACGGATGCCCGGGTGCTACTGATGATGCGGTTATCGCAGCAGCGAAAAGGGCAAACGCACACGAGTTCATTACGAAAACCCCGCAAGGTTATATAACGCCAATCGGTGAGGCGGGTATGAAGCTTTCCGGTGGTGAACAGCAGCGCATATCTATCGCCCGTGCGCTCTTAAAAGATGCACCGATTCTCGTCTTAGATGAAGCCACATCTTCATTGGATACACAGTCTGAAGCACTCATCCAAGAATCACTGGTAAACCTGATGGAAGGGAGAACCAGTTTTATCATTGCTCACCGACTTTCAACCGTTGTCCGCGCTGACAAGATTCTCGTTATCAAGGATGGGGAAATACTGGAGACTGGAACACACGAAACGCTGTTAGCAAAGGGAGGATTATATCAAAAACTCTGCGAAATGCAGTTCAGTTGACCTGAGGAGTGTTAAGAGTAGGTGAGGCGTGTGACCACAGAGCTACTCTTGCGTGGGAGTTGCTCATCTATGGAGAATCAGGAGCAAATTGTCGAAACCTAAAAAAAAAATGCAATTTGGGTAAACCTCTTACCTCTTGTTAACGTCACACATATTAGAGAGTCGCGGTTTTTTAATTATTCCTTGCGGTAAGTATGTGTTTCTTGAATATTGGCATTTTCCGTGTTGGAGTTGAAGAAACGCCCCGCTGCCTAATTTCGTCCCTGTTTGGTAATAGCACCTTCAAGATCGGCTTCACGATAGACGGCTTCAGAGAGGTCAACTTCATATAGATATGCATCTTTGAAATTGGCACCGAGTAAGACAACACCTATCAGTTTGATTTCACCGAAAATGGCCTCTCCGAGGTCTGCGTTCTCGAAACTGGTGAGTGAACCGAAAGGTCCCGGCACCTCGCATTTTGGGCAACCGAGGGTAGCACGACGTAAATCAGCGCGTCGAAAGTTAGTGCCACAAAGTAGACTTCCACTCAGGAACGCACCACATAGATTCGCTGCCTCGAGGTTGGCATCTGTTAAATTGGAACCGACCAGATACGTCCGATGTAAGGTCGCACCCGAAAGGTTCGCACCGGTGAGATTCGCATCATTCAGATTCGCATCTGTTAAATCCGCGTTCTGTAAATCGGTACCGCTCAAATTCGCTTCTGACAAATCAACACCTACGAGCGGCTGATTCGCTAAATCTAAGTTTGCAAGATTTTCACCAGAAAGAGATTCACCGGCTTGACACTTTTTAATTATTTCATTTTCTGTGAGTTGAGCCATTAATTAACTGCCTCCAAATGTTATACGGTGTTTTAGGGGGCTGCTTGCAAGCCAATCATATTAGTCAGTGGATATACGAATAGATTATGCATAATAGCATACCACATAGATAATAAAAAGTTAAACTTTTTTTCATAATTGGGGTGGTCCTTAGAATGCGTCGTCATCTAAAAGAGAAGCATGATAGTTTCCAGATCCGTAAATGGGGCTCGCTTTTAAAAGTAGCCTTGAGACACATCGGAGACCTGCGAGAAACGAAGTCGAACGCAGTCCAGGGACCCGTAAATTAAGTAAACAGTGAGGTGGAGACATGAGAAACTATTACCCGGCGTACCCAGTAGAATCTGAACTTTTGGCAGAGGATGAGGAGAGGGAAGAGAACCCCACAGAATCACCAAGAGATGAGACCTTTGCGTACTTACAGAAGATTGCGAAGACACCTTTGTTGGAACCTCAACAAGAAACTACCCTCTTTGAAAAATACCGAGAAGGTTTCCGAGCTTTTGCCAACCTGTTGAATCAATTTCCCGATTGGATGAGAGCCGCGCTGAATATCACTAAAAACGATACTTCAAATAGCAACGAAAAATTAGAACCCGCACAATCAGAACACGGATTAATTATAGACCAGGTCCGCGCTGAAATTCAAGCTCTTGGCATCCTATTGGAAAAATTAGAAGCGAAGGTTAATGTATTAGAACAGACACGTTGGAAAATCTTTGAAGGGAACTTACATCTCCTAAAAAGGTATGTTGACACCACTACACCCCCCGAATTGAGGCAGATCGGGAGCCTCGGCCTCTTAAAAGCCATTGACGATAATGATACAAAACGAGGCACGGAATTTCGGGCATACGCCCGCAAGGCAATTCGCAGCAACATCAACACCTTTAACAAAAAAACGGCGAAACCACAGCAACGACAAGCTGATTTCCCTTTGGTAGAAGCACGTCCGATCCCCGAACTCTCTCACATCACAACATCATGTTTTGACGAAGAACAGGAATCCTTGGCTTTTCAGGAATTCGACGTCATCCGCTACGAAATTGAAACGCTCTTGGAGGAGTTACCCGTCGGTATGTTAGTGGATCGGACAACTCCCTGCAAGCCACACACACTTCGGTTTGTACTTGAAGACGTGCGGCGAGAATTTGCGCATGTCAAGTGGTTGGCGGAACAATTGGAAGCGGCGGACCAAGTCACACATGGAACGAAACTAAAAATTGTCGAAGCGAATCTTCGCCTTGTCGCCAGTATTGCCAAACAACATCACTTCAGTAAGACATCCCTAACCTTCCTTGATTTGATGCAGGAAGGCAGCCTCGGATTGATGCGAGCCGTGGATAAGTTCGACCACACCCTCCGATTCCGATTCAGCACTTACGCGACTTGGTGGATTATGCAATCCATCAAACGTGCTCTCGATCAGCAAGGGCAGATGATCCGTGTTCCATGCTATATCGGCGAAGCCCGTCGCGCCATTAAGCAGGCGCAATCAGATCTGACGACCCAACTCGGACGCGAACCCACTACAACTGAAATTGCGAAAGAAGTCGAGCTTACAGAGAAAAAGGTTTCCGAAATTTTCAACGCCACAAAAGATCCTGTTCCGCTCGATGCACCGATCAATGAGGATTCGCCGGACGGTTCATTTTCCGAACTTATTCCGGATCAATCCCAAATTACGCCTGAAAACTATCTACTCGATTATGCCAAAGTCGAGGTTATCACAGAGGTCCTCAATCGAACACTCAATCCTCGTGAAACACAGGTGATTATTCTGCGATACGGCTTAATGGACGGCACCGAGTATACCTTAGCGGACATCGGAGACAAACTTCGGATTAGTCGTGAACGGGTCCGACAGATAGAGGCTGAGGCTATTGTTAAACTCAAACGCCACGACTCGAAGACATTGCTCCAAGACTTACTTCAAGATTTCTAAAGAGGGCAATATAGTGAAAATCGCGTATTTCGACTGCTTTTCAGGCATTAGCGGCGACATGACACTTGGTGCCCTTGTTGATGTTGGTGTGCCGCCAGAAATACTTACAGAGGGATTGTCTACGCTCAAACTCGATGCCGAATTCAGTCTGCGCTTCAAAAAAGCCACGAAGCACGGCATTACCGGGACCCGAGCTATTGTAGAAGTGCACCCTGCACACGCCTCTCACGCCGATTCACATCACGGGCATGGGCATGCACATCATCATGACCATGATCACGAACATCACGATCACGGACATACACATGCCCATGACCACGATCAGGAACATCACAATCATGAGGGTGAACACGATCACGGACCGACGCGTCTTCTCTCCGATATTTTCAAGTTGCTTGATGACAGCGATTTAGACCCAGAAATTCGGGAGACCGCGAAACGCGTCTTTGACCGACTCGCTGAAGCAGAGGCGAAGGTTCACAATATGAGCAAAGCCAACGTTCATCTTCACGAGGTGAGTGGGATTGATTCAATTGTGGACATCGTAGGGTCTGTCATCGGTTTGGCGTATCTGGACATTGACGCCGTTTACGCATCGCCGCTCTCACTGGGAAGAGGCTTTGTCCGATGCGCCCACGGACTCATGCCTGTCCCTGTCCCCGGCACAATGGAACTCCTAAAAGGTGTTCCGATTCATCAAACCGATATACCAAAGGAACTGGTGACGCCGACTGGAGCCGCACTCATTACGACGCTATCGCAGGAATTCGGTGTTATGCCTCAAATGCGATTGGATCGTGTTGGATACGGTGCTGGTACCCGCGACCTCGAACAACGACCAAACCTCCTCCGACTCTGTCTCGGTGAAAAAGTCTCAAATAGTAATTCGCAAACGACCCACCATCACGCCGAAACTGACAGCGTCGACATCATTGAGACCAATGTAGACGATATGTCACCAGAGATTACGGGATATGTTACCACTCAGCTCTTTGAACACGGCGCGCTTGATGTCTTTCTTACACCGATTTTCATGAAAAAGAACAGACCCGCAACACAGATAACTGTCCTCTGTCCTACGCCGCACCGCGACAAACTCATCGAACTCCTCCTTACTGAAACCACGACCTTTGGTGTCAGACTCTCTTCCGCCGATCGGGTCAAACTACGGCGCGACTTCATTCAAGTCGAGACGCAGTGGGGAATAATTCAAGCGAAACGCGGATACCTCAACGGCGCCCTTATCAAGACCGTTCCGGAATATGAGGATTGCAAACGACTTGCGGAACGGAACAACGTCCCCCTCCGACAGATCTATGCGGAGGCACTCAACAACCTAGATTCTATCGACACCGTGGATTGACCTGAAACTTAAACTCACCCTCCAACTATTTACTCCGGTCCCACATACCCAGAATTCTGGCTCTTATTTTTTGCAACCTTTTTACCGAAAATTCCCCTCTTTATAACCATAGCAGCGTCCGAGGAGGTGAATTTTCAAGTAAATACGAGGTTTAAACACCTGTAGTTCTTAAAACTCGCTCAGGTGAAACTGGTTGAACCCGTTGAAAGTGCATCCAAATGTCCGTATAAGTAGTTATCGGTTTTCGGGCTTCAGTTTTTGGTTAAGAGAGTTTGTGGCAGACAAAACGTTTGCAGCTGCTATGCCCACCGACAACCGACAACCGACCACTGAAAACCGTAACAATGAAATTTCGTGACGCTATCACCGCAGGTATTGCGCATCTTGCCCGAAATAAACTCCGCGCCGGTTTATCTATTCTCGGTATCTTCATCGGGATAGCCAGTGTCCTGTGCATGATCGCAATCGGCGATGGGGCGAAGCTGCTTATCGCCCAAGACATTGACACGCTTGGCGGTGCAAACCAAGTCCAATTCTGGACTCGGACCTCTATTTGGAAAAGACACCGGTTTGTTCGGCGTACCACCGAGCGATATACCCTTGAAGACGCTCTTGCCATTGAAGCAGAATGTCCGAATGTCCTATATGTTCTGCCCAAACATGAGGGCTACACAACTTTCGTCACCGCTCGAAACGGGAACCAAGCCAGACCACTTTTAGAAGGTGTTACCCCAGACTACGCACACGGCATGAGATGGGAACTTCAGACTGGCAGATTCCTCGCGGAGGGCGATATTGAAAACGCAAAGCAGGTGTGTGTTTTGGGTGCTGACGCTGCTACTGAACTATTTGGAGAGGAATCGCCAATTGGACAAGAGGTAAAGGTCCGGTATCATTGGCGGGGAGCGACGGTCAGGCTACGGGTCGTGGGTGTGATGAAACCGAAGGGTCGCAGCCTCAGCATCTGGTATTCTTTAGATGATGCTCTTTGTGTGCCCTTAACAACATATCAACAACGGATCACAGGCACCCGTTATCTTGAAGACATAGTCGTCTTTTTTCAGAAAGGTACGGATATTGATAGCATCATCGATTCGGTTAAGCAGATCTTACGTAGAAGACACCGTGGGAAAGATGATTTTATCGGACTTTGGATAGCAAAACGGACCGCAAGACGCCTTGACCACATTGAAAAAGTGATTAAAATCACTTTGGGGAGCATTGCCGGATTTTCGCTCTTTGTCAGCGGCATCGGTATCATGAATATCTGTCTCGTCTCCGTTGGTGAGAAGACGCGGGAAATAGGCTTGCGGAAATCGGTGGGTGCGAAACAGATTCACGTTTTCTGCCAATTCTTGACGGAATCGATCTGTCTTTGTCTATGTGGCGCGGTGCTCGGCATTGCGGGAGGCTGGGGGGCAGCACACGGTATGGCACAGCTCGCTGTCCGCATCG
>JAAXHD010000122.1 GCA_012271015.1 Candidatus Poribacteria bacterium | reverse complement strand
TCGACAAAAAATTGGAACGCAGTGAGTACGGCTACCCGTACGCTTCAGGATATTGAAGAAAGTTTGTCGAAAACGGAAGCCGCAAGTCCAGCGGGAGATACCACCTTCGGCGTAAAACGCTCGGGTCCACCAAGAATTCAACGTGCGCCAGAGATCTCGACACTTAACATAGTGGTAGAAGAGGAAGGGCTGTCCCCTGCACAGTTGGCAGAAATTAGCGAGAAGCGGAAAACTTTACCACAGGTTCCGTTTTCGACGCTTATGAAGACGCTCGCACAGGAAATTGTCGCAACGAGTGACGGCGGTCCAATTGACGTGGTATTCGTCATTGATGCCAGTGGGAGTATGCGCGATAACATCACATCTGTTGTAGAACACTTGAGCGAGATGGTGAATGTATACAAAGCCTCCAAAATAGATTATGCCCTCGGTGTTACAGAATTTTGGGCGAATAAGAACCGTAATAGAATCAAAGTTGTCCAGTTAACAAAAAGCTTCATTGCCTACAAACGTACCCTTCAAGCGATCGAGGTCCACCAGGATGAAAACGCCTTGGATGCTGTCGTTCAGACTGTCAAAGAACTCCGATTCCGCCCTACATCCAAGAGACATTTTATCCTTGTTACCGATGAGCATTTCACAAGTCGAGAAGGGTTAGAGGTGGAAGATGTCATCTCATACTGTCGAGAATTCGGTATCTATGTGAATGTGCTTGGACTTCCTTTGAATGAACACCAGAGACTTGCTTCTGAAACAGGGGGCAAGTGGCATGTCATTCCTGAAGAACCGCGACCGCAAACGGTACAACGCTCTAAAGCACCGATGCATCCACGAAATCAAGCATGGTTGTTACGCCAAGCACAATGGACAGATGTTACGAAAGTCGGAGATGCCGCGCTGCTACTCAGCAGTAACACCCCAATTGATATTGTCCTGTTCGTTGACAGTAGCAAAAGCATGGACAATAAACTTCCGCACTTATTGAAGCCACTTAACACCTTTGTTCGCGACTTGGATAACGCGCTTATAGATTATCAGATGGGGGTGGTGCGTTTCCGATCACGTGCGTCTGTGAACATCGTCAACGTTTTCAATCCCCCACAAACGCTGAAACAGGTTCAGAAAATTATTGAACTGCCGTGTCAAGACAATGAAATGTTATTGGACGCTGTAGTGGAGGGACTCCGACGGCTAAAACTTCGTTCGAATGCCCAACCCTATTTCATCCTGATTACAGATGAACCCGCAGAGGGTGAATACTCGCCACTCGCGATTATCCAAATGTTAGAGCAAAAAGATATCCTTGTGAGTGTTGTCGGCACCTATGATGATTTCCAACAGCAGGTGGCGAATAAAACTGGTGGTGTCTGGGTGCCTATTCCAGAAGGACACACGACAAACAATTCGTATTGGTAAAGGATTAATATTGAAGATCGCAGTCCTCGTTTCAGGGAGCGGAACCAACTTGCAAACCCTGATTGAGCAGCTACATCAAGACGAGACGAGTGGTATCGACATAGCAGTTGTACTCAGTGATCGGCGTAAGGCTTACGCCCTTACACGAGCGAAGCGCGTGGGTATACCAACACACGTTGTCAGAACTCAGGATTATGAAAATCGTCTTGATTTTGACGCAGAAATTTCACGGGTTATCGAGCAGTATGCCGTTGAATTAATAGTCCTTGCGGGCTTTATGAAGTTGTTTCAACCTCCCTTTGTGCAAAAGTACCGGAACCGGATTATCAATGTCCATCCAACGCTCTTACCAGCATTTCCGGGCGCACATCCTGTCGCTGATACATTGGCATACGGTGTGAAGATCGCCGGCATCACCGTGCATTTCGTTGATGAGGATGTAGATTCGGGTCCTATCATCGCACAGTCGACTGTTCCTGTCTTGGATACGGACGACGAGGAGAGTTTACACAACCGGATTCAGGTTGAAGAGCATAAACTCTACCCTCAGGTTATTAAATGGTACGCGCAGGGGAAACTGAAGATTGAGGGACGAAAAGTTATTGTAAAAAGGGAAAATTAAAAAACCAAAAACGCAGCCTGTAACAACGACGCAGGCGGGTACTGCGAAAAAATCGTTAAGTTTCTAATCGCGTTGTTCAACCGTAAGGTATAATTAAAAAAGAATGTTAGCAATTTCAACAATGTGGAACGCTTTGAAGCAACAGGACGGTGCTACCCTGTTCGATGAGCTCAATAACCTCGGCTTTGAAACGCTCGAACTCAGCAGACATCTTACACCGGATCAGGTAGAGCAACTCAAGCCGTATCTCCGCGAAAACCCACCCTGTTCAATCCACAACTTCTGTCCTATTCTACCTGGCACATCGCAAGTAGAAGCAGAGCAGGACAAAATTTTACTTTCGAGTCTCAATACAGACGAGCGGCTGGAGGCTGTCCGCCGCACCCTCCAAACGATGGAACTTGCTGTTGAATTGGAGGTGCCAATTGTAGTCCTTCACCTCGGCGAAGTTGACACCTACGACAGGTCCTATTTGATGAGAGACCTATACAATTATGGGGAGCGTGAGTTTGAAGCCTTCGATCAAAAAGTGACCGAAGCGACAGAGTGGCGGAAACGTAAGGAGACGAGACACCAAGATGCGGTGTTACGGAGCCTCGATGAACTCAACGAGTTCGCTCTGAAGATGGAACTCTATATCGCTATTGAGAATCGTCCACACTATTACCAAATTCCGAATTTTGATGAAGTTGGATTGTTTTTTGAGGAGTTTTACGGCAGTCCGATGCGGTATTGGCACGACATAGGGCATGCCGCACTACAGGAAAAACTCGGCGTGTGCTGGGCAGATAGATGGCTCGAGCAGTATGCGGAACATCTCATCGGCGTGAATCTCCACGATCTGCAAGAGCTTAAGGCGTATCACCCACCTGGGACCGGAGACTTGGAATGGGACGAACTCTTCAAGCAGATTCCAGCAGATGTCTTGAAAGTGTTGGAAATTCGTCCCTGCGAAGCGGAACCGGTGGTAGAGGCACGAGAATTATGCGATTCTTTATCACAATCAAACAAGCTACCCGATGTTTAGAACGACTCCAAAAGCCACCTACTTTTTCACCGAGGTTGAACACGATATCCTGAAGTCGGTATGTGCGTATATGGTGGGAGTTCCAGACGATACCCCATTGGATACGCCAGTCATCGTGATTGATTCGTTTGTCCAGCAATTGCCAAAAGCTTTACGCAAGCAACTCCGTTTTGGACTCCACTTATTTCAATGGGGTCCATCTCTATTTATCTGGAAGCCGTGTCGTTTCACGCAACTCGCTCCGCGTGATGCGGTGAGGTATATCGAAAGTTGGGCAAAGAGCCGTTTCAAAGTTCGACGACGACTTTTCCGAGGCTTGCGAGACATTGCCTTTCTCGGTTTTTATAGCAATCAGGCATCAGCGAAATAGCGGTCGGTTATCAGCATCCGTAAGTTGGGTTGAACGGATCCCATCTTCACTTCCTTATCAACATTTTGCCGGTAGCCGTGAAATTGCCAGCGGTGAGTGTGTAAAAATAAACGCCGCTCGCGACAGACTCACCCATTTCGTTTTTTCCATCCCAATACGCTGCACGACTTCGGTACTGATAGATACCCGCAGGTTGATACCCCAGTGCCAACGTCCGCACCAAAACCCCACTTGTTGCATAGATACGTATCGTAACCTCCGCGGATTCCGCGAGTTGGTACGGTATCCAGGTCTCCGGGTTAAACGGATTTGGATAGTTGTGGAGTAAAGCCGTTTCATCAGGATATAACGTAGGCGCAGCGGGAGCACCACCTCCTACAGTAACAGTAATCTCCGGCGGAGTCGCATGAATCTTCTCACCTCTACTGGAACCGGCTTGAAAATTGTCTACATCTAAGCGGCTCTCCCCATTCGCAATGGCTGTGAATCTGACGGAGAACAGTGTGCCTTGTCTGGTCATTTTGCCTTTAGAGAGTTGCACTGCCTTTATACCAGTGATTTTACCGGTGGTGTTATTGATCGTGCCTGCTTGAAAGAAGGTGCGTCCGTCACCCTGTTTCAGAAAATCTCCCTCGGTTGCGCCGCTACTTACTTTCAGGACAGCCTTGTTAAATATAATGTTCGTCTGCCATCCCGCTAAATTGTCGGCATTCTCAGTTTTCAGATGCACAGTGAACGTATCACCTTTCTCAATCTGTGTTGTATCCGTGGAAAAGGTGAAATTAATGCTCGGTTGGAACACTTCATACTTGGCATCGGGTGTGAACCCAAAAAAGCCGCTAAACCCACCATGACCTCGGTTGTCAAGTGCGACCAACAAGGCATTTTTTCCCTGCTTCAGTGTTACGGGGAAGAAATCTTGGTAATCGCCGGCACCCCGTGCAACAAATGCTTTATGAACCAACTCACCATTGAGCCAAACCTTCACGGCATCATCACTCCCGACGAGCATCGTTGTCTGTTGTTCCTCCGGTGAATCCAAGATGACCGAACCGTAGACGATGTGATCATATATTTCCTCACCTGTTCCCCAACCGAGGGCATCCGTCATTCGATTTATGTTATCACCATCGGTAGCAGAAATTCTGTGGAGCGCCCATTTACGCTTTCCGACAGCCTTCCCTTCCGTCGCACCGTTGGTAGCCACTTTGAGTTCCGTTGCTGCGCCTCCAGTCGCTCGAGACAGAAAATCTGTGCGATCATCAAGTCGTGTTCCCGGGACTATCGCCCACAACCAGGGACCCGTTATCTTCGGACCTCCTGAGGGGAACCCTGGATTGCCATCCATCCGAACGAACGTCTCATCGGGTAAGCTTTCCAATGACGAGAAGTCGGAGATAGCGTTGTTCCGAAGGTCGAGACGCTCCAAGTTTTTAAACCCTGCAAGCGACGATACGTCGGAGATGGCGTTATTTTCAAGGTAGAGTACTTCCAATCTTGTTAGCCCTACGAGTGGTTTAACATCGGAGATGAGGTTGGCATCAAGATTCAGATGTTCCAACCTCGTTAGGTGTGCTAACGGCGATAGATCCGAGATCGTGTTGTCAACGAGACTGAGCCATTCCAGTGCCGTTAATTCCGAGAGCGGGGAGAGGTCTGAGACGTTGCAGCCTCGGACCTCCAAGCGTCGGAGTGCTTTTAATCCCTGCAGAGACGGAAGCGTTGATATTGATCTGTTGTTACCAAATTCTATCCATCGGAGCCTCGGTAACTTCGCTAACACCGAGAAGTCGGAGATGGTAGTGCGCCGGGCGTTTATACCTTCCAAACTAATGCATCCAACAAGCGGCGATACGTCGGACACTGGGTTGCCTTCAATCCCTATCCCGTTCAACTTCACTAATCCCTTCAACGGCGATAAATCCCTGATTTTGTTCTCCTCCAGTCCGAGCCAGTCCACATTGGTGAGTTTCACAAGTGGTGATACATCCCTGATTCTGTTACCTCGCAACTTGATGTTATCCAGACGGATTAATCCCGCCAATGGCGAGAGGTCGGATATCGCATTGTGGCGCAACTCTATCCGTTCAAGGCGTTCCGCATACTCAAGCCCCCTCAAGTCCCTTATCCCTTGCTCATCTGCAACCAACTCCGTCAATCTCGCGATGTCCTCCGTCTTCAGCAAAGCACCAGACGGTTTTCCCAAGGTCTCCGCAATCGCCGCACGCAGATTCACATCCGGCACGAGATTACTCGGATTAGGATCCGGCGTCGGATCTGGGATCACAACCGGCGTCGGTAGCGGACACACATCATTATACACACAAGCAACTATCTCGCTAAAGTTCGCCGTCCACGCATCCCGTTTCACATTCCCACCACTCAGTAAACCTGCTAAACCCAGTTCCTGTAAACCCGAGTTCTCGCCAATCGATTTCACAAACACAGACGCCTGGAGTCCTAAAGACGCTGCCGCATGCGACGCATCCAGTGCCTCTTGAAACTTCTCATGAAAACGATGCACCGGCTCAATACCCCCAAATATACCCCCAGTCGCCTCTAACGCATCTCGGTAGCGCGCCGTATCCTCATCTACCGACCGATCCATCTCCGCTTTTTCCACATACAAACGCAATACCTGCTCCTTTGTCGGACTCGCAGGCAACTTCTCATACGTGCCACGCACCACATCCTCAAACGTCTTCATCCCCTCCGTATGGCAACCGATACACGATAAACCGTTGCGAACCGCAGGATCGCTCGCCGCTGGATTCGACACGATCGCCGTCGGCGCAACATCTATACGATTTCCCGCACCGTCCGAGATATAATACGCCTGAAGACCGTTCGGGAGATTGAAGATAACCTCACCCCCATCCCTATCAAAAGACAACGGATTCTGCAAGATGTTCTTCAAACCCACACTACTCGCAAAGTCGTGGCTCTTCCAATACGCACCATTGCGGAAAGAGTGTCGCTCCACAACGCGATTGTGTGCGGAAACCCCCGAATCGTTCGTCCCCGCACGCATCACACGCAACCCCGGGGCCCGGCGAAGATTCCCAGCGACATCTATACCGAGTTCTCGTTCCAACGCAGTCTCGGTTTCTGGCAGTGCCAAAATGTCGTGATACAGCGGCGGCAACGACGCCACCGCGAGAAACCAGTCTACATGCACGAACGGCACTTCACAGACCATCTCTTCACGCAGAGCTGTGAACTTCCCATGCAGCACCGGACGCGTCGTCGCATCAAACTCAATCACATACGGATACGCCGTCTCAATCTGCGTCCAAGCATCCCGGGTATCCCACTCGTAATCTCGCAAGTCGATGTAGAAGACCGTCCCTTGGGCATCAATCGCTTCCGGCTTGACGACGGTATACCCCCACGACAAACTATTCACGAGTTTTGAAAGCGCAATCGCAGCAGCGCGGAGCACCTCGGGACCCTCCCCGGCGTTATAGAGATGGGTCGTGGTAAAATAACGAGCGGAGGGTCGATCGAAGGCAGATAGCGTTTCGAGGTGGTTCTGAATCGTCGTGAGCATCTCGCCGGTCGTAATGAAACTCACATCGTGTTCGATGTCCCAACTCGGCGCACCGGCTTGAATCCAAGCACCGATCTTCTGAATCTCAGCGGCGGAGAGTTGCGGTTGTCCGAGCGGCATCCGTTTTGCCTCGTCTGCCTCCAGCAGACGTTTAAAGAGTTCAGATTGAACCGGGACCCCTCGGACGACAGCACCGCTGGCGACCAGTTGTGCTGCCGATTCAATGATGAGTTCCTCGGTAAAGGGACCATTCGGACCGTGGCAAGTGAGACACTTCTGTTCAAGGATAAGGTACGCGTCTTGGGCAACGTTCTGCTGGGCTTCGGCGATGCTACCGCCTAACAGGATGGATATTAAGAGCATCAAAGTGAAATATTTATGGATTTTCATAATCATACCTATCTCCTTTTATGAGGGAACAGTCTATTCAGAACCTTTCTTCATTTCCGTATCAGCATTTTGCGGGTAGCCGTGAAGTCGCCTGCGGTAACAGAGTCGCGTGTGGACTCCGTGGACAATGTATAGAAATAGACACCACTCGCCACAGACTCACCCACGTCATTTTTCCCATCCCAATACGCCGCACGATTCCGTTGGTGATAACGTCCCGCGGGTTGATGTCCCAGATTCAACGTCCGAACCAGAGTACCACTCACCCCATAGATCCGCAATGTAACTGTGGCAGGTTCTGCGAGTTGATACGGTATCCATGTCTCCGGGTTGAAGGGATTCGGATAATTCATCAGCAACGTTGTCCTTTCAGGAACCAACGACGCTAAAAGTTGTTGGAGATTTGCTATTCCCTGCTGAAATGCAAGTGAACCATCATTTTCAATCTGTGCCTGTGTTATCCATGCCTGTATGACTGTTGGTGATATTCGATTGTTTGTCCCAAGGACAGAAGGCGCGGCAGGACCAGTCGCATCCATACTTCTGGCGACAGCCGTAAGGTCCAAAATGTTGACGCTACCATCTCCATTTATATCTGTTCGCGGATTAATGGGTTTGTTTCTTCCAAAATCGCGTGCCACGAGAATCAGATCCAGAATGCTCACGAATCCATCCGCATTTATATCCGTAACACGCAACGGTCTTAGAGGCGTTGAAGGGCTCTGGACCCACGTCGTATAGTCCGTCCCGGCATCAAAACCGAAAAAGCCACTCCACCAACCCTCACCCTCGTAAACAGCGACCAACAGGATATTTTTTCCCTGTTTTAAGATGACAGGGAAGTCCTCCTGGTAACCGTCAGCATCCCGATCTATGGCGTTACTGTGGATTAATGTGCCGTTGAGCCAAACTTTAACAGCGTCTCCACTTCCAACGAACATCCTTGTGCTTTGTTTTCTTGGTGAATCCAAATTCACTAAACCGTAAGCCACGTGGTGATCTATATTACCTGTCCCCAAACCCGTAGCGTTTACGAGTTCATTGATGTTATTGCCACCTTTTTTGGAGATTTCACCTACGGTCCAGATTTTATCTCCAACAGTATCCGCTTCTATGGCTCCCTGAGTCGCAATGTTCAACTCCGTTACACTGCCACCACTGGCTTGTCGTAAAAAATCTTTTCCAGAAGCAGCTGCTTTTGAGCCGGACATTCCACCTGTTGGTACGATGATCCACAGCCACGGCCCTTCTATTTTGGGAGCAGCGCGTGTAAATCCGGGGTTGTCATTCCGAGTGATAAAAACCCTCTCAGGGAACACATCTAAAGGCGAAAAATCCAATATTTCATTATCCTGAAGTTCGATCCATGTTAACCCGTTCAAAGATGCAAGCGGAGAGACATCCGATACTCGGTTATGTTTCAGACTCAAACGTGTTAAACCTGTTAAACTCGCTAATGGAGAGATATCCGATATTTCGTTCCCAACGAGATACAACTCCTTTACACCTGTTAATCCCTCCAGAGCGGAGATATCCGATATTTCTCCACCACAAATATCTACAACTTGCAGCTTTGGTAATTCTGCTAAGGACGAGAGCCCCGATACAATAGGGGTGCCCCACGTGTGAATGCCCCTCAGGTTTGTCAATCCAGCGAGGGGTGAGATATCCAGTGGAGGGTTCTCATGCATCCATATCCTATCCAGTTTTATCAATCCAGCAATAGGAGAGAGGTCGGATATTAAGTTGTCTTCAATGGCTAATTCTCGCAAATTGATTAAACCTTCAATCGGTGAGAGATCGGATATCAAATTATCGGGAACGATGATCCATTCCAAGTTAATCAATTGTCTGATCGGTGAGAGGTCGCTTATCACGTTAGTTCTCAACTCTATGACGCGTAGCCTCATCAATCCAGCAAGGGGGGATAGGTCAGCAATCACATTATCGTTGCACCTTATTTCTTCGAGCAGTGTTGCGAATTCAAGTCCTGTCAAATCGCTGATCTTGGCATTATGAGCCTCAAGGCGGGTTAGCCTCGCCATTTCATCACGTGTAATCTGTGCGCCTTGTGCTTTACCGAGTGTTTCTGCAATTGCGGCGCGTAGATTCGCGTCAGGAATGTTAACCATTTGTGCCGAGGTTGAAAGGGGTAGTAAAAAAAGAACCGCGCAAAGTATGAGTGTGCAAACGAAAAGATGTTGTGCGTTGGTGAATCGCATTTAGGTTTATCTCCTTTTTCCCGTCAGCAGATTTCGTGAATGCCAAGTAAGTCCTATCCTATTGGCAATTGCTTAATCGGGGGTTTGCAGGTGTTTAAGTGCTGCACGGAGTTTTGCGAGTTCGGTTTCTGCTTGTTGGCGTGCGCGGAATTCTTGTGCCGCACGAACTTCGGCTTCATCTACCCGCGCCTCGGCTTCATCTACCCGCTCACGAGACGGACCTATCCACATCGCGTTGACAGGATCATACAGGCGCAGAAAGCCATCTCGCTCACCTAACCACAAATCTAAAACATCCGACGGAAGAAAACCTTCTACAAAATCTATCTCTCGATAGGTATCACCCACAAGACGGAACCCAACGAAAGACGGATCAATCTCATGATACGGATCGTAGATGTAATACTCCTTCACTCGTAAAACCTGCTCATAGATACTTTTCTTCTCGTTGAAGTCATTCAGAAACGTGCTCGGACTCGCTAACTCCAGAACAAAATCAAGGTGCGGTTGCTGCTCCCACGTCTTATACGTCCGAAGATCCTTCTTCGAGACACCTCGAACCATGAACACATCCGGGGAGATAACTTTACGGGGGTTGCCTTCTTCATAATAGAGGAACATATTCCCAGAAACATGCACGTCCGGGATATCCCGAAAATGCCAGTCTATCATATCTATCATATCCAATAAGGCTCTGACATGCCTTCCAGTTTCCGCCATCGGTTCCCCGTCTGATTCGGGATAGACGAGTGTCGGGGCAGTACCTATTTTTCTTTCCATCGTCCTATCTCCTTTTTAATAAAGCATACCTTAAAATACGCGGATCAGTCAACCGCTTTTCTTGCTATTTTGCGTTTTTCATTTGACAAAATTTTGGATATTTTTGATAATAATTGTAAGGTGTATCATATATCAGAGGTTTGAGACAGGGTACATGTCTCAAAAACCTTAACCTCCAAATATAAACAGGAGGAAATATTTAGAAGGAATAAAATTGATGCGAGTGTTTATTTCTACATAGGGAGATTTCGCAGAACTCGCGGCACCTTTGAGCGTCGAACTGCAAGGCAAATTCACAACTTGGGCACACCTAAAAGCCCAACGGACTGAAAAGTAGTCTCAAGTTTCAGATTGAAGTTTAACAACAACAATCGATAAAGGAGATTTGCACAATGGCAAAATACCGTTTTTTTTGTGTATTGAGCGTCTTACTCATGCTTATAACTGTAGCGACTTATGCCGCACGAGACGAGGCAATTATCGAAGGGGAATGGAGTCTTGAAGACCTTGATGCTGCCGAATGGGCGGCGATTAAAGCACAATGCACGCTGCAATAATATTTATTGATAATTGTGTGCTCCTGTAGGGCGAGGTCTCCGTGCCTCAGCCCTACAGTGCTTTTTAAGGAGACAGAATATGCTGGGTGCAATTATCGGAGACATTGTTGGATCAATCTACGAACCCAAGGATCGCAGGATTAAAACCAAAGATTTTCCTTTTTTCGGTGAGGACTGCCGTTTCACAGATGATTCGGTTTGCACGACTGCCGTCGCAGACGCTCTTTTACATGCTCTTTCGCCAGCAGAGACGATGCGGAAGTGGGGAAAACGGTATCCAAGATGTGGCTTCAGCCAAATATTTAAAAATTGGATCTATTCCGAAGAGGATGCCCCCAACTGCACTTTCCGTAACGGCGCAGCGATGCGCGTCTCACCCGCGGCGTTTCTGAATCGAGACGATTTGGGTGCCGCACTCATCGCTGCTGACAGAGTCACTATTATCAGCCACGACCATCCCGAAGGAATAAAAGGTGCTCGGGCGACAACCCACGCCATCTGGTTCGCCTTCCGAGGCGAAAGTCCTACAAGTATCCGCGAGGTTATTACTGCCGAATACGGCTACGATCTAACCCGGACAGTGGACGACATCCGACCCGACTACGCTTTTGATATGACGTGCCAAGGCACAGTCCCACAAGCGGTCACGTGTGCTTTAGAATCAGATAATTATGAAGACGCTGTGCGTAACGCTATCTCTCTTGGTGGCGATTCGGATACCCTCGGTTCGATTGCGGGAGGTATTGCAGAAGCTCTACACGGTATCCCTAACGATATTGTTGAGGAGGCAAAGGTGCGCTATCTCGCCCAAGCACCCGACATGCTTGAAATAATTTCGGAGATGTATCGAACATCAGAAGGTTAAATCCGCAAAAGCGCGAACACATATTATGAATGCCCCCGCGTTGAATGCCACCTCAGAGCATGATAGATTTCACGGCTGCTCTACTCCTGATGCTGACGAGGTTTCTAACCTCGCCTCTTTAGAATGTGGTCAACCGATTGCGACTATAATCTGTTTCACTCTGTTCCTCTCCCTTATTCCGTTCCCCACCTTATCAATAGAATCCCCTATCCATTTTACAGACGTTACCGATGCTGCCGGTATCCGTTTCACGCATACCAACGGTGCGATGGGTGAGTTCCATCTGCCCGAGACCCTCGGTGCTGGCGGTGCCTTCCTCGATTATGATAACGATGGCTATCTCGATCTTTACCTCGTTAATAGTGCTGCGCCAAGTATGCTCTTCCAAAATAACGGGGACGGTACTTTCACGGATGTCACTGCGTCTACTAAAGTTAATAATCAAGGGAGTTACGGACACGGCATCGCCTGTGGAGATGTCGACAATGATGGTTACGTGGACATTTATGTAACCAATTTTGGTGCGAACCGGCTTTACCATAACAACGGCGATGGAACGTTCACCGATGTTACCGTTCAAGCAGGTGTAGGCGATCCTCACTGGAGTAGTAGCGCGACCTTCTTCGATTACAACAGCGATGGCTATCTTGATCTTTACGTCGTTAATTATGTCAACTATAGATTAGATGCATCCACTCCTATCTGCTTGGAAAATCCGATCTTCAATGCCACAGAGAAGGTTCGTGGTTATTGTCACCCGAAACACTTTGAAGGCGCGCCTGATACACTCTACCGAAACAACGGTGATGGCACCTTTACCGATGCAACCAAGACCGCCAATATCCGGGATCCGGGTGGCATATTTCTCGGCAAAGGGTTAGGTGTTGTTGCCGCAGATTTTGATGCCGATGGCAATTCCGACATCTACGTCGCCAACGATGACACGCCAAACTACCTCTTCTATAACAAAGGCGATGGGACATTTGCCGAGATCGCTATCCTCACAGGTTGTGCCTATAGCGCGGATGGCGTAGCGCAAGCCGGTATGGGTGTTGACGCCGGAGATTACAACGGTGACGGTTTTCTCGATCTCTTCGTCACCAATTTTTCCTACGAGACCAACACTCTTTATCGGAATAATGGAGATGGGACTTTCACCGATGTCAGTTATAAGGCGCGGCTCGGTGAAGAAAGTTATCTCTTTTTAGGGTTCGGAACCGGATTCTTTGATCCCGATAACGATGGATACCTTGATATTTTTGTCGCGAATGGTCATATCTTTCCAAATGTTGAGCGGACTACAGATGTCCTCTCATATAAGCAACCGAATCAACTCTTTCAAAACCGTGGCGATAGCACATTTGTCGAGATGCGATTTGATGAACGGAATACTGTCAGTCGTGGGACCCTTTTCGGAGATTATGACAACGATGGCGACACAGACCTTCTTGTCACGCAGTTGAATGACACAGTGACACTCCTGCGAAATGAGAACCGCATTTCCAACAACTATCTGCGTCTCAAACTGATAGGCACCCGGAGCAATCGTGATGGCATCGGAGCGCGGGTTACATTGACACTGGGCGCTGAATCCCAAACGCGTGAAGTCCACCGAGGATACAGTTATCTCGGTAGCAACGATCCGAGATTGCTTTTCGGACTTGGTGAGCGAACCGTTGTGGATAAACTTCAGATCCGCTGGCAAAGTGGTGTCGTGCAAATACTGGAAAACCTCGCGGCGAATCAAGAACTTGTAGTGACCGAACCCATGCCAAAATAAAAAATCCTACTTGAGAAATAACCAGAAACCTGCCAGATTTGCACATCGGATGCCAAAGTGGCACAGGATCAGCATTCTTTATTCGCAATTCCATCAAATCTCAGCGTAAAAACAGCAATGGCATAAATCTTGCTACTACACCATACAACAGAACAAACTTGAATGCGATTCATTCGGGATCTGAGTCCTGAAAAAACCTTTCATAACCCAAGGAGGATAGAATTAACCGAAAACCACCGCGTATTGTCCCCCAAGCCTATAGAGGCTTGCGCCCTATGGAGCGGTGCCCAGGTGTTAATCATTAAAAAAATGAGATTTGATAGATTTACAATTAAAGCACAAGAAGCACTCGAAACAGCACAGAATTTAGCGGCAGATGGCCAAAGTCCTGAACTTGAGGTTGAACACCTGATGTTGGCTCTCATCAGGCAGACGGATGGGATTGTTCCACCGATTCTTCAGAAGTTAGGAGTTGATACCGCTGGAATTACCTCAGCAGTTGAAGCCGCCGTTCAAAAAGCACCGAAAGTCCAAGGAGCGGCGGCTGAAATGCGTATCGCTCCTGCCCTACAATCCGTTTTGGATACGGGATTTAAAGAAGCGACGGCACTCAAAGACGAATACGTCAGTATAGAACATCTCCTGATAGCGTGTGCCGAGACAAAACAGAGCGAAGTGGGCAAAATCCTTCGGGAAGCAGGTGTCACAAAGGACAAGATTCTCAAAGCACTCGTCGATATTCGCGGAACGCAGCGGATAACCGACCAGGACCCAGAAGATAAATATCAGGCACTCACTCGGTTTGGCAGGGAACTCACGCAAGAGGCAATTTCAGGTAAACTCGATCCAGTTATCGGACGGGACGATGAAATCCGCCGTGTGATGCAAGTGCTTTCCCGCAGACGAAAAAATAACCCAGTACTGATCGGTGAACCGGGTGTCGGGAAAACGGCGATTGTAGAAGGGTTAGCACAACGTATTGCTGATGGTGATGTTCCAGAAAGTCTCCGCGATAAACGACTCATCGCCCTCGATTTAGGTGCGCTCATCGCAGGTAGTAAGTACCGAGGTGAATTTGAAGACAGACTGAAAGCCGTGCTTGCCGATGTGGAACAGGCAGAAGGGCAAGTGGTTCTCTTTATTGATGAGCTTCATACCATCGTCGGTGCAGGAGCGGCGGAAGGTGCTGTTGACGCCTCAAACATGCTTAAACCCGCATTGGCACGGGGTGAACTCCGATGCATAGGCGCGACCACACTCGACGAGTACCGTAAACACATTGAGAAGGATGCCGCCTTGGAACGCCGATTCCAGCCTGTGCAGGTTGAAGAGCCATCAGTTGAAGATACGATTGCCATTTTGCGAGGCTTGAAGGAACGCTATGAGACGCATCACGGCGTGCAAATCCAAGACAGTGCGATTGTCGCGGCGGCTACGCTCTCGAAGCGGTATATCTCCGAACGGTTCCTACCTGATAAAGCCGTGGATTTAGTGGACGAAGCCGCGTCGAGGCTGCGCATTGAGATCGACAGTGTGCCGGAGGAGATTGACGAGGTGGAACGCCGGATCATCCAACTCCAAATAGAGCAACAAGCATTGGAGAAAGAGGAAGATGGGGCATCACAACAACGTCTTCAGAAATTGACGGCTGAACTTGCTGAACTCAAAGAGAGAGCAAACGCACTTAAAGCGGCATGGCAGAACGAAAAAGCGAATTTGACGCAGATTGGCGAGTTGATGGAACAGATTGAAGCACTCCGTATTGAATCGGAGCAAGCCAAGCGTTCGGGCAACCTCGGTAGAGCCTCAGAAATTGAATACGGCAAAATACCGGAACTGGAGTTACGGCTCAAAACTGTCCGAGAAACTTTAGAAACGGATGCGCAAGGCACGCAGATGTTGAAGGAACGCGTCAGTGCAGAAGACATCGCGGAAATCGTGGCGAAGTGGACGGGTATCCCTGTTTCGCGACTCATGGAAGGCGAGACACAGAAACTTCTCAACATGGAAGAACGCCTACGCGAACAAGTGATCGGACAAGATGAGGCGGTGAGTGCTGTCTCCAACGCCATTCGACGCGCTCGCGTCGGTCTCGGCGATCCCGATCGACCGCTCGGTTCCTTCCTCTTTATGGGACCGACCGGTGTCGGTAAAACGCATCTCGCCAAATCGCTCGCCGAGTTTCTATTCGACGATGCGAACGCCATGGCGCGTATTGATATGAGCGAGTACATGGAGAAACACACCGTCTCCCGATTGATTGGTGCACCGCCGGGATACGTCGGCTACGATGAAGGTGGACAACTGACCGAAGCCGTCCGACGACACCCTTACTGTGTCATCCTGCTTGATGAGGTTGAGAAGGCACATCCAGAGGTGTTCAATATTTTACTCCAGATGCTTGATGATGGCAGAATGACGGATGGACAGGGACGGACCGTCGATTTCAAGAACACAGTTGTCATCATGACATCTAATATTGGAAGTCAGTGGATCAGCGATGCGTTATTGGACGCAAAGGAGATCCGTCGGAAGGTGATGGAAGCGGTCCAGACACATTTCCCGCCCGAATTTTTGAACCGTATTGACGACCTGATTATCTTCGATCGACTCGGTATCGAAGAATTGAAACGGATTGTCACGCTGGAACTCACACAACTGAGCCACCGCTTCGCTGAAAGGGAGATGACACTGACGCTCTCTGAACCCGCGAAAGCGGAATTAGTAAAACGTGGATTCGATGCGGTGTATGGTGCACGACCACTCCGGCGAACACTCCAGCGGGATATCCTCAATCCGTTGGCTATCCAGATGCTGGAGGGCACTTTCCTCGATGGTGATGCAATCGCCGTTGATTTTGAAGACGAGGCGTTCGTCTTCCGAAAGGTGTAATTTAAATACTCTAAGGCGAGGTGTCCACGCCTCGCCTATCTTTTTCCTTTGACTTCTGAAATAAGTTTGTAACCTCCACTTGACAATTCACTTCATTCAAGGTATAATTGAAAGAACATACTAACAGAAAGCCGGAACTCAATCATATCCATGAACCGAATTGACAAAAAATTTCAAGAACTCCGAGACCAAGGTGCCAAGGCATTTATGCCATACCTTTGCGCCGGAGACCCGACCCCCGAACTTACCTCTAAACTCCTCCTGACACTTGAGGAAGCAGGCGCAGACCTCATCGAACTCGGTGTTCCCTTTTCTGACCCGATTGCAGACGGACCCACTGTCCAACGCGCCAGCGAGCGCGCACTCACGCATCGCATTTCACTCCAACAGATCCTGGAGATGGTCGCGACCCTCCGCAGACAGACAGATATCCCCATTGCCCTCATGGGCTACTACAATCCGATTTTTCGGATGGGGGAGGACGCGTTTTGCAAAGCGGCACAACAAGCAGGGGTTGACGGTGTTATCATCCCGGATCTACCACCGGAGCAGGCGCAACCACTCCTTGACATCGCCCCGAACTATAACCTCGCCACTATCTTTCTCGCGGCACCGACAAGCCCGCCGGAACGGATGCAATTGATTGCGTCTGTCAGCACCGGATTCATCTATTGTGTCTCGGTAACGGGTGTAACGGGCGCGCGGGCAATGCTGTCGGACGAAATCGCGCCGATGATTGCAGAACTGCGAAAACACACGGACAAACCCGTTAGCGTCGGTTTCGGTATATCAACACCTGAGCAGGCAACACAGGTCGCCCAGATCGCTGATGGTGTGATTGTCGGGAGCGCTATTGTCAACGTTATTGAAGACAATATAGACAACGAAACCAAATTGCTCGCTGCAGTGAAGCGATTCGCGTCAGATTTAGCGGCTGGTGTGAAAGAGTAAAAGTTGTCTACATTGAAGTTCGTCAAATGAAAAGGTGCGGTTAAAAACCGCACCTACCAGTCTGATCAGCTTAGCGTTTCCAAGTGTGGTGTTCTTCTGATTCTAACAATCTATATCATTTACATCCCGCGCTTGATACCGAATTCTGTCTCGAACGCTTCCCAAATGTCTTCCGAGATGTCAGCCGTCGCCGCTTCATATCCGTCTTCCACTTGTGCTTTATCCGCTGGACCGAACATCACGACCCCCTCTATAGGTGCCGCAAGACAAAACTGCATCGCCAGATGACGGATGTTGACCTCGTGTTCCTGACACCATCTCCACATCGCATAAGACTTCGGTTCGGCATTCGGATTCCGTCGACGTTCCTCTTCAACATTGGGTTCCGCGCCGGTCAGACTTCCCATCCCTAATGGACTCGCGAGGATAATACCGACATCGTGTTCACGTGCCAGCGGCAAGGTTGTCTCAGAAACAGATTGAGATAACAGCGTATAGTCTAAGAAGGTAAGGATAATCTCAATATGCCCCGTTTCGATAAGTTCTTTGTGGAATTCATGGGAGCGGACCCCGGCACCGATATGCCGAATATGACCTTCCGATTTCATCTCTAACAGTGTATCTAAGGCACATCCGGGTGCCAGCACGCTCTCCATATCAATTGGATCGTGGATGAGGACAGAATCAAGGACATCCGTGCGGAGGCTTTCAAGACTGTTTGTGACACTCCATCGTGTCCCATCTGCGGAGAAGTCTTTCCGCCGTTCCGGGTGTGTGCCTACCTTCGCTTGTAAATAGACCTTTTCCCGCAATCCATCAGAGAGTGCCTCTCCCCAAAGGTGTTCGGCGTGCCCTGGATAGGTGTCAATATAGTTGATACCGAGTTCAATGCCGCGACGGATTGCCTCAATAACCTCAGCATCCGGGTTCTGCCACATCCACGCGGCTCCGAGCGCAAGCGCGTTCGGACGCATCTCCGTACGTCCCATCCGTCGAGTTTCTAATTTTGTGGTTGCCATAATTGTCCTATGGGTTACGGCACGACGGAGCGTGCCTACTACCTTGCAAGTGCTTGTTTTAACTTATGCGTAGATTCGGCGATCGACTCTTGCAGATATGGGTATGGAAAACCACCCCACCGATCCGGCGGCGGTTCGTATGCTTGCGAAATCTTCAGGTTCACAAAAATGGGTCCAGTTTCATTCCAGATCTTCGGAAGTGCCGCATCAAGCGCGTGCAAATCGTCAAATTCATAAACCCGCTCAAAACCAGCACCTCTCGCGATGGTGGTCCAACTGAAACTTGAGTTACCGGCAGGCACTGGTTGATTTCCCGTGACTTCGTAGGTGCCGTTGTCACAGACGAAAAGCAGATAGTTAGGTGGTGGTGTGTTCAGAGCGGTAATCGTCGCCAATGTTCCTAAGCACATCAGCATGCTCCCGTCACCATTGAGCACAATCACCCTTTTATCGGGCTTAGCAAGTGCAATGCCGAGTGCGAAGTCGGCGGCGTGTCCCATCGCACTGCCGACGGAAGCGTAATCCAACGGATGTGTTGATATTTTGCCCCACGGAACGGTAGTTCCCATTGTCGTAACGATAACTTCGTCTGTCCGTTGGTTTGCGATGAGTTGTAGACACTTTTCCTTGTTGAGCATAGTTTTCTCCAGTATGTTTGTGGCTATTCTTCCTCTTCTTTCGGCAGGAACTTGATGTGTGGTGGGGTCTTCAAGGCAGTCGTCGTGATTTGAACGTGCTCCGCGAATTCCGCCTCGGTCTCTATTCCATCAATACTGCCTCCCCAGATAGCAAACGTCCGATAATTGAGCCTGCCTTCCGCATCTGGACTGAGGATAACCGGTAAAAGAGAATCTTCCGATGCCTTTATGTTTGCCTCCTGCCCTTCGCGATCAGCAAGGGCAATGAGTGCAACACCAAGTGTGTCTATGCCGCCTGGATCCGTCCCCCAACTCCATATCCAGCCCTGTTTTCTGTCCTCTCCAGAAGCACCGCTCAGGCGTGGGATACCTGTAGCAATAGCATAATCCGTGCTGAGGTTTCCATCAATGTGGATATGGTGTTCAACCCACGGATTTTCTCCATAGATGAAAATTGTTGATGTTAACCAGTATATTTCACCTTGAACGTTCCACTCCGGCACAATCCGCTGGACAATAGAGCGGATAGAACCATCGGCGAGGATACGCACGTAGTCCCCTTCAGTGGGCAGTGGAATCATTTCCCCTTCTTGTTTATGCCATAGGGCAATTCCACCACAACCGATTAGACCTTCGGAATGGTTTAGCGCAACCATATCGGGTGTTTCAGGTTTGAGAAGCGTGTTCAGCGATAAGCCAATCGCTTGCACTATGTCTAACTGTCCTTCTGTTGTAGGCTCCTGTTCAAGACCGGTTTCGATATTGTATGATTTCCGGACAAAGTAGACTTCTTGATTTTCGAGATCGCGGACGACCCACTGTTGCTCCGGTTTCTCTATTTCTACCTGGACCTGCTGGGAGAGGGTAATCCCGTTGTTCTCAAAATGGTGTCTGAGTTCTGGTGAGAGTGGTCTTTCGTAATCTAATTCGGGCTGAAACATTGTATCTACACTGAACAATTCTGAGCGTCTTTTACCATAAGCGATGAAGGTACCGTTCGGCTTTAATAAATACGCGATCAGATTTGATTCTATTGCCGCTACGACGTCGAGTTCGGGAAAGATAGCGGCGCGCGTCTGTTTATTGATATCCAGTGTTAACGTCGCTTTGACGTTTGGATCGTAAAGGATCGAAATTTCTTTTGTCTCTTCCGGCTCCAAATCCAACAGAAAGCAGAGCTGATCGCGTTCGCCGTCATAATCCAAATCATCCGCTTGTGCAGGAATCATCACTTCCCGTGGGGCTTTCCCAGTAACAACGGAATAGGCTTTGAAGGTGAAATCGGGGTTCACTTTTCGGAGTTGCGCTCCAGTCAGCACGATGGGAACCTTTTTCCGTTGGATAGGTAATGTATTTTGGATAGAAAGGCGGATTTTACTAATTTTCTGATCACCGCCGGGCATCGTACAGGCATTAAGCATCAACAGCGTGCCTAAAATCAGCGACAGGTAGGTTGTTAAAGCGGGTGTTACTGTATGTGTGTGAGTGTTGCTTTGTTGATGTATAACCAATTGTTTTTCCTTTGTTTGAGGTTGAAATTACAGGTCTGGTAGTACTTCAAGGAGACGTTCAACCTCAGATGACGTGTTGTAAAAATGAGGGGAAACCCTAACACCGCTTCCACGTTCTGCTGTAATTATATTTTTAGCCAGGAGTTTCTCATAAATTTCAGTCGGCGTGTGTCGGTCGCTCTCAAAAATGACAATCCCCGCTCGATCTGAATCTTTTTTTGGTGTGTTGACACGGTAACCTTTGGCTTCCAATCCGCCTATTAAACGTTTCGTAAGTTCCAAAACTCGCCCTTCGATTGTAGGGATACCGATGTCAAGGAGTAAGTCGATCGCCGCCTTGAGTCCATAAAGTCCGACGCTGTTGTAAGAGCCTTCCTCAAAACGGGTTGCATCCGGCTTCTGGGTTAAATCGTAGTTGAGAAAATCGCGCGGGTTTACGACACTCGACCAACCAACATTCGTATTGATTAACTGCTCGCGTTTTTCGTCAGCACAATAGAAAATTGCCGCCCCCTCCGGTGCCAGCAACCACTTGTGTCCGTCGGCTGCCAAAATATCAACGTTACAGGATTTCACATCCACCTTGATCGCACCAAGGCTCTGAATAGCATCAACGATGAACCAAATATCGTGTTCGCGGCACAGATCTCCGAGTGCCTGAATATCGTTTCGAAAACCAGAGGCAAACTCTACATGACTGATTGTTAAGGCACGTGTACGTGCGTCAATCTCGGACGCAATATCTTCAATATGAATGCATCCATCCCGCTCCGGCACCATACGTGTTTGAACGCCGTAGCGTTCTTTCAAACTCCACCATGGATAGATATTGGCGGGAAATTCAACTGCCGTTGTAACGACATTGTCTCCTTCTCGCCAATCAATACCGTTGGCAGCGATAAGAATACCTTGTGTTGTATTCTTCATGAATGCGATTTCTGTGGTATCGGCATTGATGAGTTGTGCTGCCGCTGCACGGCAGACTTCGGCGGTTTCCGCCCATTGATCGGAATTTACGGCACCGTTCACAGTCGCATCCTGTATAAATCCTGTCATCGCGTCCTGCACCCGACGCGATAATGGAGCAACACCTGCATGATTCATATAGATGTAGGTTTCGGTTACCGGAAATTCATTTTTAATTGTTCCTTGCGGAGAAACCACGCCCATTTCGCCTTGTAAATGCGTTGTTTATATCCGCCCTCCATGCGCAAGCCGCGTGTGGGCTTGCGGGACAATACGGGCCACCCATTTTGAAGTATCTTAAGAGAAACCCGTTATCTTTTTCCCACCAAAAACGTAGCCTGCAACATCGGCGCAGGGTTTTTGCGAATCAACGCTGAATGCGCGTGTGGCATTCATCGGGGTGTTTCCCCCAAGTCTACGGAAAGGCACGTCACAGATGAAAACCCACCTCATCGAACCGCAAGGTGAAATTAAAGAATCGTGTAGTCTTTTACCCGTTTTGCGTTGGCATAAGCGATAAGTTCACCAAACAAACCGAAGCAGAATACGAAGACTCCACCAGCCATAAAAATAGCACTCGGATTCGAAGATCCAACGTTCAAAATCTTCAGCAAAAGAGAGTTGACAGGCGTAAGGAGGAAGATAGCACCGAGTCCGAACAAAGCGACACCGATGGGTCCAAAAAACCGAACAGGTCTCCGTTTACACTGAACGATAAAAAAACGTGCAAGTGTGTCTAATGCGGATGACTCCCTTTTGGCGCGTTGAATTCTGTTCTCAGCTATCCACCCAAGTATCAGTAGAGCTATCGCTAAGCCGAAGCAACTCAGTGCCGTAATGTTAGCATCTCCGACCAAAACACGTCCTAATACGAAGAAAGGGAGGCTTAGGAATGCCGCAATGCGAAATGCTCTTTGCTTCGGACGGAAAAGCACATCTGACAATCGTTGTCGCAGCGATGGTTTATGCCGATTAGGACGCGAAGCAAAAACGGAGATGATAAACTTGAAGGCGATAATGTCCAGCATCACACGCCATACTCTGCCAAGTCCGTACTTGCTTTTTCCGAAACGCCGAGCGTGATGTGTGACAACAATTTCAGCGATACGCGCACCGACGACTGTAGACATCGCAGGGATAAATCGGTGCATCTCTCCATAGAGCGGTACCTGTTTGATAACCGACGCTCGGTACGCTTTGAGCGAACATCCGTTGTCATGGATAGGGACCCCTGTCACCTTACCAATTATCCAATTCGCAACGATGGAGGGGACACGTCGCGTCAAAAATTTATCCTGTCGTTCTTTTCGCCATCCGCACACCAAATCGTAGCCTTCGTCCAGTTTCTCAAGCAGTTTCGGAATATCGGCGGGATCGTTTTGCAAATCACCGTCCATACTGATGATGCGTTGTCCTTGCGCGAATTCAAATCCTGCAGCCATCGCTGCTGTCTGTCCTGCATTCTTTTGGAATCGAATGACCTTCAGTTCCGGCTTCTGTTTGCTAAGTTCCGAAAGCACGGCGAAGGTTTCATCGTGACTTCCATCGTCTACGAACAACACCTCATAAGTCTCACCTATGGTCTTGCATACCGCTTGGATTTTTTCAAACAACAGGCGAACGTTCTCTTCTTCGTTGTAAACGGGGACCACGATGGATAGAATCGGTTTTTTAATTTTCCTTGCGGTTAAATGATGTGAGATTGGCATTTGACGTACCTTTCTTAAATCTTGAAGAAACACCCAAGCAGAAACCCTGCGCCGTTGTTGCAGGCTACGCGCTTTGGACTAATGTTGCCTTGGATATCAATGTGGCACGTCCTGATCACGATTACGATCATACGAATTATAGCCACCGCCACAAACGCTCGACCCCACCGCTTGAGGGGAGATGCGGATTAGGTGACTTACTGCCAGTCCGAGGAATTCAGCAAGATCTGATGCGCTTCAGCGAGCGATTCAAAGGTTCCCGCATCAATCCATTCTCCTTGGACAAGACTGTATTCAAGTTCTCCGCGCTGAATATAAGCGTTGTTGACGGCAGTGATCTCGTATTCCCCGCGTGCTGAAGGTTCAACTGTACGGATGATGTCAAACACGGATGCATCGTAGAAATAGACACCTACAACTGCGTAATCACTTTTCGGACGCTTCGGTTTCTCTTCTATTGCAACGATATGCCGTCCGTTCAACGTCGCTACGCCGTAACGTTCTGGATCCGACACCTGTTTGAGCAGGACCCGAGCCCCTTGTTGTTGCGTATGGAAATCGTTAACGGCTTGCTGAATAGAGGTTTCAAAGATATTGTCCCCTAACAGAACAGCGATTCTACTACCATTGGCGAACCCTTCTGCCAATGCAAGGGCATGCGCAATGCCCTTGGCTTCCTCTTGCACCCGATAGGTGAGTTCACATCCAAAATCACTTCCCCCTCCTAAAACCTTCACGAAGTCTCCAACATATTGGGGGTTCGTCACGATAAGGATATCGGTGATGCCAGCCGTCGTGAGCTGTTTGACGCTATGAAACACCATCGGCTCGTTGCCTACAGGCAGGAGATGTTTACTGGTGACTTTTGTGAGTGGATACAAACGGGTGCCGAGTCCACCTGCGAGGATTACACCTTTTAATTTTTCCTTGCGGTTAAACATCATAGGTTTGTAATTTGACGCGCCTTTCTTAAGTCCGCCTGCGCCGTTGTTGCAGGCTACGCGCTTTGGACCAATTTTGCCCTGGATACTATCACGCCGCTTGGTCACGAGAGCGACGATAATAATTAGAGACATCGCCACAAACGCCCAACCCTACTTCTGATTTCGCCGTGAGGACTAAGGATTCGTACGTTTTTAATCGTTTGGACCCCGTCCGGGGAAAGTGAGTTCAGCGACACCGGACTTATCCAGATCACCCAGTCCGAGTTCAATCATCCGATCATACTGCGCTTTCGTGGCTTGGGCAAGCGGGAGAGAAATACCAGCAGCATTTGCCAAGTCAAGCGCGATACCTGAATCTTTGGATGCATGGGCAGATGAGAAATAACACTCATGATCGCGTGCTTCCATGTCTTCTCCGTCGGTCTCCAAGACACGGGAGTTCGCACCTGTCTGTGCGAATACCTCCTGCAACATCGCCAGATCCAATCCGAGTGCTGAACCTAAGCCGAGTCCTTCGGCGAGTCCTGCCGTATTGATGTTCATTACCATGTTGACGAGCGCCTTCACCTGTGCCGCCTGACCGGCTTCACCGATGTAGCGGAGCGAGATACTCATTGAATCCAGAATCGCGCGTGTTTTGTCGAATGTTTCCTTTTTACCGCCACACATGAGGTAGAGCGTGCCTTCCCGCGCCTGTGTGATACTACTTGCCATACACCCTTCAAGGCTCTCAGCACCATGCTTCGCCGCGAGTTGCTCAATATCCACGTGGACTTGGGGGCTAATCGTGGCACAGTTAATAAAGACTTTGCCGGATGCGCCTTGAAGCAGGCTATCCTCGGCATCGTCAGAGAAAACTGTCCGCATCGCTGCATCGTCTGTCACCACGGTAATGATATAGTCTGCGAGTGCCGTAACTTTCGCGAGTTCTCCGGTTGCTGTTGCACCGATTTCTGCTGCGAGTTCTTGTGCGCGTTCGCTTGCAACATCGTACACAGCCGTAACATCAAACCCTTCGTCATTGAGATGCCGGGCGATGTTTGCACCCATTCTGCCTACACCTACAACGCCAATTTTGTAATCAGAATTCGCCATGTCTTCCTCCTTGTTACCTTTGACTTTCACATCGAAAAATTTATGTTGAACATCTGATCCCGCTGTCGGGATGTTGACCATTTTGTGTAAACGCAATTTTTACATATTTTCAGATGTTTGTCAAGTTTTTCCTGTTGGCATTTGTCTCTTCCTGTAGATGTACCCTTCGGATTGCGCACAAATCTTGGTAAGAATCAAACGGTTTGGTTTTAAAAAATTAAAAAAGAATTGACATTTTTTTCAAATTTAGTATAATTTCCCCAACAATGAACGGGAGCCGGTTAGTTATGTTGTTCTGACTGAAAACATACCGGCACATTTCCATTTTCCTAAGGAGGACTCACAATGAACCGTTTCACACATGGCTTCGGTCTTCGAATAGATCGAACCCATCTTCTCATGCTCGCCTTCATTTTTCTCGCAGGAACGATTATCGGATGTGTAGGCGGCGTTAGCATCGTTCCCCTCGGTGCCAAGCTCCAAAACGCTGATACCGCGTTTGACGAGGCGGAAACGATGGATGTGCGCGATGACGATCCGGAAACAATGGAGAAGAATCGCAAGAGACAGCAAGAACTTTACGATAGAGCGATAGCCCTCTATTCAGAGGTCATTGAACGCGACACGAAAGGGAAGTGGGCACAGCGTGCACACTACCAAATCGGGAAAATCTATAAGCGTCGCTATGATTGGGATAAAGCGGTTGAGCATTATCAAGCCATTGTTGCGTTAGATCCCACCGGATATTACGCCAATGAAGCAAAAACCGGTACGGCGAATATTCGAAAGAACCGCGAGGTCATTAAGGCAAAGCGGGCTGAATATCAAAACTATAAAGCTATTTACGACAATGAACCGACAGATGAGACCTTTAATATCGCTGCAGAGGCACTCTACGAGGTGGCGCGTGCTTATGAAAGTTTAGAGAATCATACCGAAGCTATCCGCAATTACGAGCGAATGGTTGAAGAGTTTCCTGAGCATCCGAAAGCAGCGCAGGCACAGTTCCAAGTTGGTAACGTCTATTTTTATACCCTTTTCGACTATCAAGGTGGCTGGCCCGCTTTTGTTAGCGTTGCCGAGAAGTTTCCAGATTCTTACGAAGCTTCGCAGGCTGGAACGCTCCTGAAGCAGACGAATGAAATCTTGGTAGAGATTAGTTTTCTAATGGATGAAATCAATAAGTTCCGCAATAAAAAAGCGGTCGAATACCAAAAGACAGGTCGAAAAATTACCCCCGCTGACATGTGGGTGATGGGGTATAGTGACCAAGTCGTTCAAAATTTCCAACAGATTGGCGGTAACTGGGAAAAACTTCGCAACTTCCCTCGTGCTATCAACGCTTACAAGACGTTGTCAAGAGATCTGTCGCATAAGAAGTTCGCATCAGCAGATGCCATGTATCGTACCGGTGCTCTTTATCAACAGAATGGTGAGTACGAACGTGCGATTGAGGCTTATGACAATCTGTTTGAAAATGCCCCAGAATCTGTATGGCGAAATGAAGCTGTTTACCAACAAGCGGTCTGCTATCGTTCCATCCGTGAATTCGGGGCTGCTTATGAAGGGTTCAAAGCCTATATGAGTATTACAAAGGGAGATACTCCCTACCTTCGTGAAGCAGAACAGATTGTACGCCAGTATGAACTTGACCAAGACGAAGACGGATACAAGTTCTACGAGGAACAAGAAGCCGGGACATCCGACCAGGATGCCAGTTCTCATCCCGGTATGGGCAGTTAATTCCAATTTTTAGGGAAACCCCTCCTATATCCTGTTTCCCTATGCCGCTTCAGTAGAAGAGTGATCGGTCGTGTGCTGTAGGGCAAGCTCTTTGGGCTTCTCCATCATTCATAAATGTATGAGATGGATGGCTTGGGAACTTGCCCCTACATACACTACCCGATGCCACGTCTGTGCAGGCTTACCCGAAACCCATCCCACGGAGGTCCTGACTGATGTCAGCAATATTTCGAGAATATCGGAACAATTTCGGACTGTTCTGGCGGGTGATGCTACCCGTTATCATTGTCAGCCTTGCATTCTACAGTGCCTTGTTTCTGTTTTCTAAATTATGGATTTCAGAGGCACAATGGACTTTTAGCACATCAGGAGAAATCAAGGCATTTAGTGGATCAACAGGAACTAATCAGTCTTCCTCGAAACCAATGGGTGTAAAGACAACTGTTGGTTTCAGTGGATCTACCTTTGGCATCGGTTTTCTATGGTTGGCAATGTGTCCACTGACTTTTATCATAGTCCATCAATACCGTGGCACAGATGCTACTTCAGGCAAGGCATGGCGACAGACACGTCGCAAGAGCGTATCTATTTTGGGGATATGGGTCTTATTCGGGCTACTCGTTATAGCGGCATTTTTTACCATTGTCATACCCATCTTGACTGGATTCTCTCAAGTTTTTATACCGTATGTACCGGTAGCACCTTCTACGCCGATTCTGTTGCTGATGATCGTCGGTATTCCCGCGGTTTATTTTCTGGTAAAATGGAGCCTCTACAACCAAGGGATCATTCATTATTGAGAATCTATCGGCGATCACTGCGCTGCGCCGCAGTAGTGAACTTGTGCGCGGGAAATGGAAGCAGTTTTTTGGTATGTACCTGTTGCTTGTTTGGGGAACAATGGTATTTACCACCGTGGTTCTCGGTTTAACGTTGCTACTGTTTTCTGTCGTTGCACCTGAATTTGTGCCCTTACGTGAGATCCTACTATCAGAGACATTCTTCCATCTCTTTTTTGGCACTCAGGTCCAAATAACCTTACAGCATACCCCCGTTTGGGCAATCGCGGTGATGGTCGTTGTAAACGTATTGATAGACGCTATATTAGCACCTATCTGGGCACTCCTGACAACACATCTCTACATAGAACGGGCAAGGATTTAGCAGAACGCTGTCTCGCATTAGAGAAAGAGTTGTACGCGAGAACGTTCCGCCGGTGGTAAGTGACCGAAAACCTTTTGTCGGATAAGTTCCGGTGTATAGCGGCGGGAAAAGTGAGTCAGGACGATATGTTCGCTCTCAACATCTGCCAAAATTGAGGGTAACATCTCAAGATGTAGATGCATGGTCCGCTTTGCACGCACCCGATGTTCCGGTAGGATGAATGTGCATTCGCAAATCAGGACTTTGCACTGCTTGAGTAATGGATGTGCATCAAGGGGGATACTCCGCGTATCTCCTAAGTAGGCAATTAAGGGCAATTGCACCTCTGTCGTTATCTCGACGCCTGAATGTTTCAGTTCTGCGATATCACGCCCTGACAAATGCCGAAACTCAGGTTTTAGTTTCTGGCGTACTTCACAAATCAAATAAGAGACAGACGGGACACTGTGGTCGCTTGGCAAAATGTGTGCGACTAAATTTTGCCGAAACGGAATGGCATCACCTACCCGAACCGGCGTGATTTGATATGCCCAACTCCTGCCGGTATCCAACGCCGAGATCCTATCAAGAATGTGCATCAACTGTTTAGATCCGCTCCACGGGACATAGATGTTTCCGGGCGCTATGCCAGCAAGCCAGCGTTGACTGATATAGATAGGCAACCCGAAGTAGTGATCGAGGTGGAAATGGGAAATGAAAACATTGCCGATGCCGATAAAATTCATCGGACATCTGCCTAAATCGAAAACGAGGTCCAGTTCTCTGACTCGCACGTAAGTCGCAACGGCGGAACTCGATTTTCCTTCAAGTGTTAAATTACCACAATGCAATAATGCCATAAGAGTTATCAGTTTTTAGTTATCGGTTTTCAGTAACGTAGTGGAGGCGATGGATTGATGCATCAGTCATGCCTCACGAAAGGACAAAAGATGCGTATCGGAATCATTGGCGGCAGCGGTTTTTATCAGATGGAAGGCTTAACAGACATCGAAGAAATCACAGTCGAAACCCCGTTCGGTAAACCGAGCGATGCTCTTATTCTCGGAAACCTTGATGGGAAGCCCGTTGTTTTTCTACCGCGGCACGGCGTTGGTCACCGGATCCTTCCTTCTGAGATTAACGTCCGCGCCAATATTTATGCCTTAAAATCGTTAGGTGTAGAATGGCTCATTGCTGTGAGTGCTGTCGGGAGCCTAAAACAAGAAATTGAACCCCGCCATTTTGTTATACCGGATCAACTCTACGACCACACTAAACACCGGGAATCAACCTTTTTCGGTGACGGCATCGCCGCACACATTAGCCTGGCACATCCTTTTTGCTCACTTCTGAGTGACTGTTTATATACTGCAGCGACCGATGTCGGTGCAACCGCCCATAACGGCGGCACCTATATCTGTATGGAGGGACCGGCGTTTTCGACACAAGCCGAATCGAACGTATATCGGTCCTTCGGATTCGACATTATCGGGATGACAGCGGCACAGGAAGCCAAATTAGCACGCGAGGCAGAAATCTGCTATGCTGTTCTTGCATGCTCCACCGATTATGACTGCTGGCACCCCGAACATGATCACGTTACGACGGAGATGATCCTTGAAAATGTCCGTGCCAATGTAGAGACTTCCAAAAAAATTGTCCGGAGTGCCGTTGCCAACATTCCAATTGAAGAACGGAGCTGCGCCTGTTCAAACGCCCTGCAATTCGCGCTGGCTACCCATCCCGACAAGATTTCAACGGCGAAGCGACACGAATTAAAACTCCTTTTGGATAAGTACTTGACGTAACGTCTCATAAATTCTATCCGCCTCTGCTTTTGTTAGAATCAGGGGCGGTGCGATGTAAATGATGTTTTCCGGTTCATCAACAGCGTGTCCGATTTTTCCGACGATAATTCCCCCTGTATCAAAGTCTCGCAATTGACCCACGATTCGGTTGGTTGTCGCCGTTTCCAGATGCGTCCCATCGGCTTCAACGAGTTCTACGGCTATCATCAACCCTTTCCCACGAACATCACCCACGATGGGTAACTCAAGCAACGTCTCTAATTTCGAGAGTAAGTGCCCCCCTACTTTCTCCGAATTTTCCCAGAGGCGTTCCTTTTGGAGGATTTCGAGGTTCGCAACACCAGCGGCACACGCCACTGGATGTCCGCCATAGGTGCAGACTTGGGCGAATTCTTTGTTTTCATCGGATTCGCCAAGGAACGCGTTAAAGACCGCCGTTGAGGCGACACACGCACCGAGCGGTAAATAACCACTCGTCAGTCCCTTTGCCAGTGTAATAAGGTCAGGCTGTACGTCCCAATGCTCACAGGCAAACATCTTCCCGGTGCGTCCAAAACCGGTGATGACTTCATCAAGGATGAGAAGCAAGCCGTAATCGTCACAGATTTGTCGTAATTTCGGGAAATATTCATCCGGCGGGACAATCACGCCCCCACCCCCGATGATAGGCTCAGCAATGACACCGATTACGGTTTCGGGGCCCTCCCACTGGATTATCCGTTCAATTTCATCAGCACACTCCGTGCCACAAGATGGATAGTCCAATCCGATTGGACATCGGTGGCAGTAAGGTGGATGCGCATGTATAAACCCCGGAACAAGTGGTTCAAAAGCCTTGCGTCGACGGGTCTGCCCTGTCGCTGACAAGGCACCAAAGGTAAACCCATGGTAACCACGATACCGACTGATAATTTTGTAGCGATTCTCACCCGGATAGGTCTGTCTACCGTACTGACGTGCGATTTTGATGGCGGTTTCATTTGCCTCTGAACCGCTGTTGGAGAAAAAGACATGGTTCAAATCACCCGGAAGACATGCCGCGAGTCGCTCTGCTAATACCGTGGCAGGGACGTTAATCTGTGAGTGTGGATAGTAAGGCAACTGCTGTATCTGTGCATAGACTGCGTCTGCAATCTCCTGTCTACCATAACCGACATTGACGTTCCAGAGCGCCGAGTACGCATCTAAGTACTCACGACCTTCTACGTCCACAAGAGTTGTCCCGTGTGCCGATTCAAAAACGGCTAACGTTGTTTCTTCAAGGCGTTGATGCTGAAACAGAGGATGCCACACGTGCGCCTTATCGGTTTTCCTATAATCTATCATATTTTTCCTATTGTCATTGGCTATCGGCTATCAGCCATCAGCCATCAGGGTCCTTTCAGAAGTTACACAATCACGATTATCATGATCACGTGCTTCCGTCGTTGTGGCAGACAAAAACGTTGGCAACTGCCAGACATTCTACGGGTGCTATGGCATTCCAAGTTTCGGTGAATTGCTACAAAAGCACCTCTTTGCTGATTGCTGACTGCTGACAACCAGCTACATAGAAGTAGGGGCAGAGATGCCTAAAAGCGTTAGCCCGTTTTTCAATACCCTTTGCACGCTCTGTATCAGAATGAGTCGTGCGTACGTTTTTTCCATGTCTGCAGGATCAAGTACCCGGTGTTGGTTGTAGTACGGATGAAAAATCCCCGCGAGTTCGTGTAGGTAATGCACTACGCGATGCGCTTCCCGTGACTCCGCGCTCAAAAGTAAAACCGATGGGAATTCAGCTAATTTCCGAATCAATTCATGTTCCATCGACTCCGTGAGCCGTTTGAGAGAGACTGCTTCAATAGGTTTAGGGGCGATTCCTTGCTCATCTCCCTGCTCAAAAATGCTGCAGCACCGCGCATGGGCGTATTGGATGTAGAAGACGGGATTTTCGCTGGCATGCGTGACTGCCAATTCCATATTGAAATCAAGATGGGTACTGTTGACACGCATGAGGAAAAAATAGCGAGCGACATCCACCGCAAATTGTTCGCCGACGGTCTCTGCGAGTTCGTCAATAAGGTCATCAAGGGTCAGAAACTGTCCTCGACGTTTCGACATATCTGACCGCTTGCCTGCTGCATCGACGAGATTGACTTGTTGAATGATGAAGATTTCGAGCCAATCATCGGGCATACCGAGGGCTTTGACAAGGTTTTTGAGGTGAGTAATATGCCCCTGATGGTCGGGTCCCAGCAGATCGATAACTGTAGTGAAACCTCTGTCGAACTTATCGCGATGATATGCGGCATCCGGCACAAAATAGGTATATTCCCCATCGCTCTTAATAACAACGCAGTCCTTATCATCGCCAAAATCTGTCATCCGAAACCACGTCGCACCTTCCGCTTCGTAGAGGCACCCATTCTCGCGAAACACTTGAACGATTTCCTCCGGTTTCCTACTCTCTCGAATCGCTTTTTCACTCGACCAAACATCGAAACTAACTCCGAAACGTTCCAAAGATTTTCTTTGTTGCGCTAAGATGTGGGCAATGCCTTTGTCCCGAAACGTTGCCACTCGTTCTTTTGTCTCAAGTTGAAGATAGACATCACCTTCTGTGTCAGCTATAGTTTGTCCGAATTCCCGAAGATATTCTCCTTGATAGCCTCCTTCTGGAATTTCCAATCCCTCTTCACCGAGCGCTTGTCGGTAGCGGATATCTATTGACTCACCGAGGCGTTCGACCTGTCCACCAGCATCGTTGACGTAGTACTCCCGTATGGCGTTGTAGCCTATAGCATTTAGGAGATTGACGAGAGTATCCCCGACCGCCGCGGCGCGCCCACTGACGATGTTAATCGGTCCCGTCGGATTAGCACTAACGAACTCAATCTGAAGCTGCTTTCCTTCTCCTTTGTTGCAGGTGCCATACCCTTCCTGCATCGTAGCGATCGTTTGAAGTGTGTCGTAGAGCCAGTTATCGGCGAGGTGAATATTGATGAACCCAGCACCGGCAATGTCAATTTGACGGATAGTTGGATGGTCATCAAGATTGATGTGTGCGACAATTATTTCGGCTATCTTGCGTGGTGCCATCCGTGCTTGTTTCGCGAGTCCAAGGGCAATCGGTGTAGCAACGTCCCCGTGTTCAGGCGTTTTCGTTGGTGAGAACGGGATCTTTAGCACCTCGGGTATAGTGAGTTTCCCAGCAGCAACAGCTGCGTCAATCGCGCCTTCTATAATATTGTAGATTTCTGCTTTAATTGTGTCCATATGTACAAGTCCAATTATGTATTCGTTAACTTTCCTTATGAGATTGGGCGTTTTGTCTAACAACAAAATTATATCACAATAGAGAGTGTATGTCAAAAATTCCTTTGGAGGCGTTGGGGGCATGTCCAATAGCATGCCTTCCAACTTGACAGTAAAGGGTAGATTCAACCCTCCGAAGGAGAACATGCCACTTGCATTTTAAGTATAAAGGATTTATACTTAAGGAAGAAATCACTCCGAATTTAATAGAAACAGGACTTACGCAAAATTGAGCCAGAGTACCAATATTGCTACGGTGAAGACACTTACTATCACGGGATCGGTGCGGTTGCAAACTGTGAAGAAATGAAGAAACGCCCTATCAAGGGGAAATACGCAGAAACACCCAAGCAAAGACCCCCAGCAAAAACACCCCAAGCAAAAATCCTACCGGTGAAGTGCGTAAGTCCTAAGAAAGGAAGGAAAATAATGCGAGTACTCATCATGTCGGATATGGAAGGTGTCAGCGGCATCGTTGTATGGGAGCAGGTGAACGGCGGTGCGGCAATGTTTGAAGAGGGGCGGCACCTCTACACGGAGGAGATCAACGCCGCCGTACGCGGTGCGAAAGCCGCAGGCGCGACAGAGATTGTTGTTGTAGACTGCCACGGGGCAGGACAAGGGTGGACTTTTAATTCGCTGATTCCAGATAAAATTCACCCAGATTGTGAGTGGGTGGCGCATCACGGGTGGGGACGCTACGAAGATATGTGGAAGAGCGGTTGTGATGCGTGCTTGCTCATCGGTATGCACGCCCGCAATGGCACGCCTGATGGTGTGTTATGTCATACGATTTCCAGCGTGCAGTACCGGAACCTTTGGTTCAACGGCGATCTTGTCGGTGAAACAGGCGTGAACGCTGCGCTCAATGGAGCACATCGGGTGCCAGTTGCACTGGTTACAGGCGACGTGGCAGTCTGCCGAGAAGCCAAAGAACTCCTCGGCGATGCCCTGCTCACAGTCGCTGTTAAACGGGGACTCAGCCGATATAGCGCGCGACAACTTCCACCGGTCCGTGCCCGCCAATTGATTGAGGACGCCGCGAGAGATGCTCTCACAGATTTAACCCGAGTGAAGCCTTATGTCCCTGATGCCCCAACGACAATCAAAATTGAACTCTCAAGCGTCGATAAACTCGCGGAGTTCAAGGGACGAGCAGGGATTGAAATAACGGGTCCTGTTACTGTTGAAAGCCGAGCAAAAGATTGGCTGACGGCGTGGAACCAATTCTGGCCCCATGTCTAAGACTCGTCAAGAACGTCGAGCGGATCACCAGAGGCATCTGCACGCTCTAAGATTTCGACTTCATAGCCGTCCGGGTCGGTGACGAACGCCATTTTCATTCCACCTGATGTGAACTGCTCGCGCCATTCATCGGGCCAAATTTCCAATCCTGCTTTCTCTAACCCGTCGCAAAATTCGACAATATCTGGAACGCCGATGGCAAAGTGCATTAGATCCTCTTGCACCTGAAGATCGAAGTCAGGCGAGTAGGTTAACTCTAATGTGTGTGCATTGCCCGGAAGTTCAAGATGGACGATCTGATTGCCCGCCGGGGATTTGTCGCTCCGACTGAGGACTTTGAACCCCATGTGGTCGCAATACCAATTGATGGAACCGTCAAGGTCGCTGACGCGAACCCGTGTATGTAAAAAAACTGCCATGTGAATCTCCTTTTTGAGAATTATGAACACATAATAGCATACGCCACAAATTATGGCAAGAAGTTGAGAACGTTTTAGGGACATGCGATGCTAATTGATAGCAGTTTTTAATTGAGAATATGTGGGTCCACATGTATAATATTTTAAACAATAGAAAAAGGAGAACCTCATGACACATACCTACACCGCGCTTATTCAACAACGCGGAGAGTGGTGGGTCGGGGGTATCCAGGAAATCCCCAGCGTAAATTGCCAAGAAAGAACAAGCGACGAGTTGCTGGATACACTGAAAATCACCCTTGGAGAGATACTGGAAATCAATCGAAAGGAAGCCATCACTCTTGCTGAGAATGGGTATCAGGCAATTGCAATTCAACTATGAAACGAGAAAAAATGACCCGAAAAACAGATAGACCGAACGTTCTCTTTATCATGTCGGACCAGCACCGATACGATTATCTGGAGACTGACGAAAATGCTCCGACTGCACTCAATACCCCAAATTTACGACGTTTGGCGGAAACAGGTGTGAGTTTTTCCAACTGCACAGTGAATGCCCCGGTCTGTGCGCCATCCCGCATCGCCCTCGCATCGGGACTGCAACCTTCACGATTGGGAGCAGTAGACAACGGAAGTTTCCTACCCGCTACCGTGCCGACCTACTATCAGCAACTCCGCGATCACGGTTACCGCGTTGGGTGCGTTGGGAAACTCGACCTTGCCAAACCCGATGGCTATAACGGACGCTACGGTGATCGTCCACGCACCTATAGTTGGGGATTCACACATCCTGAAGAGTGTGAAGGCAAGATGCATGCCGGCAGTTCGCCAACCCCCATCGGTCCTTATACACACTACCTTCAGGCAAAAGGGATGCTCAAAGCGTTCCACGAAGATTATCAGAAACGCAGTAGCGGTGGTTGGATTAAAAACGGTTCTCACGATTCTGTGCTCCCGACAGAAGATTTCGCTGATACCTATATCGGCAGACGGGCAACCGAATTTATTGAGAACATCCCCGATGATTTTCCATGGTATATGTTCGTGAGTTTTGTCGGACCCCATGACCCCTTCGATCCACCTACAGAGTACGGGGATAAGTATCGGAACGCAGAGATGCCTTCTGCTATCGTTGGTGATATGGTGGGAAAACCTGAATGGGTGAAACGACGGGTCGTTGATATTAGTCCTGAGGAGATTACCCTGACGCGACAGCAGTACTGCGCCGCAACGGAATTGATTGACGACCAAATCGGGGCAATGCTCCACGCACTTGAGGAGCGCGGAATGCTCGACAATACCTATATCATTTATTCAAGTGACCATGGAGAGATGCTCGGTGACCACGGGCTTTACACGAAGAGTGTCGCTTATGAAGCGTCGCTCAGGGTGCCACTCCTCGTCGCCGGACCCGGCATTGCAGGAAACAAGACTTCGGAGAGTTTAGTCGAATTGATTGATCTGAATCCGACGATATGTGAGTTAGTGGGTGTGCCTGTGTTACCGCGTATTGACGCGAGGTCTATCGCGCCTGTCCTTCGTGGTGAATCCCAAATACACCGCACCGAAACCGTGAGTGCCCTCCGAAACTTTCGGTGTATTCGGACAGCAACGCATAAACTCATCGAAAACTACAGTGATGTGACGGAGTTATACGATCTGGAGAACGATCCGTGCGAACGCTATAACATCGCCGAATCGGAACGCGAGATCGCTCGGACACTCAGTGGACATCTGGCAAAACGGTTTCGGTCAGAATTAGGCACAGAATAAATTCGGATGGATACAAACCTGACTTATGACGCAAAGCGTGCGTACCACCACATCACACAACTTGCCTTTCCCAGACTGGTGGGTAGCGCGGGCGAAGCAAAGGCACAAGATTACATCGTCCAACAATTCTCAGAATTAGGGTTGGATGTTACACGGGAACCTTTTTCTTTTACAAAGTTTCCTGCTGAGGTATTACCTCGTCTCCTCTGTGGCCTTTTCGTTCTGGTCGTCCTCTCCGTCCCGTGGTTCGGTGAACGGTTTCCAATACTTATATGTCTTGTCTGCCTACTCAGTCTCTCCGTAGCATTGCTTTTTAATCAATGGCAAAAACGGTTTGAAGGGTTGTATGATGTCGGTAGAAAGCATCATTCGGAGAACATTGTTGCGACAAACGGTAGAAAACCGAATGACAATACGCCTGTCCTCCTATTCGTTGCACATTACGATTCCAAATCACAGGTATTGCCGATTGCTGTACGGGCTGTGGCTTACGGTATAGCGATTGTTGGACTAACCACTCTGACAACTATAATGGTGATTAACGTCGTCATCCTCGGCTGGTTCCCCGATCACATCATCCTCGGCTGGTTGTCCGATCTCATTATCTGGGGGGTCGCTGGAACAACTACGTTCTGTCTGCTGCTCTTGCAAATCAATTTCACACAGAACCGTTCTCATGGAGGTTTCGATAATGCCTCTGGCGTTGGCGTTATGCTTGAAGTCGCGGGTGTATTGATGGCACGTGGCGAGAAAAAATCTATTACATTTCTTGCCGCTGGTGCGGAAGAGTATGGTATGTGCGGTGCGTTGCGCTATGTCCAAAAACATGCTGATAAATATGACCAAGAAAATACCTATGTTATCAATTTAGACGGATTAGGCGTTGGTAACGGCGTTAACGTCGTTGCAGGCTATGGAATTCCTCCTGTCCGGACGGCGAATGTATTGGCAGATCGGTTGCAGGTATCGGGTGAGTCGCTTGGCATACAGGTGTCGGAACGCCACCTACCCATTGGTGTAGGACTGGATAGCATTCCGATTGCAAGTCACGGATTTGAAACGGTTACATTAACAGCGGGTGATGTAGGACGTGTCGCTTTAAAAGTCCATTCAAAACAGGATAGATGTACCCTGCTTAATATAGAAAGTCTACAACAGGTAGGTGAGTTAATTGTCGATGTTACTGGACGCGCATAAAAATCCACTTCCAATTACAGGTGTCATCCTCGCGGGTGGTAAGAGTCGGCGGATGGGAGAAAATAAGGCGTTGATGCAGCTCGGAGACAATTCACTTATTGGACATGTTATCCGCCGTATGCACCTTATCACGGACGAACTCCTGCTCGTCACCAACAGCCCTACTGAATATGCACACCTCCGTGTATCAATGCACGGTGATATTTTTCCGGGCACCGGCGCGTTGGGAGGCATCTATAGCGGTTTGACGCATGCTTCACACGATGCTGTCCTCTGTGTCGCGTGCGATAGTCCGTTCTTGGAACCGAAATTACTCACCTATCTCGTTTCTATCCTGGGTGAATATGACGCGGTGATGCCTGAGACTTTTACCCATCACGACAACACGCAGACAATTCTTCAAACCTTGTGCGCCGCCTATTCCAAGCGTTGTCTACCTATCATAGAGTTGATGCTACGGGAATCTGAGTTACGCGTCCATGCCTTGCAGGAACGGGCACACATCAAGAACGTTTCGCCTGAAGTCTGGCAGAAGTTCGATCCGGAGGGCATGTCCTTTTTCAATATCAACACACCCCAAGATTTTGAGAGAGCGGATGCCTATATGAGAGCCCAAACGACACAACGTGAGTTCGGTCTAAGAAATACAAATTCAGTCATAAAAATGTAGATGGGACCGTAGGTTGGGTTGAGTGGTAAAACAAGAAATTCTTCCGGGTATGTGCAAAATCCACATTCTCAAGCAACACGACTTAGAACGAAGCATAGCGAAACCCGACAATACAAACGCGATAACAGTCGGAAGACGTTGAGTTTCACTCGTGTTGTGGTAATTTCATGCTTCTTGATTTCTTTGAAAGTCTATTTTCTCGATGGCGTTTTGAGTCGGATCCGTTCAACCCAGCCTACGGACCTACATCGAGTTCACGTTATACATTAAACCTTTTCGCTGAAAAATCCCTCTCTTTATATCTGTCGCCTTCGCCGGGCATTTTAGTCATTTTAACTCAGCAAGATTCGATAACCCGTGCTGATGCCCGTTGCCATTCCAACAAGTGCCCAGATGCCAGCGCAGGTCATCTCGCCAAGCACAAGCCCAAGGAATATCGGCCTCGCACTTCGATACATTCTCAATCCCCCGTACCTGACGAGAATATACTTCATCATCCAGCCTAGAAAGATTGAGGGCCACAGCTTTAATGAGGCCCAAGAACTCAGCATTGTATACCCGATTGGATGAAGCGGCCACCACACGAAAATCCTTCTCAGCCACATCAACAGCCCCATGAAAAGGCTGCCGCCGACCATAAAACCTGTGTTCGTCCAGTCCGTCCCGGTATCGGCACTAACGAGCACAGAAGTCAGCCACCGCATGTCGCCTGCCCCACCTGTGTACGGCGCACGGTGTGCATAGCTGACGTTGAGGACGGAATAATATGAGACAAGGGTTCCGATAACCATCGCCGCGCCCATAGCTATTAACAGCCCCCTCCGTCTGACCTTGACTTCATCGGCCGCCTTGAGACCGTTTACCACATATGGCATCATAATCTCCCTCAAGTCGCGCGTGAGAGAGACGGGATGCATAAACAGCGATGTCATGGTTGAAGGATTGATTCTCGCCGAACCCAGCGTGGTAAAGAGAACGTAATGCGCTGAATACGAAGGATTGACAAAAGGGATTCCTCCGTGGATGACCTGCCATGTCAAGACAATGTAAATTCCAAGAAGCACCAGCACAAAAAGCAGTGCGAATCCCAACGACATTCCCATCAGATGATTTGCATACGCCAGCAGCAATATCCCGACAATGAGACCGATAATTGTCAAACCAGAGGGCATCGCCTCGTTTGCGTCATCGCTTTTGCGAAAGGCACTGACAAGCATGTTTCTGATGTGATGCCGTGCTTTGAAAAGGATGTAGATGACAAAGGTGAGGCACGCACCGATTTCCTGAGAAGCACTGAACGAATACGCGTTCCACTGCACGCCTGGACCTTTGGTGATTTGGAAACCGAGCATCGAGCCGATAAGACATTGGAGTTTGAAAAATAGAAAGAAAAACCACAGGCTAAGCGACACCTCAAGCGGCAGTAAATAGCTGAACCCCACTATGGAACAATACAAGTTGAGTTGCAAAGGTTTCAGTGCACTCCAAGGCTTTTCAATTAAGTAGGGATGGGGATTGAATCGGACGGGAAATTCCGGCACGCCAGGGAAGAACGCATGAAAGCCATTCAACGTGTGAATGCATAAGGGAACGGCAAATCCGACCCATAATGCTTTGTTCCTGAAGAGTGAATTTCTCGATCCCGGCGGGTTGTTTGCCATCTCCACAGGCAACACAACCAGCGGAAAGCTACACCGCTCAATCTCGACCCATTGTCTGCGCAGCAGCACCGAGAGGCATATCACAACGAAGTAGAGGACAAACACGTAAAGGGTCCAGGCGAATAGAGGTATCAGCCATGCCTCCCAGGGGATGGATTCACCCAAAGCGATGCCTTCATAAAAGGATCTGATAGCCTTCTCATCACGAACAACGCGCCAGTGGGGAATATATTGATGGAAAAGTGCTTCCCAATCATTTTCGGGTGTCGCAAAATACTGGTAGGCGACAAGCGGGCGAAACGCATATCTCATCATGCCTGTCGAAGGAATGCCGGAGGCGGCTGCCATGATACACCAGATCGTCACCAATTCACCCGCCGACAGTGCGAGTTTGGGAGAAACTGCGCTCAAGATGCGGTTGCCAATCAGCACCAGGAGGGTCAGGACAAAAAATGGACCGACAGGAAAATGACCGCCAGCGAGAAAGACATTGCGAATCACGTAATCATTGTAAGGCGCAATCAAACATTCCCCGGCGGCACAGACGAGCCCAATGAGAACTGCCCGCGAGGATACGCTAACAGAGCTGTTCGTGGGGTTTAAGTGAGTATCGAACCGTTTTGACGTGTCCATCTGTCAGAGTGCAGTAAAACTACCTATTCTCTTTCCTGATTTCCCAACCGTCGGTCGTCTGGATAGGGGATGGCACTTTGCTACCAAAGTCAGTCATAACGCTTTGGCTGAAGCCGGATTTTGTCCATTTGAAATGTCCAATCAGTCGAGAGGATTGTCCGCCTCAAGCACTCGGCGTGCCGCAGAGGAGAGCCTTCCTTCCGCCGCGGCCCGTTCCACCCAATGGGCAGGTATGCCATTTGTCCACTTCGCCGGGCTTGCGTCGGGGTCTGGTGTCCGATACGCTATCAGCAAGCCCCATCGGGTCGGGGTTCCTGACTTGCGATGACCGACATGATGCGGCATGTGATGGGGAAACGAGACCATGCTCCCGGGCGGTAGCGAGAAGCGGACCATTTCCAACGGCTTGCCGGTGAAGGCGTGGATCTTTTCCTTCAGCCATCCCGCTTTCATGGCGGCATCATCATCGGGTCGCTCGGTGTTCCATTTGTACGGGATGCGGTAGAGATGAGCACCCGGGATGACCCCAAGTTCCCCGCCCTCCTCGAGGGTTGCACCTTCTGGGTAGCAGAGCGTCCGAATACACTGCCGTTGCAGATACTCGGTGGTAAGAGCGTGTCCGGTACCGATAGGATCTTCGACCTCGTACTGCCCCTGCAGATACTGGTGAGCATGCCACCGCCGCCCTATTGAGCCCGGCGTCCGGTTGAGCATGTTGCAGTGGTCGAGTATGAAGCGGTCACCGAAAAGTTTGGTGAACAGCTCCATCATCTGCGGGTGGGCGGTGGCGACATCCTTGATGAACTCGTCGTATCCAATAGAGAAATGTTCCGGCATGACTCCCTGGGACTCGTATCCGCGTGTCACCAACGCAGGACCTGGACCGAACAGCCCGTGGTCGCGCATGTATCCAATCAGTCCTCGTGGCATGAAGCGCATCTGCTCTGAGCCCCCGCAACAAGTCGCCAAAAACTCCGGGGTGATTTGCTCCGGCAACGGCGGCTGTAGCCCCCGGCCCGCGAAGTCGATGGCAGCCCAGTCGGTGTCCATGACGATCTCATCGTTCATCTGCTGTAGCTTCTGCAAGCTCTCCGTCCACCGCTTGCGGCCGGCATCGGTCAGTATACCCTCCCACACCCAATATCCTTCGCGCTCGAAGAATGTGCGGTCAAATGCCTGAAGCACTTCCGGGCGCAGCAGGTCATGCACGCGGCTTGCTGGGGTGACGGTGTCGGTTTGACTCCGATGTATAGATGATGTATCCATTGGCTGCTCCTTTGATAGAAGTTCGACAGTTAAGATCTTTCGAGCGGATTCTTGGATATAGAAGAGCCAACGGTATCAATGGCAGTGCTAAATCCTGGACCTCCAGCCGCCACATAACCATCGCTGGCACCTGTTAAATCGGGACTGACCCAGAAAGAATATAACTGTCCGTTTGTTAAATAAAACCTAAATTTCACTGACTTACCAGCCAGGGCAGATAAATCTTCTCCACTTTTCCACCTTACTAATTGACAGGTAGTATCCTTGCTTATGGGAACGCAGTTTATATGGGAATATGGCTCAATCACATTGCCTTGATTGTCTAAAATTTCAACTTGGATCATACCATTTTTTGTATTCGTATTCACAAAAAGATGCTGGTTTCCCTTATTAAATATCACGGGTCTCGTTGTTAAAGATTCAGTAGATAAACCGGCATTCATGGAAGCAAAACCGTCTCGGCGAAGTATTGCGAGTCCAGTCGTACCTCCTGCATACATATGTCTACCGAGTGTAGGTGACTCTCCGGACCAGGCACCAAAATAAAAGTAAATCTTATCATTCACTACCAAACATCCACCCCCTGCTGCATGAATATAAGCCCTATTCCATCTGCCTTCCTCTCGCGATGCGGCTATAAAAGGACTGCGAACAGGTCTATGCCAATGGAAACCATCGCGGCTATAACCTAACACCAGTTCATTAATCTTAGGGAAGCCCCCTATGGCACATAGTTCATTTGGTGGACCTTTAAAAATTGCAAACAAGCCCAGAAGCACGCTCTCATAGGCAACTGCGTTAACGTCATATAGCTGAGGTGAGTATCCGAGGTCAGGGTCCGCTGGGTCCAGTTCATCAGTTCTCGCCCAGAATACCACATCTTCCTTCTTCCATGAAGCACCTTTGATAAAATCCTCGTGTTCGCGATAACTTCGGGTGCGTCCAAGCGTACGATTAGAGGTCCTAATACTGTAAACCCACTTTTTCCTGAAGGCATTGTAGAAGAAAGTCGTATTATCCCCACAAGGCCCCGTTCTTACTGGCTTCCCCCAGTGGATACCATCAAATGAGGTATAAACTTCCCCTCCTGACCAGTCAGGAGAACGGAAGTATACAAACATTTTAAACCTTTGATTCGGGTCGTCTGTTTGGGGGTCTAACCAGACTGCGGCCCCATCTCTCCGATATCCTTGCCTTACCGGAAGTACCCTGTTCGTAGCTGGTACTACATCTAACATGGGTCTATACCAATGTAAGCCATCTTCACTGATTGCATAACCAACACCATCGAACCATCCAGCATGATACCACATTTTAAATAACTGTTCTTCGGCATCATAAAAAACGCCGTCATTAAACGGAGAGGCAACCGGA
>JAAXHD010000198.1:23066-41098 GCA_012271015.1 Candidatus Poribacteria bacterium | reverse complement strand
CGAAGCGAACTCCATACCCGTGGTTTCCAACGCCATCCGTTGGTAAGCCTCCACGGTAAAGGAGCGCATCCCGCAGTGACAATCCCCGATGTCCGTCCTGAACAGCACCCGCAGCAGTCCTGACAGGACCGGGTTGCCGAGGTATCGGTGTGCCCAAGGCATCGCCTCGGGGGGCATATTCCCTCTGAACCGGTTGCCGATCACCAGGTCATATCCCTCGTGTAAAGGCGTAATGAACCGCTGGAGGTCTGTGAAATCGTAGGTATCGTCAGAGTCCCCTATAACGATATATTTTCCTCGTGCGGCACCCAACCCGGCAAGATACGCCGCACCATACCCGCGTGTAGGTTGAGGCACCACGCGGGCCCCGAGGCGTTCCGCGATACCCACGGAAGCGTCTGTGGAGCCGTTATCCGCAACAACGATCTCTCCGGGAATGCCGAGCGACTTGAGGGTGTGGTGTGCTTTTTCAATACAGGTGCCGAGCGTCTCTTGCTCGTTGAGGCACGGCATGACGATGGAAACAATAGGCTGCTTTTCAGCGAACATCTGCGGGCTCCTGTGTGCCGAGGAGGAACTCGGAAGGCAGCGTGAGGACGACTGTTTCGCCGTCTCGCTCCAGCGTGAGTTGTTTGCGGTGAATGGCTACCACGGTTTCATCACCGATCTGATCCCCGATCCGCAGCGTCAACGTCTGTCCACTGTGGAGGTGTTCCACGATCGCAGCCACCTCCTGCGTTGCATCGGGTGGCTCTCGCGTGGTGGTGCCGATGAGCCGAAAGTGCCGGGTCTCTGGGGGTGGAGCGGTCCCCAAGGGGGCGAAGAGGTTGTTCTCGACTATCGTCCGATAGAACGGGCTCGCTTGAAACGTTTCAAGCGTCTCCGAGAGGTCGGGGGACCGGGGAGGCTCCCTGCGTGTGGATCGCGGAGGCACTCCCGCGTCCGAGGGCGGTGCCGAGATGCCCCCACGGGGCGTTTGTGCCGCAGCCGCACCCCATCGGGGATCGGGACGAGAACCCGGCCCCAATGGCACGCCCGGGGCACGATAGAGGTATTCCGGACGTTTTTCAAGACCTGCGGGATACGCGAGCTCGTAGACTCTCACAGGCGCGGCTTGGAAATCTACAGCGGGATACCGGGAGAGTGTGTATGGTGCAACACAAAAAGCCCTGGAAGCACTTGTAGAAGAACTGCTAAGGGGGTTTGGAGCGGAAATAGGGAGGTGTGATAGGATTTCACACGGGGATGAAATAGGCTTAACGCTTGTAAAATATTTAACGTTTGTGAAGTGGGGGGGAGCACCGTGTCAACCCACACGAAGATCCAGGCACACACAGTGCCAGAAAATTACCCCTCCTTTTTTTCACAAGTAGATATGCTTTCGCTGACCCCTTCATCGTCCATTGTCCTTTAAGTCGTAAGCCATTTCTCAGAAATGCTGCTACATCCACGCCATACATTCGCCTATAATTCGCGCGATTTTCTCGCGGAAGTAGAAGATTACGTCCTAATTATACACCCTCAAAAAGTTTTTGTCAAATTAAAAGTAAAAAAAGCATCATTTTTTCGGAAAACGCTTATTTGTTGCGAGATTTTAGCATTTTTTGCGAAAAAGTTAGACTGATTAACGTGAGTTTGATATTAAACACGTAGGTGTTTTTACTGGGGTGTTTCCTTAAGGTTGAACGGGAAACTCCCATAGGTGTCAATTTTAGGACTATTCTGTGTATTTTGAAGATGTGTAGTTTCTCCAGAGGGGAAACCCTAGGTGTTTATTATATATCTCGTCGGACACCTACCACCCCGCTGGGGTTCAAGAAGGGTTTTTTTACTCATCTTTCTATACACCTTCCGTACCGCTGGTGCTGCTGTCTTGGCACATTCGGAGCGTTTTGCTTAGAGCTCATGCTAAATTGACACCTATGGGTTGAACGGGAAACTCCTAAAACTAACATTCCCCCTATCCGCGTGAAACCCATCGCGAAAGTATTGGGAGTGTTGGGTTTCGCTGGCTTTGTATCTACCACCGGTGTATTGGAAAATGGGCACTTGGATAGAAACACAAGAACTGGCAACGGACGCTCAACCCAACCTACATCAGCGGGATTTTGTAGCGTCCACTTTCAGTTTGCGCGCGTAATATACACAATCTAAAAGATTATAGGACAAAGGTGGCAACTTGCGTTACCATAAATACCCAAACTTCATCACGTTTCCACTCGTTCAGAAGTCAAGTTTACCAACCTTTGCTTTTTCTTCATCCACACATGCCAAGAGAATCAGTCCCACGATAAAGAAGATCATCAATGAAATGATAGCGAGGCGTGCGCTGCCGGTGATCTGCTCAATAACACCGAACGTTACGGGTCCCCAAATTGATGAAAACTTGCTAAAGACAGAATAGAATCCGTAAAACTCCGCACTCGCCTGCTCTGGAATCATTGCACCATAGAAGGAACGGCTCAACGCCTGGGTCCCACCGAGCACGATCCCGACAACCATTCCCAAAACAAAGAATTCCGTTGCGGTATGGATGAAATAGCCGTAGGTAACGACCCCACTCCATAAGATTAAGGCGAACATCACGGAGCGTCTCGCACCGATGCGATCTGCGAGACGACTGAAGATCAAGGCTCCCCCTATTGCAACGACTTGCACCAACAGGAGCGTTATCATGAGTTCCGCTGTCGTCAATTTTAACTCCGCTGTGCCGTAGATTGTCGCCATACTCGTAACGGTGTGGATCCCGTCATTATATATCATATAGGCGATAAGGAAGAGTGTGAGGTGTTTAAAGCGTCCGACCCGTTTCGCGGTTGAAAGCGTCCGACTGATGCCGAGAGTGAGATACGCCAAGACTTTCGGTCGATTGCGGTAGGCTTCTGGCAGTTGATGCGACGTTTTTTCCTCTTTCAGGTATTTCAGTGTCAACAGCGTCCAGCCTGCCCACCAAATCCCTGTCATCGCCATCCCGATGCGTGCTGCCATCGCTTGGCCTTCCGGTGTCTTTTGCGTAGCGACGAGTACGAGGGCAATGGTAAATTGCAGCGAACCGCCGACATACCCGAAAGCATATCCCTTCGCAGAAACGGAGTCCAATTTGTCTTCGGAGGCGATCTGTGGTAAGAACGCATCGTAGAAAACATTACCGCCGACAAAGCAAATTTGAGAACCGAGAAATAGCACAATCGTCAATCCGACATCACCAGACTTGCAAAAATAGAGCATCGTTGCGAAGATACTGCCCATATACGCAAAGCCCATAAGAAACCGTTTTTTTGCGGCAGAGAAGTCGGCAATCGCCCCAAGCACGGGGGCAAAGAGGAATACGCAGAACGCCGCGGTTCCCAACATATAGCCCCACAAGGCTGTCGCACTCACATTCATACCGAGGAGGTCCATGCCTGCTTCGCCGACAATGGCTTTCGCAAAATAATTCGGTAATATGGCGGCAATCACAGTGGTGATATAGGCTGAATTCGCGCAGTCGTACATGCACCAACCGAAGATCGTTTTCTTATCGTTTTTCATGAGGAAATGATAACACATCTGCGGAAAAAGTCAAGGGAGGGAGTCGCGATTCGGAGATCGCTCCTACAAGAAGGATGGAAGCGTAGAAGGAGATAGGGACAGTGGGAACGTGAGGGTTTCACGCGCCCACTGTTCTACCTTGTTGGGGTTAGGCAAGGTCAAAGCGATCGAGGTTCATGACCTTGTTCCACGCCGCTACGAAATCACGGACAAACGCTTCCTGAGCGTCATCACACCCGTAGACCTCCGCGATGGCTCGGAGCTGGGAGCTTGAGCCGAATACGAGATCCGCACGGGTGCCCATCCACTTGACTTCGCCTGTCGAGCGATCGCGTCCCTCAAACACATTTTCAGATGTAGAAGAAGGTAACCATTCGGTGTTCATGTCAAGCAAGTTGACAAAGAAATCGGTCGTCAACGTCTCAGGTCGCTTGGTGAAGATACCGAATCCAGACTCACAAACGTTTGTATCCAAGACGCGCAAGCCGCCGACGAGAACGGTCATCTCAGGAGCGGTTAGCGTCAGCATGTGTGCCCGATCCACGAACAATTGTTCGGCTGTTCCCTCGTGTCCATTCGCGAGGTAGTTGCGAAATCCATCGGCGGTCGGTTCAAGCACAGCAAATGATTCCACGTCGGTTTGTTCCTGCGACGCGTCTGTGCGTCCCGGCGTGAAGGGGACATGTACATCGATACCAGCGTTCTTCGCAGCTGCTTCGACGGCTGCACACCCCGCCAGAACGATCAGGTCAGCGAGCGAAACCCTCTTTCCATCGGACTGCGATCCGTTAAATTCCTCTTGAATCTCTTCCAGCATCTGAAGCACTTTCGCCAATTCGGACGGCTTGTTGACTTCCCAATCCTTCTGTGGCGCGAGGCGAATGCGTGCCCCGTTAGCACCACCGCGTTTGTCGGTACCGCGGAACGTTGCCGCAGATGCCCAAGCAGTCGAAACGAGTTGGGAAATGGAGAGTCCTGATTCGAGGATCCTGCCCTTGAGGGCAGCAATGTCTTGCGCCCCAATCAACTCATGATCAACGTCCGGGACGGGGTCTTGCCACAACTGCGGTTCTTCAGGAACCCAGGGACCGAGACACCGTGTGCGGGGTCCCATATCGCGGTGCGTCAATTTGTACCAAGCCTTCGCAAAGGCATCTGCGAATTCCGCCGGGTTCTCGTAGAAACGTCTGGAAATCTTCTCATAGACTGGATCCGCTTTCAGCGACAAATCCGTCGTGAGCATCATCGGCGCATGCTTCTTTGAAGGATCGTGAGCGTCCGGCACGGTATCCTGTGCGGATTCATCTTTCGGCGTCCACTGCCACGCACCGCCGGGACCTTTCACCAGTTCCCACTCGTAGTTGAACAGGTTTTCAAAGAAGTTGTTGTCCCACTTGGTTGGTGCGGTGGTCCAAGCACCCTCCAATCCGCTGGTGATCGTGTGGACGCCTTTACCGCTGCCAAAAGTGTTCTTCCAACCGAGTCCTTGCTCCTCGATAGAGGCTCCCTCGGGTTCGGGACCGACGTACTCGTCGGCATCAGCGGCACCATGCGTTTTGCCAAACGTGTGTCCGCCAGCGATGAGAGCGACCGTTTCCTCGTCGTTCATTGCCATACGACGGAACGTCTCTTTAATGTCTCTCGCTGCGGCAACCGGATCCGGGTTCGCGTTGGGTCCCTGCGGATTCACATAGATTAAACCCATTTGAACGGCACCGAGCGGGTTCTCCAGTTCCCTGTCCCCTGTGTAACGCTCGTCACCCAGCCACGTGGTCTCGGATCCCCAATAGATGTCCTCTTCGGGCTCCCAGACATCCTCTCGTCCACCTGCGAATCCGAGGGTTTTGAAACCCATCGACTCCAAGGCGCAGTTCCCTGCGAAGATGATCAGATCCGCCCAGGAGAGTGCTGTGCCGTACTTCTGTTTGACTGGCCAGAGTAGCCGGACCGATTTGTCAAGGCTGGCGTTGTCGGGCCAACTGTTGAGGGGTGCAAAACGGAGCGTGCCAGAGGCACCGCCGCCGCGCCCGTCGCCGATACGGTATGTGCCTGCACTGTGCCACGCCATCCGAATGAAGAGGGGTCCATAGTGCCCGTAGTCGGCGGGCCACCACTCTTGCGACGTCGTCATCACCTTGTAAACATCCTGCTTCACTGCTTCCAGATCAAGGGTATTGAACGCCTCGGCGTAGTTGAAATCCTCACCCATCGGATTGGATGCGGGTGGGTTCTGGTGGAGCATCTTCAGGTTTAACTGATTCGGCCACCACTGTTGGTTCGCTATCGTGCCCCGTGCGTGCGCGTGGTGCATTACTGGGCACTTACCTTCGTTACTCATTATGTGCTCCAATCGTGTTTTACATTTTTTCCAATTTGTTTTTTGACGTAATCTCCCTAAGCACCTATAAAAAAATCCGAGTGGATTTTTGAAAGTTATTATTTTATGGATAAAAGGGAGACTTACACCCTATTCCTTACAATATATTATACATCAAAACTGCCAAGAATGACAAGTTTAACCGTCCACTCATTTCTGATGTAGTGCACATCCCTGAATGCCTCTGGGCACTCTATAGATTAGACCTGCAGATTTTCAAAAAATGTGGTATAATAAAAAGAAAAGTTTAAGATAATCACGGAGGGTAGGTTTCTCATTTTGGACACTATGGATTATCTATGTAGATGGCTATCAATTCTACTGCTCCTTTGTATCAGTGCTGGCGTGCATGCCGACACTGACGAATTGCGGGCAGAGGCGAGTCGCACCTACGAGAGCATCGAAATTGACGGGGAACTTTCAGAGCCCGATTGGCAGAAAGCAACGCCTATCCGTCAATTTACGCAATTTGAACCCGATGCAGGCGAACCGATGACCCAGCCAACAGAGGTTCGGATCCTTTACGATGACAGACACATTTATTTCGGTTTCGTCTGCAGCGAACCTGAACGTTCTAAGATTATCGCCAATAAGATGCGCCGCGATACGATGCTATGGGATCAAGACAACGTCTTTGTGCTGCTGGATACCTATAATGACCGGCGGAGTGGGTTCTTCTTCCGAGTCAATCCGCTCGGTGCGCGCGAGGATATCGCCCTCATGGACAGCGGCGACAGTCGAAACGAGAACTGGAATGCGGTTTGGGACAGTCAGGCAAAAATTAACGGCGACAATTGGACGACAGAAATAGCGATTCCGTTCAGTCAGCTGCGATTCAAGAAAGAAGAAACGTCAACATGGGGTTTGAACCTTGGACGCACAATTCGAAAAAACCAAGAGGAAGGTACATGGGCACCTGTGCCACCTGCCTATACGTACCTGGCACGCTATCGGACAACGCACCTTGGGACCCTCACAGGCTTATCCGGGATCTCACAACGCCGGAACATAGAGTTTCTACCGTATCTCCTCCCCGGTGTCGCTCGGACAGAGACTGATGGGACAGTCGGTGTGCTTGATTTCGGCGGAGACATGAAGGTGAGCGTCACTTCTAATCTAACCGCGGATCTTACCGTCAATACAGATTTCGCACAGGTTGAGGCAGATCGAGAAGAAACGAATTTGACACGGTTCAGCCTCTTTTTTCCTGAGAAACGCCAATTCTTTTTGGAGGGCGCAGGACTGTTCGATTTTGGTATTCCACGCACGACTTACAACGCACCACCACCGCTCCTGCTTTTCTACAGCCGTCGCATCGGTATTGAAGAAGGACACGCCATCCCAATCATGGCTGGCGGAAAACTGACCGGTAAGGTGGGAGGCTTCGGCGTGGGACTGCTGAACGTTCATACAGATAAGTATGCAGCAGACGCTACGGAAGCTTTGGACGCGGTTGATGTTAACAGGACAAACTACTCGGTATTGCGCGTCAAGCGCGATCTTTTCACAGGGTCGAGCCTCGGTATGATTGCTATCAACAAACAGGGTCTTGATGCCTATAACCGCGCGACTGGTGTCGATTTCATCTATCGTCCCACAGACGAGATGAATTTCCGAGGACTCTGGGCACGCACCTTTGAAACGCGCGAACTCAGCAAACAAGCTTCCCCAGGGAACAGTGTTTTGCCAAGCGAAAATCCGAACGCGCTTTACTTCGGCGGAAACTGGCAGAGCGAAATCGCACGCGTGAACGCTTCCTATACGGATATCGGGGACGATTTCAATCCCGAAGTCGGTTACGTCTATCGGACAGGCAGCCGATGGCTTCGGAGCGAAATACGAGCCACGCCTTATCTCCATTGGAACGGGATGCGTCGGTTGTGGACTGGACCGGAGATTGACATTATCCTCAATTCAGACAATCAGTTAGAAACGCGAACCTTTATCTGGAGCACGTGGCTTGAACTGGAAACGAACGGATTTGGCGGTCTGCGAATCTACCGAAATTTTGAGAACCTTACCGAGGACTTTGAGATTCGAGAAGGAGTTACCATTCCGAGAGGCAAATACAGTTACAATAACTACAACCTCATGCTCAACGCTCAAGGCCAGGTCTTCAATGGTCGCTTTGGGTTCAATGTTGGAGATTTCTATAACGGCACCCGCCGAGGATTCGACATTCGTCTCGATCTTCGGTTCACTGGACGTTTCAGTTTTGAACCGAGATACGAGTTTAACCGCGTCACATTGCCACAACAGGATACTCCTGATAAAACGACCTCCTTTGATACAAACGTCTTCGGAGGACGTATCGGTTATTCCTTTTCCACCGATCTCTTTACGAAACTGTTTGTACAATGGAACAGTGATCGGAATCTGGTTACCACGAACTTCTTAGTCAATTACATCTACAGTCCCGGTAGTGATTTCTATTTTGTTTTCAATCAGACGTATGGGACAGACAGTATAACATCAGGATTGCTGGATACCACCTTGGTTGGCAAAGTGACCTATTGGTGGAATCCGTAACGAACCGCAAGGAGTGGTTATAAGTGGTAGGTTAAGAGATGCCTGTGGCATTCAGAGGTTAACTTATAACTGTCAACCTATAACTTATACCATTTCTGATTGATGATTTCTCTTAAAAGGGTTTCCTACCGTTTTTGGTTATGCCCCGTGCGGTTAGAAACCGCACCTACCGGGCCTGGGTGGACGGTGAGGCTAATGCGATATAAACTTTTAGAAATGGTATTATACCAACTAAAGGAAAGTTAAAAGAATGAAGATTGTTGATGTGAAAACGTATCTCGTTGATGTACCGCCGCCGCATTGGGGCGGCAGGCGTTGGATTTTTGTCAAACTGATAACCGATGACGGCATCGAAGGTGTAGGCGAATGTACCTATCATACACAATTGAACCACGTCGTTATCGAACTCATCAAAGACTGGGGAGAACGCTACCTGATGGGTGTAGATCCGTTTCGGATTGAAAGGATCTGGTCCACCCTTTACGAGGGACCCTGTGTCCGGCATTCAGGACCGCTGACGAGTCCAGCGATGAGTGCGATTGAGATGGCGTGTTGGGACATCGTTGGAAAAGCACTGAACCAACCGATTTACAACCTGTTAGGGGGTATGTTCCACAAGAAACTGCGTGCCTACTCGTATCTGTTGCAATGGCGACGCGGCGACTCCCCAGAAAAAACGGGGGAACTCGCACTCTCTTACGTCGAAAAAGGGTTTACCGCTGTCAAGTTTGACCCAGTCGATCCGAGCACCGCGGATCGGTTGGAAACGCTCGACTACGCAGAGAGCGTCATCCGAGGCATCCGAGATGCTGTCGGCGATCGGTGTGATATTCTGATTGGCACGCATGGACAGTTCAACACAAACAGCGCAATCCGTTTCGCGAAACGCGTCGAGCCTTACGACCCGCTGTGGTTCGAGGAACCGTTACCTCCAGAGAACATCAAAGAAATGGCACGCGTTGCACAGTCCACGAGTATCCCGATTGCCACGGGAGAACGGTTGTTGACGAAATATGAGTTCGTGGATCTGCTGGAACAGCAAGCGGCATCTATTCTGCAGATGGATTTGACAATCACAGGGGGTATCCTTGAAGCGAAGAAGATCGCATCAATGGGCGAGGCACATTATGCCCAAATAGCACCGCATCTGTATGGAGGTCCGATCGGAGGTGCTGCGAATATCCAGTTGGATGTCTGTAGCCCGAATTTCCTGATTCAAGAGGGCATCCATACATGGGACGGCTTCCACGCCGATATCCTCAAGGAGCCGTTGCAGTGGGAAGATGGGTACATCATTCCGTCAACGAAACCGGGACTCGGTATTGAATTGAACGAGGCAGTTTTAGAGAAACATTCCATTGCTGTTTAAGACGATTTTAAAACGTTACCTCCGTGTGTGCATTCGACTCTACCAGAAACCACCGTGAAACATAGTGGAACGGTGCCCAGATTTAATAGATTAAAAATCTGAATTGTTTCCACCGAAATGGGTTAAAAGGAACGAGTGAACGAAATACCGTTCATATAAGTTGTTTTTTTTCGCGTAACCGCCAAATGCCCCGGCATTAAGAGCCACCGACATTTAAACATAAAACAGATGGAGATATACCGCATGTACTTAGTCTGTTATTCATGCAGACGCGGCTATCGCGTCCACCAAGAGAGCATTGACTTTGTTGAGAAAAAGGCATGCTCAAATGGGCATGTCCACGACATACGATGCCGGTGTGGTCAAAAGATATATGTCGTCCAACGCGTCGATTCAACACGTTGGAAGTCTATTGACCGCAAAGACCCATGGAAGTATCCAGACCAACGTACACCTGGAAAGTGAAGACGGAGGTATAATATAAGGAATGGAAACTGCAGAGATGCCAACGGGTACGCTCGACCCGATACCCAATTTAGTTGAAGAAACACTGAAAAAATTAGACATCCGTCCAGAACAGATCCGGTTTGCTGTGCAAAGCGATGTGAGTTCAACCGGCAACTACGGTGAAGAATGGTTTGTGCTAACGGATGCCGCGATCTTCACCGTGACAGGCGAAGGGGAAATCCCTCACTATATCCCATATAAGAGTATGCTTGGCATCCGTGCCGAGATCGTCGTAGATGCTGGAATATTAGTGTTGGAAACCGAAGATGGGACGGTCGATCTCATTCAGTACTCCAACGGCTGCGCGGCGAAGTTCGGATTTGTTGCTCGATTCATCGGTGACGAAATCGAGTTTCGTGACGGCAAACGGGAGGAGGCACCGATATGGGATTACAAACCGGAGGAACAATTCTGTCAGTCCTGCGATTTACCGTTGCCAGATGAGTTTTCGCCTTGCCCGGCATGTACTAAAAAACACAAGGTAATGTTAAGGATTTTGTCCTACATACGACCCTATCGCGGCAGGGCAACCCTCTTCATGCTCTTCGTGATTCTTGGAACCCTCATCTCCTTAGCACCGCCATATTTCTCTCGCATCATGATTGACGATATCCTGATGCCGAGTGATGTCGATACCGCTGCCTCGGAAGCATCGAGAACATGGTTAAGCTCTATTTTCCGCGACATTCCATCGGCGGCATTGGCTTTGTCCATTGCTGTAGGCACCCTATTAGGCATACAAATCATCCGTGAAATTTTCACAATTTTTCGGTTACGTTTGGGGGCTTGGCTGACATTCCGCGTCGCGGCGAACATCCGAGCGCATGTTTATCAACACTTGCATAACTTATCAATCCGATTTTTTGACAAACGGAAAACCGGAACGGTCATCTCGCATATCACAGAGGATAGTGAACGACTCCAGGATTTCATGTTAGAGGGTCTCTCGTTTCTCGCGGTAGAACTGTTGCTCTTTTTCGGGATTGGTGGGGTGCTTTTCCTGATGAACTGGAAACTGGCATGCTTCATCTTAATCCCGATTCCGATAATCGTCTTTGGAGCAGGTTGGTTCTGGAAAAAGGTGCGAAGCCTTTGGCACCGCGCGTGGCGGCGTCGCTCAAAATTATTCGATGTTGTCAACGATTCGGTATCCGGTATTCGGGTTGTTCGTGCCTTCGGACAACAACGGAGTGAAGTTAACCGGTTCGCCGATGCGAATGTAGACGCACGAGACTACGAAACGCATGCTGAGATGATCTGGGCAACCTACTATCCACCGCTGATGTTCGCTGTCCAGTTGGGAACGCTCATCGTATGGTACGTTGGGGGTCTCAACATTATCGGTGGGACAATGACCTTCGGGACCTTGGTGGCTTTCCACGCATACCTCGGAATGTTCTATGAACCGTTGCGCTATATCAGCCCACTGATTAACTGGGCTTCCCGTTCGATGACAGCGGCGGAACGGCTTTTTGAGGTCATCGACTCACAACCGGAACAGTTGGACGATGGCAACCTCAAAACAATGCCAAATATCACCGGAGAAGTCAAATTCCACAATATGACGTTCGGTTACGATTCGCACAAACCGGTGCTTCGGGACATCACTCTCCACGTGAAACCGGGGGAGATGATTGGACTCGTTGGGCATTCGGGTGCGGGGAAATCGACGCTTATCAATTTGATCTGTCGGTTTTATACGCCGGACTCCGGGCGTTTAGAGATCGATGGCGAAGACATCAAGGAGATTGATCTCAAGGACTTACGCAGACAGATCGGTGTCGTGTTACAAGAACCCTATCTGTTCAGTGGGACTATCGCCGAAAACATCGCCTATGCGCATCCCGATGCGACTATGGAAGATATTATCACAGCGGCGAAGGCGGCAAACGCCCATGAATTCATCGTCAAGTTCCCTGATGGTTACGATACTGAAGTGGGTGAACGTGGTGGACGGCTGTCTGGGGGCGAACGACAACGCATCTCTATCGCACGGGCGATCTTGCATAACCCTCGGATCCTGATCCTCGATGAAGCCACGTCATCCGTGGATGTGGAAACTGAGAAGAAAATCCAGCAAGCAATTGACAGGCTTGTGCAGAACCGGACGACGTTCGCGATTGCTCACCGGCTCTCGACCCTTCGAAATGCCGATCGGCTTTTCGTGATTGAAAAAGGAAAAGGCGTTGAGTGCGGCTCTCATGAGGAACTCATGGAGCAAAAGGGTATCTATTACAAACTCGTAGAAACCCAGCGCGAAGCAGCCAATGTTCGCGCAGCAGTGCAAGCAGTAGAGGGGTAGATATGCGGAACGAAAACATAGAAAAACAAGCCGCTCTCGCCGCGGCACCCACAGCGAATCCGGTGCCACCTGAATCAGATGACTTCACGCCGCGCTATCTGGACGCATCGAAACTTACGTTTACGCGTTCTGAGGTCGGAACGGCGCGGCTCGAAATTCGGGATGAAGCCTGCCATCTACGCGTAGTCATCCGAAGGCTCATGCCACTCAGTAACCCGGATAGTTATATCTCGCTTGCCGCGGATGAGGATACTGAAATCGGGATCCTCGTGAACCCATCGGAACTCACGCAGGAGAGCCAGAAAATCCTGCAGGAAGAGTTGGATAAACGGTATTTCACGCCGACGATCCAGAAGGTTTATCGGGTGAAAGAGCAATTCGGCATCCATGAATGGGAAGTTAAAACGGAGCGCGGACGTGTAACGTTCTCGGTGCGCGGGTTGAATCAGAACATCAAGCAGGTCCCGCCTGCCCGACTGTTTGTGACGGATGTCCGCGGGAACCGATACGATATTCCGGATTATCGGAAGTTAGATGCGCAGAGTTATCAGCAGATTCAACGGCATCTCTGAGAATACTGAGGACACAGCAATCAGCAATCAGTGAAGAGGTGTTCTTAAATGATACCCTCTTTCTGACTGCTGAAAGGATTTTTTTTGGAAAAAATCCGCCCTGACCGCTGCCTGCTATAAACACATGAAACAGAGACATTTTTCGGTGCAGCTTGCGAACCGAAACTTGCGATACAAACGTCACGCAGCCATCGCTTCAATCGGGTTGCATCTGCTTTTTGCCATAATTGCGGCGTTGCTGTTTTCAGGACACAGAGAACTGAACAAAGCCGCGTTTGAGGCAACAATCGTTACACTCAATCCTTTAAAGACGGATACAGAAATCCGACCAACCCGACGTGTTGTCTCGAATACGCCCCTGTTAAGGGAAACCTCTACGGAAACCCGCATACCGACACAGGCATCGCAGATAAACCAACTTTCGAGAAGCCAAACGAAGGTTACCCGACACGTACCACCGTTGGATGTTGAAACCGATATGCTGAATCCTACGGAAGTTGCAGCGGCACCTACACTACCGAATAGTGAACCCCCTAACACTTCCTCGGTACATTCATCTGTTACTCTCAACGAAGAGGCACTTGTAATTGAAAAAGGTGCCTCTTCTGCTGTCCGGAGTAGGGGAACCGGCACGACTCAAACAGGACTCTCAGAATTTCTGGATGGATCCTTACCGACAAGCGGTTTGGGAGATGGATTCGATACTGCCTTTCGGGACCTCGTGAAGATACCGAAAGAGAAATTGGGGGGTATCCTTGAAGGGACAGGAACTGAGATTCGCGGGCATATTCGCTTAATCCGACTTAAACATTCGCTTTCGGATTGGTGGCAGGATCCGACCGCTATTCCTGCGCTCATCAAGTGGTTGGAGGCACAGACCCCGATTCGGGCGGATATGGATTTCGCTGGCGGTGCGCTACGGATCACCGATCCACAGATTATGGATGCCCCGCTCATCATTATGACAGGACACGATAAAGATATTACCGTCGGGCGAGGACTTGCGAAAGACGGTCCGTTGCAAACGGGTTTCACACCAGCAGAACGCGCCGCACTTCGGAAATACATCGTTGAAAAGGGGGGGATGCTGTTTTTCGATGACTGCGGTTTCAATGGACTTTTCGCTCATATTGTCGCTGATGAACTCAAACAGATTTTTCCAGAGTATCCGCTTGAGATTCTTCCCCACGAGCACGAGTTGTATAGCATCCATTACAACCTGTCGAAACCCCCCACAGGCGGCGATGTGTTCTGGGGAAACGAGAACAACGCACAACCTACGCAGTTTCGTTACCAGAAAGGGATTATCATTGACGACCGGTTAGCAGTGATTTACAATCGCAAGGATTACCTGTGCGCGATGGAAACCGCAGAGATTGAGAGTCGCACGATGTTACGACTCCGACGTTCCACGGATGTCTATCGGTTTATGTCAAATCTGCTGATTTATGCGCTGAAATATGGTGGGAACACGGATAGGACAGGTTATAAAGAGTAAGGTTGCTTAGAAACTACTGGCGATTGCTTCCGCGAGGTTCTTCGGAAAGTCGAAAAGCGAACCCAAGTTTGTCCGAATTATCATGCGTCTAATACCTTTATTGACGTTAACGAGCGCGGTACGTCCGCCGTTCTGACGGACTTGGGTGCTGGTAGTGATAAGGACCCCTAAGCCTGCACTATCCATTGTTTGGGCACCTGCCATATTAAAAATCAGTGTCGGTGCTCCACCTTGCGCCTCAAGTTCTTGGATATGTTCCTCAAGCATAGTTTTGAGTACCAGGGCATCTTGCCCGACGACTCTTCCTTGAACCTCCAATAGTGTAAAGCTTTTCGTTTGGATGTTAATTTGCATAAGTTTTCCTCTATTATTCCTATACCAAAGTTCGGAAAATGATGGGTATTTTCCCGTTAAAAAAACAGAAAAGTAAGTATCCTTTCAGAGGTTACATCATAGCAGATTTCTGTTTTTGTCTCAAGGCAAGTAAATATTTTGTCAAAGCTGGACACAAATGTCGCCCCTACGGGGCTTAGCGTGGGTGGGAACAATATTCTTCTACAGAGATGTCGCCCCTACGGGGTTAAAGAAATAACAAAAACTTTACACACCTGATTCCGATGTTAGGATTATTCATTGAAAATGTAATCGGAAATTCTGCAAAATTACTTCAGAATTAACATATTCCGCGAGTTTTTCTAACCCCATGCGTCATGTAAGAACCGAAGCCAGTTGCCATGCATAATCGCGGCGATGTCATCGGTACTATAACCACGAGCTTCCAACAAGCCCGTTAGTTTCTGTAGATCAGCGATGGTGTCCAAATCACTGGGGGACTGCTCACGACCATAACCGCCATCCAAATCCGTACCGATAGCGGCATGACGACTGTTGCCCGCTAATTGACAGACATAGTCAATATGGTCAACGACGTTGTTCAAGGTAACACTATCGTTGGAACTTTCGCCAGAAATCCAACCGGGTTGGAGCATCCACGCATCGAAAGCGGCACCGATAACTCCATCCCGTTCAAAAATCGCACGCAACTGTTCATCGCTGAACTGACGCTGATGGGGAACCAGTGTCCGACAGTTGTTATGACTGGCAAGGACTAAGCCGTTGTAGCGTTCGAGTGCCTGCCAGAACGCCTGATCCGAGCAGTGCGTGAGATCGAGAATGATGCCCAAACGTTCCATCTCAGCGAGTAACGGACGACCCAGTTCGGTTAACCCCATTTCTGTGCCTGTCCCACCGGCGTAGCGTCCGGGACCGTAGTGCGTCAGCCCAATCAGTCGTAACCCGCCATCAACCCAAGCCCCTAATTGCGTTGGTGTCAGAATCGGATCGGCACCTTCCATACTAATTACAAATCCCAGCGGTGGTGCATTATCGTAATCGCTTGCGTTGCCTATCGCTGTGCTCTCCCAAGTCTGCCAAGCGTTGATATGGCTGTCTAATTGTTCTCGGTTCGTGATGATGCGAACGTATCCCAACCTTTCTAAAGCGTGATAGTAAGCCAATTGACCTTGGGCGATGCCGTAGGATTGGGCAGGCGAGGCGAAATCAGAATGCGGGGAGGGGCTGCCGGTTGAGCGAGCAAATAGTGTGACGAAACTCAGCGCAATTCGCCCTTGACGCATCTCTGGAAAAGCGACAGTGCCTTCAGTACGTCCTTTACCGGGTGTTCCAACCTCTTGGGTCCGAATCGTATAGGCGGAACTCAGTAAGTCCCGGTTGCCTTGTAACGCGTTCATTGACAAATCGAGATGTGCATCAACAATAAGCATTTTTTAATTTTTCCTTGCGGTTCGGTCAGGTGAGTTTGATGGATCGCGCAAGCATAGCGAGGCACAGTCCGGGGGCATAAATCAAAAATCTGGATACGCTGCGAAATGTGCCTGAGGCGTACCATTTCGGTAATCGCCATCACAAGCGTTGCGCATCCATCCGCTGAGCCGGGTAACGAGATCAGGATGATCTGCTGAAACGTCGTACTCCTCACGGTAGTCGTGAGGAAGATGATACAATTGGAAGCTGTCCGTGCTATTGATATACCGTAATTTCCAACCATCGGTGGTTACCAACGCTGGACCTAGTCGAGAGGCATATATAACCCACTCTCGGTGCTGCTGAATATCTGGCTGTTCAAGCAAAGTCGGTAAGAACGATACGCCATCTTTACCTTGTGGCAATTCCACACCGATAAGATCGGTGAAGGTTGGCATCAAATCGTAATTTGTGAGCATGTAGTCCGACACACGGTTGGGTGTAATCCTCCCGGGGTAGCGAACAATGTAAGGGATCCGCGTGCCGCCTTCCCAACTTGAAAATTTCAAACCGCCCATGCCGTCGTTCCCGTTGAATACATCGCCTCCCGTCTCCGAATAGAATTTCGTTGTGATTTCATCGAAGGGTTCGCCTTCTAAATTCTTCGTCCGACCAGAGGTGCGTCCCTCTTCCTTTGCATACACCTCGTGACCATTATCAGAACAGAAAACAATCATCGTCCGATCATCAATGCCGAGGCGTTCGATTTCGTCCAAGATGACTCCGACTGTCTCATCCAGTTTTAGGATCATGGAGGCGTATTCTTTTTCAAACGTCGTCAATTCGGAAGACTGTTTCACCGATGGATGGATGTCAGGAATGGCAATTGGTCCATGTGGCAACTGCGAAGGATGATAGAGAAAGAAAGGTTCGTCCCGATGGGTGCGAAGGAACTCAACAATTTTCTCGTTGAAAATGTCCTGAGAATATACGGCTTTTCCCTGACGATTCGCCCGACGTGCCGCATTCTCCTCAGATTCCCAATCCAGATTTACCCCGCAGTCGGCATGCGTATTGCCTCGAATGCTCGTCACCTGCCCGTCCTCAAAGAGGAAAGGCGGATAAAAGCCGTGGCAACGCGCATGGTCATAGTAACCGTAATGATACTGCCAGCCGTGGCGATGGATGCGCGCGCCTGTTGTCGCAAAACCCCATTCAAGTTTCCCGATCTGTCCTGTGGTGTAACCTGCTTCCTCCGCGATCTGTGCGAAAAAGACCTCGTCGGGACCCGCTTGGAGTCCAGTTGTATGAACTAACTCTGTAACTTGACTCAGCGTTAGCTCACGAGCACTCAGTCTGTCATACAACCCGCCTTGGGTATAGGTCCATGTCCCATCGTGGCAATCGTGGAGACCTGTCAGCATACTGGCACGGGATGGGGCACAAAACGCACAACCGTAGGCATGGTTGAACCGCATTCCCTCATGTGCAAGACGGTCGATATTGGGTGTCTCGAAATGCCGCTGTCCATAGCAACTCAGCATCCCACGTCCGAGGTCGTCGCCATAGATGAGAATGACATT
>JAAXHD010000198.1:9306-22936 GCA_012271015.1 Candidatus Poribacteria bacterium | reverse complement strand
AACCAGCGTCGCACCGATAGCCTCGACTAACTGCGTCGGTGGTACTTCCACAACACTCACAAATGGGAACGGGAATTCTATGTTTGCTAACGGGTGTTCCGCATCGTCGCACCAGATAACAGTCGGTCTGAGGAAGGTACAACCCTCCAATTCGACAACTCGGTTCCCCGTTGTTAACTCCATTGCACCGGGCTCTTTGAGGTGGCGATCAATCAACGACGAGATGCCGTGTGCAGATTTTGGGTTCGCCCACGCGGCGATCCCGGCTTCCGGGTGATCCAATGGTTTGGGTTCGATGCGTGCCAAGCGTTCAGCTAATGCTTCGGCAATTTCTCGTCCATGCGCCGTTACCCACACACCAGAGGCGTTAATGCAGGATCTGCCCCCGTTTTTAGCAACCGATTCCACGATGAGATCGAGGTATCGTTCCCAATTGTTCTGTCCATCTTCATGGATGATGACTTTGCTACGTCCGGGTCCGTGGATTTCGACGCGAGGCGTGTTCACCCACGGTGCGACGGTTGAACCACCACCGAAAAGCATGGAGCGTCCACATCGAACGAGGATTTCGTTGGCACCGGCGTAATCGGTCGGGTAGAAACTGAACGCCTCCGCGGGAGCACCTGCCGTGATAAACGCTTGTGCTACCCGATATGGTGTCCACGGTTCCTCGCGTCCGGGTTTCAAGACGAGCGGGACTTTCAAAGGGATAGCTGGCACCCACAAAGAATGCACACCCGGCGAATTGCTCGGTAGCACGGCACCCAACGAATCCGTTTCGCAGACGTAACTCAAGGTGCGTCCGTTTTGGGTTCCCCACCCAGTGTCAAGTACCTCCAAATCAAGTCCGCGGGTGAGTCCATCCAAAACGGTATCTATGTTTTCCAAAACCCCTTGAATCTTGAACAGATTCTGTTCGCAGAGTGCTTCAGGCATACCGGTCGTCCCGGAGACCTGTTGGATGTAGTCTGCCGGTGATTGAACCGTTCTGTCAAGTGGCAGTGCCTCCGTTGCGAAGAGACGCGCTGCCTCCTTACAGATAGAAATTAGTTCGGCGACGGGACGTTGTCCAAGTACTTCTTTCTGAAGCGTAATGTCAAGGAGGTCTTTCGCTATCAATCCACGGTTGGCTTGGCTCACCTCGACTAAAGGCTCACCCGTTTTGATATGCGGCACGCGGAGGGTGTTCAGACTTCTGTAGGAACGTCCAGCACGTAGAATCGGAATATGTATCATTTTTTAATTATTCGCAAGGCGTTAAATCAGGCGGTTGGTTTAATAACGATTTTTCGGTCCCTACCGCCTGCGCCGCTGTTGCAGTATCATCTAAGATTTTTGTCGTGACGGCATACGACGTGTGTGGGTAGGCACACAACCTATCCCTACATGACAATGCCGTATGCCTACTGCCTTGTGTTACGGCACACGGAGTGTGCCTACTACTTTGCCTACTACCATGTAATCTTCGCGACCCATCCAGACGAAGCATCGCAGTAGAGGAAATCGTCCCCGTAGAGGGATAACCCGTGCGGTTCAGGACAGTCTTCAGGAACCTCAATTACATCAAGCGGTGTACCATCTTCAAGATCGAGTTTGACGATGACCCTGTCAGAGGTATGGGTCGACCAAAGCCCATCTTCAACACGAACCATGCCGTGTCCACGTCCATGGGGCAACGGAAGCGTCTTTTGGATAGACCAGTCCGAAATTCTGACCTTATGTGTGACCTGATCCTTGAGGGTTTGGACCCAAAGATGTCCTTCATCGTAGTGGTCATATTCAATACCGTGTGTGCCGCCACCATCGGGTATCGGGTAACGTCCAAGGGTTTCGCCGGTAGCGGGGTCCACTTTGAAAACCTCACCTGTCTCGGCATCTGTGTCCCGGAGAGGACGCCAGCGTTCTCCAGTACCATTTGCGGCTAACCAGAGTGCGCCATCACCATACGTCATACCGCTTGTGTTGGAGGATTCGCTCGGAATGTCGCGGATGAGTTTCGGCACGATATAGTCTGGATCCGATGTAATTTCGACCAATGCGACTCTGTCGGTAATCTGGTCAACGATCCACAAACCGTCGTCTGTGACCTGTAAACCGTTCGGCACCGAGTAGGGTGACCTGAAGGCTTTCTCAATTTTCGTTATCATATTCAAACTCCTTTTTAGTGGGCATTCGCTTGTGCTAAAGATAACTTTAGCCACCCAAAATATTTGGATTTTCGCTCACTATGGGGAAAAGACTCGTGAAATTCATTCGTGGGCAGATTTTGGACAAATTCCAATCCCGGTGTCAGAATCAAAGGGTCCACCGGATAGACAAAATGTTCTTGGAGTTTTGCGGCCAAAGCAGCTGTAGCCCTCCCTTTGGTTCCTTCTTGAAGTTCAGGCAACTCTCTTAGTAAAACCCAAGTGTTCACAAAGTGTGCGTTGAGCAGCTTGATAACTTTAGATGAAGAGAGCGGACCCGCCCTCAAACTTTTGCCCGTGCCTCAGCAAGATTCATCGTCAAGCACACCAAATAAGACTAACGCGTGGATCGGGCGATTTGTTGTTTTCGCGAGTTTAACTGTATCTTCAATAGGTATCCACTCAATTTCTGCGAACCTGTAGAATGCAGACTTTAGTTTCCTGAATGCTTCTTCCTCAGTGATGGCTGTTTCCCAGACTATCTCATGTTCGGACACTTCCGATAAAGCAATAAGTTCCATACGGGGGACAAAGACGATGTCTGCTGATCCAAACGTGTTAATATCCACATTACTATTGCGCGAAGGAAGGGACAGAGCAAAAGCGATAACACTTCCCTCGCTGCGACTAATTACCAATCGCCCAGCAAATTGCGCTGGCGTGAAACGGGCATCGGGACCATCCAGTATGAACAGGGTATGGATTCGGAAAACAATATCAGCATATGTTGGCTGATGCAAATTGTAAGTAGCATCCGCAATCGGTTCCCAATGTGCTTGCCCCTGTACAGTGGCTGTATTTCCAAGAGCATTGCCAAGATCTACCATGGTTTATTTTTCCTCTTTTGTTACCACGATTTAGTAAACACCAACAACAACACTCTCTTGGAGTTCTGTAAGCAGACGGAGGTTTTCAACGCCGTCCCAAGGGTATTCCGGAATCGGTTCAGCGCGTTCGGCTTCATCCCGCTCCAGAAAACGGGGCATGAAGAATTCTTTCGTCAGGGTTGTGAGCATAACGCGTCCAGTTTCATTGTAATCAACAAGTTCTTCTGGATTTTCTGGGTTAACCAACTCAATAACAGCACGCGGTTGCGGTGGATAATAGATAATAGCATAATTATCTGCCGGATTGAAGGGTTTACAGGCGGCTAATCCCATCAGTGTATTGCCATAGGTCGGGATAAAATCGATACCGGGGACGAGTTCCTCGCGGGCAAAACGGTGGAATTGCGCATCCATCTCGGTGCCGCCACAAAAGATCCCTTTAATACCAACCTTCGACAAGGAAATTTTTTCACACAATGCCTCTAACAGTTTCGGTGTGGTGAAGAGACATTGAACGTTTTCATGGGCGCGCAACACGTTGAGTGCCTGTCCAATCACATGGTTTTTATACGAGTCCAACTCCTCATTTTTCCCGTAACGTACGAGTTGATTCACCCAACGCGGATCAAGGTCCACATGGAAACAGATACCGCCGCGATGCTGGGCGAGATGCTCAACAGCAAGTCGTAAGCGTCGCGGTCCCGTCGGGCCCAACATGAGCCAATCGCTACCAGGCGGAAACCCTTCATCGGAAAGCGATTCACTGAATATTTCATAATCGATATGAAAATCACGAACACTAATTCGAGACTTTGGGATGCCTGTCGAACCACCTGTTTCAAAGACATAAATCGGCTCATTGGCGTAAGCCTTCGGCACCCAACGCCGGACAGGTCCACCGCGGAGCCATTCGTCTTCAAAATGCCCGAGACACTTGAGATCGGCATACCCTCCAATTTCCTTACGCGGGTCAAAATCGAGGTTTTCTGCGAACTCCAGCCAGAACGGGCAGCCGGTCTTCGGGCTAAAGTGCCATTTGACGATTTCTCGGACGTGTGCATCGAGTGCCTTTCGGCTTTCAGCAATTTTTCGGGATAGGTTCATTTGTATAACAACTTTCTATGAAGCACCATTCCCCTGGCACTTTCAAATTTAATCAATCCATGTGTTCAACTGATTCCCTAACGTGCTCAACCAAAACAACATTTACTAAGGTCTCAATTGACACACCTTGAGCGCGCGCTTTTTTCATGAGTTCTTCAGCGATTTCGGGAAGAATTGCAACACGAATTGCTTGATTGGTATCAAAACGAAACCACTCTCCATCATCTTCCATAAAATCGGCTGTGTCAAGGTTATCCCAAAAAGCAACTTCTTCTTCGTAGGTCGAAAATTCTGGCACTTGCAACGCTTTCATTTTCGGAGTCTCCTAAAATTTCGTTTTTCGCGCTCAGTCATATTCCGGGCAGTAATAGGTTTATACACAAGTTCCTGGATACGTTCTAATACCACAAATAGATACCGTCCATCCAAGGTTTGCCCATACATAAGATATCGGTTGTGTCCTTGACGGCGTGCTAAGTGGGATCTGTCATTACAGACTTCCCATACTTCACGCGGTTCTACGTTATGCCGGGCAATATGTTCAACGCGATAGTCATCCCAATCCAACCGGTCAATATACATACATTATCCAGGCGACTTTACTTCTTCCCCTCTATCGCAATAAGCGTATTACGGGTTACGATGTAAAGCACACCATTTTCAGCAACGGGTGTCGTATAGACTGCACTCCCCATGTTGGTTTCAAACAGTACCTGCTTCGTCTTCCCTGCCTTTAGCACTACAACATCGCCGTCCTCATCGCCGAGGTAGACCTTACCGTCTACAACATAAGGCGATCCCCAGATTGCGGCGAATGTGTCATGCGTCCAGTAAAGGTCTCCTGTGTTCACATCTAAACAGTAAAGGAATCCACTCAGATCCGAAATGTAGAGCAGCCCATCAGCAATGGCTACCGTGGACATCGTACGATTGAACTGTTCATCGCCGAAGTGCCAAATGCCCGCGGTTTCGGTAATATCACCGGTTTGTGAAGCATCAATACACCAAAGATGCCCTACGCCTTCGCCGTGCTCTGGGTCTTGTCCGACTGCAACAAAGACTTTATCGTCATAAACGACAGGGGTTGAGATGATATTGTTGCGGGTGCCGCGTCCACCGAGTTCCCAAACAGAATCCTTGGGGTTGCAGTCGAACTGCCAGATAATGTCGCCCGTTTCCGGTGCAAAGGCGTAAACCCAACCGTCGCCACCGGGGATGATAACCTGAGGAACACCTTTGATAACGCCGTAAGCGGGATTCGACCACTGCCCGTGTAGTATATTTTCACCGGGTGAGGCATCTTCCCACACGAGTTCACCGGTATGTTTATTTAGTGCAATGAAGGACGGAGCGTCGGGTGAAGGGATATGGATATGTCCTTCATCAACACCGTTGCTCGTTTCCAAGAAGAGGATATCTCCGACTGCAAGCGGTGAACAGGTGGCAAGGTTATGCGGAAAAACATCCAACTCCTCCATCATGTCGTAGCTCCAGATGATGTCGGCATCAATCTCGCTTGTTTCGGTTTCTTCGGTAAAGGGACCGTCGTTTTCACCATCAAGGAAAGCTTCAGTATCAACACAGACGACTTCACAACGGTTGGAGATGTAGTAGAGTCGGTCGCCTTCAATGAACGGCGTGGAGCAAATTCCCTGTAGGGGCCAGTCGTTAACACGTCCCGAAGTGAGTTTGGTATGCGTGGCTTGCCAGAGAAATTTGCCATCGGATTCGTTAAACGCCATGAGATTCCCGCGGTCGCCGGTTAGTTTCGGATTGTAAAGTGCTTTATTGTTTGTTCCGACAAAGACCTTTCCACCAATGACAAGCGGTCCGGCGTAACTTTGGGAACCGAGTTCCGCTGTCCATTTAATATTCTCGCCGGTTTCCAGATCCCAACTTCCGGGGATATTCGTTTCATCGGATATCATGTTCCGGCTTAACGTGCCGCCCCACAAGGCGATCTCTTTTTCTGCTGAAGCAATGGATACCGCAAAAATGAGTAACAGTGCAAGATTTGGGATGTAGATACATTGAGATTTCCAAAAAGGTTTCAATTGAATGACTCCTTCTTTAATAGTCGTCAGTCGTCAGTCGTCAGTCATCAGTTAAAGGTCTGTAGCGGTTACAGTACCCTTGAATGCCACAATAAACCTCTTAACTGAGAACCGAGAACCGAGAACCCCTAATACCATACTTTTAGATTGTCGTAATAGATTTCAGTTGCGGAGTAACCGTAGATACCGGGACTCCCCTCGTGATTTGGTAGTGGATCTTCGGCAGTAATTGTCCATTCTGCGGGTTCAGATTCGCCAGTTCGCCATACTTTTCCATGGATTATGGCTTTGTCATCCATAATTTCTACCTTCATTTTCATTGTATACCAAACATCCATCTCCCAAGCGAAGTCGATTGTCTTCGCCATGCGTAAATCGGATGCCCACGAACGGATCTGCAAACGCTGGTGTCTGCCCTGCATATCCAATGTGTAGCGGTTGGCGATTAATCCCAAGTCTGGCAGTCTGCGTTTATTTCGGGTTCCCATCAAGTCAACTTGAATTTGATAGTCCTTCATCGTTGAAGGACCGAGATAGACGTTGGAGCGATTTAAGCCGCGTTGGACGGGTGTTTTGACTAAGACCTTACCACCGTCCTTTTCACGTACAAAGAATTTGCCGGTCGCACCGATCCAGTGGGTGGGTATATTTTCGAGTTCAATCGTCTCAAAATCCTCTGTCCACGGGAGTGATGGCACAACACGGACGCGAGCCGTCGCTTTCATATCACCCGATTGCGCAGTGACCGTTCCTGCATGCGCGCCGGCATTTTTATCCGGTGTAAATGTGCCATCTTCAAACGCTCCAGTTAATCCGACGAGTATCCATTCTATAGCACCGATTGCACTCGTCTGTTTTCCATCCGCATCGAAACCGATGACACTCAACTCAACAGGATCGCCTGATGTGAGGGTTTCGGCGGGTGTAATCAGGAGTGAAACGGCAGGCGCAGTTGCCATCTTCACAGGTTCCGGTGCCACTTCCTTGCTGGCACAACCGACAGCGAGGATGCACACCATCAGGATAGCGTAAAGTGGAATAAAATTTTTCACTATTCTTTCCTCCCGATGCAGTAGAGATGTTCCTCTGTGGTGAAATAGATGCGTCCGTCGGCAATAGCGGGTGAGCCGTAGATTTCGACGTAGTGATCTTCCTCAGCCCGACTTATCTCTTGGGCACTCAGCGTTTTACACTCGTTTTCGTCGGGTTGAAGGATAATAAATCCGCCGTTGACTTCTGTGACGTAGAGTTTACCATCTGCCCAGACAGGTGCCCCTCTTCCGACTTTACCGATGTTATGTTCCCAGTATACTTCACCGGTGTCAGCATTCACAGCATGGATATTCGCGGAGTTATCCACAACATAGAGGTGTCCAGCGTGAATTGTAGGTGACGCGTATCCGACATTGACTGCATCATATCGCCAGACTTCATGGGTTTTGGTGACATCACCAATGCCGGTCGCGTCAATACAGACGACCCGTCCCATATCGGTATTATCTATATTTTCTTCGCTATGCGATGCATAGACTTTTGTGCCCGAAACGATAACGGACGTATTGATACCACGCTGACTCAGTTTAAATCCCCAGACCATCTCACCGGTACTCTGCTTCATGGCATAGATACCGCCATCAGCATTGCCGCCGATGATGAGTTGTTGTCCGTTGACATCGACAACGACGGGTGTGGAATAGGTTGTGTCTAAGGGGCGTCCACCGGGAGTTGAAACCCAAATAAGCTCGCCAGTGCGTTTATCGAAAGCAAAATAGCGGTGGCGTGTCGCGGCTTGGTCGCCCCAACCTGAGTTGAGATAACTAATTACGACGAGTTCGCCTGCGATAATAGGGGTGTGGACACGTCCTCCATAACCGGATATCCGTCCATACTCCTCCGTGAGTGAACGCGACCAGAGGATATTTCCATCTTTGTCGAAACAAAAAAAGAGTCCTTGGACACCGTGTGCATAGATATTCCCGGTTTCTGGGTCACCCGCGAGGCTTGTCCATCCGACTCGGTTGAAGGAAATGGTGGTATGAAAGACGTTGAATTGATAATTCCAGATCAGTTCACCGGTTTCTGCATCGAAGCAGGCGATGCGTTCCTGTTCAGTGATGTCTTTACCGATGCGTCCGATGACATAGACTCTGTCGTTGAGAACGATCGGTGTAGAACGCCCTATAAACTCTGCCTTCCAGAGAAGGTTCTCACCTTCGGTTGACCAAGATGAGATGAGTCCGGTTTCGGCAGAACTGCCGTCCTGATTTGGTCCCCGCCATGTTGGCCAATCGCCAGCGATGGCGGACATAGAGACGAAAATCAGAAAAAGGCAGATGAATAGCCGACTTCTGTAAAGCAAGTTTTGGCTTGCAAGCTGCGCCACTTTTGTAAAGCAAGTTTTGGCTTGCAAGCTGCGCCAAAAATTCGGTTTTCGATGGTGCAAATTTCCGCTCCTCCTCATATATTTTATGTGTACCTGCAATTTAATTTTTAAGATGCTGAAAAAAGTCTGAATGTTTAACGTGGTGTGCCTGTCAGAACACCTCATCGTACTACACTTAATAAATCTGACAGCGCACCAGACGGTTTTGTTCTGTATATCTTTCGATATATCATTATACTACATTTGGTGTTTTTGAGAAAGGATTTAAATTGAGGAATAGTGAAAGGCGAAGTTAGGAAACCTCGCCATCGGTGGTGGGAGCTGGTTCGCTGAACAACTGTTTACATATTTTTAGGCTTTACTATAAGATTATTTTTTACAGTTCATTCGAGATCAGGCACACTCACTAGATACAGTAATAGTTTTCCATGCGACTGCTGTGCGTCCTGCCATGTCAACGGTTGCAACTCGGAGACGGTAATTTCCAGGGCGATTAAGAGCAAAACGAATCTCCACCTCGGCTACCGATTCCGTTCGATTGATGCGAATTTCGGAGTGCTCTCTGTTCAGGAAACGGTAATCTTCTTCCCCTGGACCGAACAGTTCCCAGAGGACCAGTTCGTTATTGTAGATACCGTTTTCGTCTGCGCCCCGGGTGTAGTAGACAGCGGCGGAGCCTATGGTTACAGTCGCACAGGCACGGACTTCGAGCGGGGTGTTAGTCTGCGATATGGAGATATCAACAGTCAGGATCGGAAAGACTCCCTTTGGACGAGAAGGTATTCTCGCGCTTTCGTGCAAAGTCGTCTTACCACCTTCATGGACTTCAACCTTACCGTCCTCCCGAATGCGGACGACTTCTCGATAATCGGACAATTTGAGTCCAGCCAAATCCCAAAGAAGGTCAAAGGCAACCCCGAGTCGAATCGCTCTCTCAATTTCGGTGAAGAAGTTGTGCATCACGGTGCGGTATTTGACGCCTTCTCTATTGCGCCTCTCTAAATTGAGTTCCCCTAACCCCCAAAGATTGCCCCTACCCATCTCAACATGTCCGAGATTGTAACCGGGCGGTAGGAGGATAACGATTTCTGCGGCTTTGCGTAACGCATCAAGATTTCTATGCGGATGGCTTTCAACGTGTGCACTCAAATTTCGTGAGAGCGCGAGGACCTCACCGTAAGGCACACAGGCGAGTTGGTAGTTGTCCCAGTAATGGAAATGCTTAGCCCCCAAGTCGTAGGCGTGTGTTTGTAGCCAAAATGTATCGGCACGGTGTACCTGTCCGTAGATACTCATGCCCCAACCCTTATCGGTTTGCCTTGCAGCACCTCGCAGGAATCCGTAGAGGATACTTGCCAGATTTTTCGGGGTGTCTATCGGGATCTGGCAACCATACGTCATATTCATTTCGGGGAGTGTCCGCATCGTTCCGACTCTACCGGGTGGCTCAAAAACTATCGCAGCGGGAGATTCCGTGTTTCCCTCCGACAACTGATATGCCGCCGAACTGATGATGGTATCCCACGTATAGAGATTCGCTTGAAGAAATTGCATATCTCCCAAATCCACGTCTGGGTGCGCTTCCAAACCTTTACATAACCGTGTAGGTGCACCATCGTATTTGGCGGTGTGGAAGTAGTCTTGAAACGCCTCAAATGCGAGTTGCGGTGTCACCGCTCTCCGAAAGTCGGCATCCGCCTCCAGCTTGGGACGAAGCACATGATCCCGTGTACAGACCGCGGGTTCGTCCATGAAAATGGCGGGACCGAGGTAGTTGCTTCTGTACAAACATTCAGGATAGCCGAGTGCGACAGCGTCGATTCCCCAATAAAAAACGTCTCGATTTTTAACCCATTCGACCTGCTCGTCATCAACACGGATACAGTTAATCCCTGTCGCAATCATCTCGTGGTAATCGGTTTCGGTGAGCGAAACGAGTTCGTAATCAGACATGTCGTAGCGACGGGTTTCGTCTTTTTGTCTCGTATTGCTGGGAGGTCCGATGAGGACATCGGGACGGAGCGAAAGGCGTTGTGTCTCAGACGGCGCGACAGATTCGCCTGAACCGGATATGTGCGCAAGTCGATAGGTGTGCCCGAGGTATTTCACCGTTTGTGAGAAGCGATCGTTTTGTGCCTCTTTGTCTATAGGTTTCGGGAAAAGGTATCGCCACGCACCTAGACAGGGAAGGACAGGTTCCTTAGTGAACCTATCGCGGAACTCCAAGGGAACATCGTCCCCGATCTGTAGGATGTAGCGAGATGTGGTCGCGCGGGCTACCTTCAGATCCTCGGATGGAACGTTTTCGCTGAGCAACCAGACTGCGAATTTCTGACCGGATACTTTCGTTGCACGGAGGTAGATCCACTGGGATAGCACACTCGTCTTTTCTTCAACCGAGCCGATTGCCACAGTCAGTGTCTTCACAACGGTATCAGGCAGCGAGTCCTCACTTTCATGCTGATACGTCGCTATTTGTCCCGGTTTTCCGAGTGGATACGCCTTATGTTCGGCAGTCTGGGGGGTTTGCATCGCAACACCTCAATGTGCATCCAATTCACTCATGATACGTTCTACAACCTGTTTTCGCTGCCCCTGAACTGCGGGCTGTTCTAATTCATAGACCTCATCCGAAATCAGGTGTTTATGGCTTTCAATGGGGAGAGAATTGTGTGAGGCATTATCAATATAGCGGTTGAAAATAGTGAAACGCGGATAGGATTCTGTCCAGCGTCTTCCACCGTGATAGAGTGCTTCTGTAAAGACGACACAATCGCCAGCGTTGACGGGGACATTGATAACCGTAGGCGGTCCATCGTAGATTGAAAGGTCATCGGGGGGTTCAAAGTTACGCTTATGGCTTCCCGGTAGACAGACGAACCCTGTTCCCGCTGGGACATCCACCAAGGAAGTACCAGCGTTGAGGAAACCCGCACGCGGTCCTGACGCATCAACACTATAATCTTGACCGGCGGCGTGGAAGTGGATATCATCGGAGGTTTTGTAATTCTTCGTCAAGGCGCAATCAACAAGGCACGGAGTGCCACGCGTGAGGGCAATAATCACCCGCATAATCTCTCGGTTAAGCACAAGCCGTTGGAAGACAGGATCGCCGTATTGGATATGATTAATCCAATGTGCAATTGTCGGGGAATGATCACCTGTTTGGGAGGTAGAGGTGAGCGGTGAGGGTAACTTATCCAAGGGTGTGTCGTGCCATTGGTTACCGAGTTGAATCATACGCTCAATATCTTCAAGCGGCACGACTTTACGAAGGATAATGAACCCGTGGTGATCAAAGAACCATTTTTCGTGAGATGTTAACATGCCAATTCCTTATAGTGTTACCTTACTGTCCTGAGAGCTGCCCAGACGATAGGCAGTTTCTCAGCGGCTTGAACGGACAATCCGATTTTCGATTCAAAATTTCGGGTCACTTCGTCGGCTGTGAGAGGTCGATCGTAAATGCGGACTTCATCAATGATACCCGGGAAAAACCGCTCGACGTTACCGCGATTGTTCGCTGCGCCAATATAGACCGGCTCCACAAACGGGATAAAGGTGTCAAGATCTTTTACAGAACCTTCAATAACCTCCTGCGGTTCACCGTCCATATAGATGCCGACCTCGGACTTACCAGCGTCTACAATCGCGAAGACGATATGGTGCCATTTGCCATCCGACAAGGCGAACTCAATCTCAACAGCGATAGCGTTGCATCCGGCAGGCGATTTTTGACGAACGTAGTAATGGACGATGTCTTCAGCAAGCGGGAAACCCGCTTTCGCACTCCGGTTGACATCGATTGCCCACGCCATATTGCATCCCTGATCGAGCACCTTGAAAAGCGTTGTCCAATCCTTTTTGAAATCGGTTTTAACCCAAGCTTCAAAAGTAGATGCCCCGACCTGCTCCCCAAAATTGCCGAGATTTGTTAAGTTGACATAATCGTCCGAGCCATCAAATTCAAGTGCTTCCCTGACCTGTCCACCGACAACTTTAGGAGCACCGACGATTTTTCCATCATTCTCGCCCCAGACATCCTTGACTGTGTCTCCTGTAATGTCCTGTCGATCAAACGTCCAATAACTCACGAGTCCATCTGTCACTACCGGTTCTGTATAGGCATTGTGGGAAAATATAGCAATAGTTAGCATAAATAAGAAAAGATAGTTTAGCCTTTTCATAGTGATTTCCCTCTTGCGGAAGCGAGTATATTTCCGCATCTATGGAAGATTTTTGGTACGGTTTCGAGACTTCCAAAACATGTTTTCAAAAGCGGTGAGACAATTATAGCACCTCTGGTGATTTCTTACAAAATTATTCCAATGCCAAGTTCACGCTTGCACGTTACACCGAAAACTGGTAAAATGCATCTCATATCGTGTTGCAAAGGTAAATTCGCACGAAATCGTAATCTGCAACAACAGCGCAGGGTGTTTTTGCTTGGGCGTTTCTTCAGATATACGGAAAAGCACTTTCAACACGGGAACCACCTGACCGAACCGCAAGGTAAGTTTAAAAATCGCTTGTAAGTTATGTGAAAAGGGAGAGGAAAGAACTATGCCGAAAATGACAGGTGCTAAATTTATTGCTGATACCGTCCATGGCTATGGGATTACCCACGTTTTTTTTATGCCGTATATCGGACCACGGGCTTTAATGGAGATGGAAAGTCTTGGGATAAAGCGGGTTCAGACGCACGGTGAGAAAGCAGCGGCGTATATGGCTGACGCTTACGCCCGTGTGAATCGTGCTCCCAGCCTTTGTATGGCGCAATCGGTTGGAGCCGTGAACCTCGCGGCGGGGCTACAAGATGCCTATCTCGCCTGTTCACCGGTGATTGCGATTACCGGCAAGGAAAACCAAATTAATCAACAACGGCACGCTTATCAAGAAGTAGACCACGTCAATCCGTTTTCTGCTGTCACGAAATATAGTGCATACGTCGCGACACCCGAACAACTGCCCTTCTATATCCGTCAAGCCTTCCGTGCGGCGACAACAGGGACACCCGGACCTGCACATCTCGACTTTGAAGGCATCGCAGGAACGTCGGTTATCGATCGGGAGGGC
>JAAXHD010000198.1:5307-9235 GCA_012271015.1 Candidatus Poribacteria bacterium | reverse complement strand
GCCCCATTATTGTGGCAGGGGGCGGCGTAACGGCTTCAGACGCGCGAGCAGAGCTTGTCGAATTGGCAGAGAAACTCTCGATTCCAGTGGCGACCTCTCTGAACGCCAAGGCGATGTTCCCCAGTGACCATCCACTGGCAGTCGGGACCCCCGGTTCATACTCGCGGGCGTGTGCTAACCAAGCCGTATGTGAAGCTGACCTTGTCTTCTTTATTGGAAGCCATACCGGCGGACAGGTAACCAACGGGTACAAAGTCCCACCACAAGGCACACCGGTTATACAACTCGATATTAACCCGGATGAACTGGGACGGAATTATCCGATTCAGTTGGGGATGCAGGGAGATGTACGGAACACCCTACGCNNAAAGTGAACTCGGAACGTTTGCCGATGCTACCAGAACGGCTATGTCGTGAACTGACAGACTATCTCCCGTCAGATTCGATCCTTGTCTCTGACACAGGGCATTCAGGTATCTGGACGGGCACGATGATCGATTTTAAACATCCCGATCAGAGTTTCATCCGTTGTTCAGGTTCATTGGGATGGGGACTCCCCGCGGCAATGGGTGCGAAGTGCGCGCAACCCGATAGACCTGTGATCTGTTTCACAGGTGATGGCGGTATCTGGTATCATATCGCGGAACTCGACACGGCAATGAAGTCGGAGATTAACGCTGTCATCGTTGTGAACAACAACCATTCATTGAACCAAGAACAGGGTGGCGTTGAGTCGGTCTACGGTGGACGGACAGCGGGTTCCGATGAACTCTGGCTGTTCCCGGATGCCGACTTTGCGAAGATGGCGGAATCGATGGGATGTCTCGGAATCACGGTCAATAAACCGAGTGAACTCGCAGGTGCGCTGGATCAGGCACTGGATTCGGGAAGACCGGCGGTCGTGGATGTGAAGACGCATGTGGAAGGGATTGCGCCACGGACGTGGATGCCTTCGTAAAGGTGAATTATGCGGTAGTGCGCGGTCACTGTGCTTCGCACTACCTCGTTTTAAGGACACATGTCCTTAGTCAGTAGATGTGTATGCGTTTTTCTCGTATATACTCTGCCTCCAACTAAATTCTTATCCCTAAAATCATCAAATAAATCGCTGTCGCCCTCTCGGTAGGATACTAAGACTTTTACCCCGGCTACCAGAGCCAATGCGACAATATGTTCATCATCTGATGATATCATACCTGTCAGTTCACTCGCTTTTTCTTCGACATTTTGAGGAGGCACTTTTTTGAGTTTACCCGCTTGTATTAATTGCTCTCTTAGGTCCTGCATGCCTGCTCTATTCCATTCCTTTTCTAATTTCTCTGTATCAGAATAAGCAATTTTGCCTCCTCTTCTCTCCAACCATGTCCAGAGCGGCTCCATATCTTCATTGTTTCGCTTTCTGAATTTATGAAAAGTATTTGTATCCACAATGACGCACATCGCTTAATCTCCGAACCCCAAAAGTTGTTTAGATTCTCTGAGAAAGAAATCTCTGTAATTCGTCGGGGCACCGATCAGATTTGCGTCTCTATCAAAGCCTATATTATGTACCTTAACAACATTTCCCTTTGGTTCAAAATAGATCAGGGACACATCTTCGGGACGAATGTTACCTTTGATGATGCCAATGCGGGCACGGCTGATCATGTAGTCACTGTGCGTTTCAACGATGAATGACCGGTTACTCTGGCTCCCCAATTGTGCCAACAAAGAGGAGAGTTCAGCTTGCGCGCGTGGATGTAAGTGGACTTCAGGTTGCTGTAATAAGGAAAAGTTCATCTCATGTTCCGAAATATTAGGATTTAAAACATGCACCAAAATTGGCAAAATTTGACTTACACCATAACCGACATCGACGATATTAGCATTGGGCCCTCTCACTTTGAATTCCAATTGGAATGGTCCCCCCAAGGAACGACCAAAATTCTTTATCTCTATATTCTGAAACAAGCCAGAACTCTTGCCAAATTCGACTAATTGGGTTTTCAATGTCTCCCATTGCTTTTGCTGTGTTGCCTCTATCCGCATAAGCAGCATAGGAATATCGCTGCCTTCCGGATCGTTAAATTCTCGCGTCGGATCATAAGTTCGTTTAGGGCGCGAGCGAACTGGTGAAGCACTAAATACAGATATAGTGGCCCATATATCCCAAGGTTCGTAGCCGCTGCTTACAGCACTTCCCCGTGCTTCCAAATATTCTGCCAAGGCAACTATATCCTCAGGTTGCCCTTTTAAAGAATCTAAAGAAATATCCAAGAAAAGTGTGGAAAAAATCTCATTTCCACAATCTATTCGATATTGATTTTGTTCCACATCACAGGTAGTTAAGCGTTCCGTCCATCTCAATTCATCTTCGATTTTGAAAACGATTGTCCCATCACTGAATTTCACCGTGACTGAATCGACTGTAGGTTCAAATCGCTCCTTTTTTTGAACAAATTCAACTATCCATTGAACCTCTTCATTAGCGTGTTTATAGACAAATCCGAGTTTAAAGGTCTTTGCTTTCGGTCTACTGTTCCTGACGATATCTTTGAAGATTCCCATTGAATAAGGGTGTGAATTAAAATCCACTTCCCCATTCCGCAAATAATTTGCCAACACATGGAAACACCCCAATGCCGTGGTTTTGCCGGTGCTGTTCTCGCCGACTAAAAAAGTCAAGGGACGGATTTCAAGCGTCTGGCGTTCACCAAAACAGCGGACATCTTCCATTGTGAATTGGGTAATTTTCATTTTTTCACCCCTCAACGTCATTGTTTCATTCGGGATATATTGATTTGTAGTTTCGTCCATTATCGTAACATATCCAATGGGAACTATCAAGAGAAACCACACCATTAGCCACTGAATTTAGACCGGGGGTTGGTTAAACTTACCCTGTCGCCACTCTTTGTAGATGAGAAACGTACCGAGTAGACATAAACTGTAGCATAACACGACTTCTATACCACTGGTTATAATGGCGATCTCCAATCTTAGGAACAGTTTCTCGCCCCTTACATCTAAACCCGGATCCCATTGCCCTATATTATATGCGTTAAGAACTGCAGCGACAATCCAGTTGAGAAACCTGACTTTAATGAGGGCCAGCACCGCGGCGACCAATATTAAACCCTTTGACCGCGTTCGGAAACATAAAAACACCAAGAATCCCATAAGTGCCAAAAAAATCAAGGACGCGGTACCATTTGCCAAACGTATAAAAACATTCATATCCATCGTCGAAACCTTTTGTAAATCTAAAACTTGACTGTCGTTCTATTTCCGTTGGACAAGTTATATCCTGTGTTTTCTGTGAAGTCAGTCAATCAAGATGGACGCAAATTGAAAAAGAAAGGATATATTTTGAGAATATTTCGTTTTATTTAACCCCCTAAATCCCCAACCCCCAATCCCTCTTAGCAGAAGGCAAGGGACTTTAAGGGGAAATGCGTAAGTCCTACATAATTCAGGAAACGTCTTTAGATTCGCTAAAGACTTCCATGCCCGCAGAACCGTCTGCGATCCGTCGAATTTGTTTCTCAAAACCGGGCGGCGAGAGCGTCCACGTTATCCAGAGCGGTTCATCGCCTGTGTTGACGAAACGGTGTTCAACATTCGGTGGGAGATAGATGACTGTACCGGGTTTCAGATCAGCAACTTCATCACCGACAAACGCTTTCCCTTGTCCACCATAGACAAAAATAATTTCTTCGGATTCGCTGTGGAAGTGGAGCGGAATTTCACTATGCGGATCAATTTCTTCCAATCCCATAGAGAAGTGTTCAGTACCAACGGTATTCGGCTCAACAAGGGTGTACAGTGTACGTGGTGCCTCGCCTTCAATTCGGACGACTTCGGCATCCTCTTTGTGATAGATATGTTTCATTTTTTCCTCCTCGTGGTATGGGCGCAAACTAACAGTTCACGCTACAAGGAACCCCGC
>JAAXHD010000198.1:0-5175 GCA_012271015.1 Candidatus Poribacteria bacterium | reverse complement strand
GCGTTCCTGATTTGAAACTGGAGTCGGACCTCTTTCCCCGTGAGTACTTCCAGCGAACGGTTGAATTTAACTTCTGCATCCAATTGATCCCCGACAATTCGCTGAGAGGTATAATTCTCCAGAGGTGCCCCTGTATCATCCGTGACCGAGACGATAACACAGCCTTGACTTGCATCAACGTTAAGGTGTAATTCTCCACCATTGAGCGTTACCGGTTTTGTCAGCATGTACCCCTCGGTTTCACCTGCATCGAGTGAGACGAACCCATCACGCCGCAAGGTTGCCAAACCGAGCATGGATTTGTGTTTACGCTCGACCTGCTTGAATTTCCTGCCGGTGTGCGGTCCGTTCACGCCACCGTAATAGAAATAGATATGATCGTCACGTATGACGAAATTCTGGCTGATTCTCACCATCCCGTCTTCCCAACTGCCCATCTGTCCAAGTGATAGGAACGTTTGGCGATCCAGGACGCGTTGCCAGTTGACACCATCACGACTCATCGCGAGCGACGTGTCAATCGTGCCATCAACGCCTTCGCGATACACCCAGATCATACCGAGATAGATACCCTCGTAGAGATTGATCGGCATACCGTAAATCTGTGTGCCTTCCTCATCAACCTCATCACATTCAAACACGCGTTGCGGCTCGTTGAAATGAATCGCGTCGGGACTCTCGGCGCGAGCAGTTTTGCGTCCACCTGCTCCGAATCGCCCAAAGACGACGTATTTCTGTATTTTCGGATCCCACACCAAGGATTGGGTTGAGTCGCTACCAAGTGGGATAACGGGATTGGTCTCGCAGTTCGTCCAGTGAACGCCATCTGGCGAAAAAGACATCCACATACCGTCTCCGTCTCCACGTCCCCAGATCGTCCGTCCTTCGTACTGGACGAAGGTATCCATCCCGCCGTGTTCCCAATAAAAGCCTTTGTAACGACGGGTAGGATCCGTTTCACCTTCGTCGTAGATAACAGCCATACCCTCGCAGTTTGTGCGTCCAACATCAACCAGATTGTTCTCAGTGCTTCCTTCAAAATCGACTTGGTTCAAGATCGGTTTTTCCCAATGCACGCCGTCGGTTGAGGTGGCATAAGCGAGGAGCGTCACATTGCCGAGTGCGTCCCGTTGACGGATTTTCACCATTCCATCGACGTAAGGTCCTGTGAGGTACCACATTTTGAAGCGCGAATCCTGTGGATCGTAGAGGACTGTGCCGTAGAGGGATGCGACGCTCTCCCACGGATTCTCGCCGCGCAAGACGGGGTTCTCGGGATGGCGCTGGGGTTGGTGCATCCGACGGTAGAGTCTTTCGATTCGAGTGACGTGCTGTAGGTCGAGGAAAAGATAGCGATGCTCCATGTGGAGACTCCTTAGAAATTTCGTCCCATTCGTGGAGATATGTTATCACAAATGTGAACGGAAGTCAATCACAACACAGAAGCAGCCAGCAACCAACGGTTAGTGGGTGAACGGGTTACAGCATGTGCAACTCTTCAAATAGAGCCAACTGTTGACGGTACCCTGTCGGGAGTGAACGGATTTCTTGATAACCTTCAAAGAAAGCTGTCTTTTCATCTTCACTAAAATGGCGTGAAATCGTCTGAATATCTGAGAGATAATAACCGAATCCAAATTCGCGTACATCAATTGGGCAGAGCAGTCCGTCAGAGACAATGATATTATGGGGTTCCAGATCCGAGTGAATCAACCCAAAAACATCCCGTCCTTCCCCCTGTTCTGCGACAAATCGTGAGAAGCGCGAAGAAAGCGAGGAAAGTTTTGTGCGCTCCTCTGGGGAAGCGTCCGTGTCATCACTTCTAAGTGCCTCTTCAATTTTGGAAGTAATCCAGTCTGCGTCGTATCGGGGACGGGTGAACCAGTGTGGTAACGCCAACGTCTGGGACACAGCGTGCATGCGACCTACCATGACACCAAGGCTCCGAATGAGTTCCGGTGTTTTTTCTGCGGCAGAGAGAGCATGAAGCGTTTCACCAGGAATCCAATCGTATACAGTCGCATAGCGAGAGGGTAGGTCGTTTGGGGAGACACATTGAATCATTTCACCATCACGTCCAGACACAGGCGAGAGGGTCTTGACACGTCCCGTGTTCCAAAGTGCTTGTAACCAATAGACTTCAGATCGAATTTCATGGACAGAAGTTCCGGCACGATAGAGTCTCAGTGTGAATCGAGCGTCTTCAGCCTCTAAGAAAAACAACATATTCGCAGTATCAAATCCGGCACCACTAATTCGGAATGAAACGTTATCCAACTCATACAACATAACAGCGGCTTTTGCATAGTGCCAATCGGTGGTAAGGTATTGTAAAATCTGCCTGTTATAAACTATCAGAATGCCGTTGTCGCACGCACATCGTGTTGACTCGGATATAAATGTGCGTTGTTCATCGTCGAGTGAATCAAGAAAATTGAGGATGCTGGGATCGATCTGCGGGTGTGGATCAGAGACGGCTTCAAGCCAATACTGTCTACATTTATCATGACAATCGATTCGGTAGACGGGTAGGGAGGGATCTCGGTACCACTCAGGAGAATTTTCGATAGCGTATTCGACTTGGGTGCCACAAAATGGACACGACCTTTTCTCTGTCATAGTCAGGAATCGGGGTTGGAAACCCCTCCTACAGGAGAAACCAACTCTACACCCCCTTATCAGAGGGCAAAGGGATAAGTTAGGAGTCGGGAATCGGAGTGTTTTTGCTGGGGTGTTTCCACCCTCCTACAGAAGAACCATAGAATACCGGTTTTCAAGAGCCTTGGTTAAAACGGGGTTCAGCGATTCGGAAGGTCAGCAAAAACCCTAACGCAACGAGTGCAGAACAGGCGAAGAAAACAGGTTCAAAGGCGAATTGCTCAATCAACGCGCCAACCAAAGGTGAAACAAACAAGGGGATCGCTTGAAAAAGACTCATCACGCCGAGATATTGAGGGTGTTTCTCCTGCGGTGCGATCTCAAGCGTATAGTTCGTGACGATACGGGCGGACACGGGTGTAAATCCGATAAGGGCGAAGATAATCCAGTAAAGCTGCGCCCCGGAAGGCATGCGACTAATGGCGACCGCCAGTAATGGCGTAAAGGCACTTATTAATATCAGAAGCCGTAGCACGGATCGGTTCCCCGAGCGGTCTGCGATGTTGCCCATGATACCGGCACCGACAGCGTTGGAGACATTTTGTGCGACGATCAACGTAACGAAACCGGAAGAGGCTAACCCTAATGTCCGCTTTCCGAAAACCGCATAGTGTGGAAAAAGGGGCCAGATGGAGTAAAACAATAGAATAACGAGCGCAAATCGCCGAAAATTCCTATCATATCTCAACAAGAGAAGCGCATCACCGAGAAATTTGAAAAAAGGTGCCGTGCCTTCGGGCTGTGAAGGGAGTTCCTTAAACCCAAAACTGATGAAAGCGGCGATACCGAAGGCCCCCGCCGTTACGCCAAAGATCACCGCATAGCGCGGGTCACTCTCAGAAAGCCAGCGCGGCATGAGGTAAATGGCAAACGCGATCGACAGTGAACAACCGATGACATTGGAATAGGCGAGGAGTCTGCCCCGTTTCTCGGGGCTGATGAGTTTTCCTTGGAGCGTTCCGCTCGCCAGATGATTGCAACCGACCATGAGCCAGTGCACGGTACACAGCACGAGAAAAATAGCAACGATTACATTCGCTGACCAGTTTGCAAGTCCTAATGTCAGGGACAATACACACCACGGAACAGTAAAACCGAACCCTGTGAGTATAAAGAACCCTTGTTTTTTCGGCATCCGCGCAACACGTTGCGCGACGAGAAACTGGGGCAGGCTCTGCCCGATTCTCAGAATAAGCGGCAGCAACCCGCGGATGGTTCCTGACGAGGTATAGATATCGATAAACGCAGGAATGACGACAGACTCGGCTTTGAACATCCAACCGAGACGCATCAGAATCTGGTTCAGCGCGAATACAACTAAATTGCGTTTTTCGGACGGATAGGATTCTTCCGAACTGGCGTCCGTCTGATCTGATGCGCTTTTATCCATTGAAATTCCTATCCATTGTTACCAAAAGTTTGTGGGCAGGCACGAGACCTTGGGAAACACCCAAGCAAAAACCCCCTACGAGATGTCCATATATTTTTAGGATTTACCGATTTACCATAGTATCGGCGTTAAGGTGTCAGTACGCCTTCTTCGAGCCGCTGTGCGCCGTATTTTTCCATATCTGCTCGCGCCTCCGATGCTAAGGTCTCTTGTTCGGAGAGTGCTTTTGCGATTCGATGAAATCGCTCAACATTTCGCAGCCCCATAATCGTGAGGTTTACGCTCCTGTGGCTAAGCACGTAACGATAGAATTGTTCTGGAGATGGTGCATCTGCGTCCCCAAAAAGTCTGTCATTCCGCGAGGCATTCATAATAACGACACCCGTATTGTGTTTGTCGGCAGCAGGAAAAACCGTATCCTCTGGCATCTTCATCGCACAATTGTACCAACAGAGAACGGTGTCGAAAAATCCCGTGTCAACGGCGTGTTGGATCTGGACCCAATCGTGTCCAGTAACACCGATGAAGCGGATGAGTCCTTCATCTCGTGCCTTTTGAGCCATCTCCAGTGCGCCGCCGGGTGCCAAGGCTTGGTCGCGCTCCTCTTTTGTGTTCAGGTGATGGAGTTGGTAGATGTCGATGTGATCGACATTCAACATCCGTAGAGATGTTTCAAGTTCCGTCCGTGCACCTTTTGCATCGCGTTGAGCGGTTTTTGTCGCAAGAATCAACCGATCGCGTTGTCCCTTTATGGCGGCTCCGATAACTTTTTCGTCTTCACCATCTCTGTATGCGCGCGCCGTATCCATATAATTGACACCGGCATCAAGTGCCTTGCGGTAACCGTCAGCGGATTCGCAATACGCGCCGCCGGTACCGAGTCGGGTAACCGTCAATCCCGTGCGACCTAAGACTGTTTTCGGAATCTGATAAGCCATGATGTTTACCTCACAAGTTGACATTTGACGCTTTAATTCAACGAATCTCATAACGTAGTTCGAAATAAAGAAATCAACGACACAAATGTCGCCCCGCTGGGGCTTGCTCTTGAGGGCTATCGTTTTTCTACACAGATACCGCCCCGCTGGGGCTGAATATGATATATCCTGTTAGATTCCTCTGAATCT
>JAAXHD010000041.1 GCA_012271015.1 Candidatus Poribacteria bacterium | reverse complement strand
CTTCTTGCGAATCATTGCGGATTCTTGCTGATCGTAGCGGTTCAATGTTCGCCTTCTCGCGAATCATTGCGGATTCTTGCTGATCGTAGCGGATCAATGTTCGCCTACTTGCGAATCATTGCGGGTTCTTGCCGTCTTCACCGTTACACACCGTTTTTACTCGCAGCATGTCTCTACGTAACACAAACAACAGCCTTGCGGCCGGTTTTTGCCGCTGGATTCACGACTGCCCACTCTGATAACGGGTGCCATCCCAGAAGTTCCTCCTTCTTCTGCGAACGATGTTTGGGAGCCCATCGCATCTGACTAGCGTTCCGGACGTGCCGTCCTTTGCCTTTTTGGCCGCGCCTCGGTGGTCGCGGCCGTTAAATCAGCGCTCTCAGCCGAACAAACTACATCTACAATGAGCGTTCCGGCAGCCTCAAGCGTGGCTGGGGGCGTTCCAACGACGTTCGTTTGCATTCTCAAGCGTTGGATCTGGCTGCGTCTAGTCTTGGTTTCCCACCAATTTCTGCTACCAGCATCGGATCGGTTAACCAATTGCAAGGTAGGCCAAACTTTGTTGTCCCTTCTTTGTGTCAAATTTTTCGCCGCCGGAATCACCCGTTGCTCCTTCGCCCCGAGCGTCTAAAAAGCCAAAACGGCGTATGGACGATATTGGCGGTTGGCTGGAAGCCTTTTTAGTGTATGGTCTCGTGCTGACGTCATGTTTCCCCACCACTGGAAGGATCTCTTACTTTATTAGCTGTTGATCTTGCAGACCTATGGCCAGTTCACCGGCCGCGTGTGGTTAGCGTACGATCGGGCCTCCAGCAAACATGCAGCCACAACAAATTTGAGACTGGTAAGCTTTTTATGTCCAGGCGTTCTACCTCTTGCTTTTTAACTCAACTGCATTGCATCATTATTTAGATTAGAAATGCGTATCTCGCAATACGCTCTTCTCACTTATGGTAATATGCCCGTCTAACCTTGTCTACAGGTAAAAATTCTTTTGAAATTCAAATACGAAAACGTCGTCTGATTAGCATTTCAAAGGACTTTTTACTCAAAAACGAGGTTAGACGGGCATATTACCATACGTGAGAAGAGCGTATTAGACCTAACCTGTTCAAGGCTCTGAGATAGTTGGGTCCGCTGAATTGAGAAAGCGCAAACACGAAAATAAAACGGGAGAAAACTGGGGAGTCTCCCCAACTATCTGAGAACCTAGAACAGGCT
>JAAXHD010000206.1 GCA_012271015.1 Candidatus Poribacteria bacterium | reverse complement strand
GGGTTCGCGGGATTTGTGAACTGGTTCGGCATATAGTGCCGCGAATGCCGTCTGACAATCTCTTCTGCCTCCCAAATGGCACTTGCCATCCCACCATGTTCTGGCGTTAGTATGATTTTCGCACCGAAGGCGGAGAGAAGTTCGTATTTCTCACGACTGACGTTTTCTGGCATCGTCAAAATGACAGGATAGCCTCTCGCTATACCGACGATGGAGAGTCCTAAACCAGTGTTACCAGCTGTCGGTTCAACGATGGTATCTCCTTTTCTAAGGATGCCGCGTTCTTCGGCATCAACGACCATTGCATAGCTAATCCGGTCCTTGATGCTACCGCCGGGGTTGTAAGCTTCCAATTTCGCGAAAATCGTTGCATCGTCCTTACCGGGCAAGGCGTTCAGGCGGATCGTTGGCGTATTCCCGATGAGGTCTGTCAGATTTTTGGCGATTCTCATTTCTCAAGCGGATAACAACACGCGATACCGCTACCACACCCCTATTTTAAGCGTAATAGCCTAAAAAATTTCACTTTAAAGTATACCATAAACACTCCAAAAAGTCAAATTTTTCACAGAGTGGCACCCAGTCCCATTTTTTGACTTTTATTTCGTTTTATCGTATAATACTTACTAAAGTTTGGACAATTCGTGTTGCGTCTGNNGTTGCGTTTCTAAACGGTTGTGTATTTTTCTGCGGATTCCTTACCTGAACCGCACTCACGAAAAAAGAAACTCGTCTGCCTCAAAGGGCAGCCCCCGGGGAATGCCATAAGGCATCCATACCGTTGATTCCGGGGCGATATGTCTGTAGAAACCGTGCCTCCCCAAGCCCTGAGCCCCAGCGGGGGTTTTTGCTTGGGTGTTTCTTCAAAATATGTGTAGAAACGCCATATCCCCCAAGGTCTAAGCCCCAGAGGGGCGAAATGTTTGTAGAAACTTCAAAATGTGTATCTAAAAAAAATTGTCCAAAGTTTAATATAAAAAGATAATTTGGATTCTGATTCCTTAAGGAGACACTCATGGCGAATAACGCCCCAATGACTCATGAAGACCATTGGAGTCGTCCAGTGGCTATGACCCCCGAGGGTCAATGGATTTCTTTACGAGAAGTGGTAGAAGGAAAACCAACACAGGTTCCATTTAACTGCTTGTCCCTTGAGAGACAGTCAGAATTGGTCGCGGAACGCATTCGGCAAAATCCCGATTTTGAAGTAGGTATCTTGGGTCAGGGGATAGTGGACAAGAAGCCCGCCATTGACGAGGTACAGAAGCGAACATCTATAGGACGCGCCTTAATTGACGTTGAGCAACGAATGATTAGAATGTTAATCAAACGTGCTCTTGAAGGAAACCTTTAATTAGTAGGACTTACGCATGCTGCTCTTTTGTAGCATAAACTGTTAGTTTGTGCCAGAAGGCCATCTGGGTTTTTTTCGGGCATCTCCATCTCACAGAGCGGTCTACGGTCAAAACTCCGTAAGTCCTGATAAATTTCTAACACTATGTCGGGATTAGTCCGGAACCACTCGTCTCCTTGAGCGCTTTCTATGTGCTTGCCGCGTAACTCGAGAATTCGATGGATTGTTTTCTCCGATATGTGTAGCGGCCATCTGTGTAAAATATTGATTTTCATATTTATAGTTCTTGTTCATAATAATTCGAAATCAATCACACCATTTCCTTTGGATGACACTCTATTTCCAACTTGATATCCAGTCCTTTGGCGATCTTCTTCAGATCCCGTTCCTTATCTCTTGTCGTTTGATTCACGAGGATGTAATGCGATCCCGACTGGGTTTGCCAGAACTTCAGATCCCGTTTCTTATCTTCCGTCGTTTGATTCGCTAGGATGTAATGCGATCCCCGTTGAGATTGATGGAACTGCAGATGTTTCGATGTCGCGATGATCGGCGTAGAATAACGATCTATACCAAGGTCTACTAACCGATCCATCCCAAAATGCTCTCCTAACTTTTCAATCACTGCTACAAAAGTTGCTCTTATTGTATCACGTTCAATCCGCTCGCCATCCGGCATCGTCACAATAAATGTAAGCCGTATCGGGGAGCAGGGAAATGGACGTAACTTGGAAGGCGGCAAGGAGTCTTCACGAGACACCGGGGCACTTCCTAAGTTTTTCAGAAAATCTAATACCAGTTCCTCACTCGGTCTGTGTCCGCATCTACTTTCTGTCGCCTCCGTAACTACTTCTATCAACAGTTCATCTGCCACTTCCACCAATCCGTGCCACGTCTCAGGGAGATGTTTCGCAGCTTCTCTCTGACTTGACAATAGACGGTAGTCATCCTCGATGGCTCGAAAAGCATCGCCATTCTGTATGGAACTGTAACTCAAATACCTCTGTAGTAGGTTCGCATTCTTCTCGCTGTCACCATCGCTGAGATTCAACACACAGACCTTACGCTTACCGTAATCACCACGCTCAGCAGGATAGAAGAATCTCCACTGCTGACCATCGGTAAGCACTAAGATCGGCACCCCTTGGTGAAACGCATACGAAAAAAGTTGCTGTTCCGCGCCTTCGTCAATCTTGCCAATACTCTTGGCTTCAATGAGTGCAACGGGTTCTACAGGAGGATAGCATAAGGCATAGTCTATCCTACCGCCTGCGGTTGAGTATTCAGGATAGACAACCCTTGTGTCGTTGGTTGGCCACCCTAAACCCCGGAGGAGTGGCTCTACAATCCCTTGACGCACTGACATTTCATTCTCATGAAATCTTTCCTGTTCTAAACCGTCTCGTATCTCATCAATCG
>JAAXHD010000306.1:4974-6647 GCA_012271015.1 Candidatus Poribacteria bacterium | reverse complement strand
CTCAAATCAACGGTATTCAGGTTTCCGTGTGGTATGAACCGGGGTATGAATGCGAATCAACGGTATGAGTGCCGTATGGCATTCCCCGCCCCTTATCAGGGGGACTTTAAGAGGAAATTCGTAAGTCCTATCAAAAAAACGCTATTTCGTTAATCGTCAGCAATGCCTGTAGTGACCTCGACCCGTTTTCCATCTATCACGATTCTTTCAATGTAGAGTGTGAACGTATACGTCTGATGATTCACGTATTTTTCAAGGTTTGAAGGAAAGAGACCACCCCCTGCAACATCATCTATAATCCAAAATGTCACATCCCTACTATTTGTGGCGAGCGTCATTGCACCCGTATAATTTTTTACCAATTCCGGGTCTACATCATCTCGAATCTCCAGTAGTTCACTTAGCCTATCAAGTGAAACGGTCGCTTGCAGACGCACTGTCTCCCCGACATAACTCTGATCACCCGTCACAATTTGTTCGAGCGTTGTGTCAATAACTTCAATATCCGCTTTCGCGGTGTGTTCAGGGACATCCGCCCAGATAGTGAAGAAACGATCTCCATCTTCGGTTGTGTTTTCGGAAATGTCCTTTACCAGCAGTGTGAAAATGTAAGTTGTATGACCCCGAATATGTCCAAGATCACTCTCCATGTAGCTTGAATAATAGTCGCGCACAAACTTAGCATCTGAGTCCGTGATCAAAAAACGTACTGTATTGTGATACGTAAACAATTCTAACCTTGGAGGATCCCCATCAGCACCCGGATAAATTCTGCCAGTAGCGGTAATCGTGACCTTCTTCCCCTTGTATTTCGAGTCGGTGCCGTTTACTTCAACGTCGTTGACAATATCGGTGAGGTTGGTAGGTTCGACACTCGAGGATCTCAAATGAAACTTCGCACAACTTCCAGAGATAAAAATAACTAAGCAGGCACATAAAGACGTAAGAAACTTCATGTTTTTTAATTATTCCTTGCGGAGTAACAACGAGCGTTTGGACTTTGACGTGCGTTCCTTAAATCCGCCTGCATGTTTTTGCGAATCAACGCTGAATGCGCGTGTGGCATTCAGCGGGGTGTTTCTGCATATTGTTGCAGGCTACTCTTTGGTTTAAGGATTATAACGACTCTGATTTAACATGTCAAATTATATGGGAAACCCACCCAATTTGCTCAAAAAACATCATTCTATAAACTTGACCACCATCCCGAATTCTGCTATAATAACAGTAAACCGAGCATCGGAGATTGATGAACAGTGACAGTCCCGCTTCTCCACATGCAAGCCATTACCAAAGACTTTCCGGGTGTGCGCGCCTTAGATAATGTCTCCTTTGAGGTATATCCAGGCGAAATCCACGCGCTGTGTGGAGAAAACGGTGCGGGCAAATCAACATTGATTAAGATTCTCGGTGGTGTTTACCCATCTGGAACCTACGAGGGACAACTGCGCATCAACGGAAACAAACAGGGATTTCATAGTGTGCGCGACGCAGAACGCGCTGGGATCGCCGTCATTCATCAGGAACTGGCACTTATTCCAGAGATGACGGTCGCTGAGAATATCTATCTCGGCAAAGAGCCGTGCCAACTCGGGACTATTGACAGGCATCGTCTCTATCACGAAGCAGGCGAACTCCTTTCGCAGTTCGGATTGACGATTCCACTCCATAAA
>JAAXHD010000306.1:4133-4881 GCA_012271015.1 Candidatus Poribacteria bacterium | reverse complement strand
TACAAGTCAACATCAATACGTCAAGCAATGCCCTGTTGCTCGTGCTTGACGAACCAACAGCCGCCTTGACCGAAAGCGAGGTAGACATCCTTCGGCAAATTCTGAGCCAACTCCGAGAGAAGGGTGTAGCTTGCATCTATATTACTCATAAACTCAAGGAGATTTTTCAGATTGCCGATCGAGTAACAGTGCTAAGGGACGGCAGAGCAGTCGCAACGCAATCCATTAAATCGCCCGAATGCACTGAAGAAGTGCTCATCTCGCAAATGGTCGGACGTGAGCTAACGGCACTGTTTCCCAAACGGCGAACAACGGCTACCGATGAAAACGGGTCAAACCAACAAGATATAGCACTCCGAGTTGAAAACTTAAGCACTTATCCGTCTGAACCCCCTCAGCTTAAAGACATCAGTTTCGAAGTTCGGCGCGGGGAAATCCTCGGAATCGCAGGCTTGATGGGCGCGGGAAGGACAGAATTAATTAGTACTATTTTCGGTGCTTACGATGGTAGATGGAGCGGTGAAATCATTATAGATGGTATCCGTGTTCAGATTCGCGCCCCGCGCGAGGCGATACAGTATGGAATGGCACTCGTCAGCGAGGATCGAAAACGCTACGGACTCCTTTTAGAGGTAGATGTTATTGGTAACATGACGCTTGCGAGCCTGAGTTTATCGTCAGGCATCACATCACACGGAATAATTAACGAAAATATGGCACTTGAAAAAAGCGAGCACTACGTGGATTC
>JAAXHD010000306.1:0-4028 GCA_012271015.1 Candidatus Poribacteria bacterium | reverse complement strand
CAAGAGGGTGTCGCAATTGTGTTTGTATCCTCCGAACTCCCAGAAATTCTTGGTATGAGCGATCGGGTTATGGTGCTACACGAAGGCGAGATCACGGGTGAATTTATTAACGATAATCTGACACAAGAGGATATTTTGCGATGCGCGGCTGGCACCTGAAGACCTATATCCTTAGCACTATAGGACTTACGCAAATTGAGCAAATATCGGACATTTAGAGGCAAAAAGTGATAATTTCCGTTCCTTAAACCTCCTAAAGAATCAGAATCAACGGTATGAGGTTTCCCGTGTGGGAAACCTCAAATCAACGGTATTCAGGTTTCCGTGTGGCATGAACCGGGGTATGAATGCGAATCAATGGTATGAAGGTTCTCCGTATGGCATTCCCCGCCCCTTATCAGGGGATCAGGGGGACTTTAAAAAGGAATGCGTAAGTCCTATTGATTAAAGAACCTATTTTAAGGTTATGAAAGGTCTTTTAACAATTAGAACACTGCAAGGACAGCGGACACAGCAACTCAGATTGAATAGTTTAAAAAATGAAAAATAGAAACCAGACCTTTAAAACAGAAAATCCAGAAGCAACGCAAACTCTCGGTGAAAAACTGGGCAAAACACTCAAGCGTGGGGATGTCATCGCGCTCGTCGGTGACCTCGGCACCGGTAAGACCTGTTTGACGCAAGGCATTGCCCGCGGTGTCGGCATCGCTTCAGATGAAGTCGTCAACAGTCCTTCCTATATCCTGATTAACGAATATAACGGGAAAATACCGATCTATCACATCGACCTGTACCGACTCGAAAACAGCGAGGAAATTACCGAACTCGGACTTAGCGAATACATAGAAGGCGATGGGATTTGCATCATTGAATGGGCAGAACGAATGGCAGATTTACTGCCGGATACCTGTATAAAGATACACATAACGCTTGCAGACACAAACGCTTCACACAGTAGTGAAGTTCGTGAACTTACATCACAAAATCTTGAAGATGAAAACATCCGACACATCGAAATCCAATATCCTATATCTCGATAGCGGTTCGGGCATCGGGGGTGGTCAACGAAGTCTCTTGCTCCTGCTCAATCTATTAGATAAGAATCGATTTACGCCTTTTGTTGGATGCCTTGGTGATAGCCCTTTCGCAGCGGAAGCAAAAAAGACAGGCGCAAACGTCGTTCCACTGTCTCTACCCGCCGCGCACAACAAAACCGATTCTTCATATAGTACTTCGATTAGGCAGGTCTGGCATGAACGTGTCCGTGCGTATCTCGTCGGAGATTCCTCGGCTAAAAAAAATAAGAGTCGGCGATTTACCCTCGGCGATCTACTGGAAGACTTTCAGCAACTTGGGGTTATCCTTCAACTGCATCGGACGGTAAAACGGTATGCGATTGACCTCATTCATGCAAACTCGCTTTCGGTGGCCCTGCTCGGTGGCATCATTGCCAGGATAAACCGTATCCCCATCCTGATGCATAAACGTTACGCTACCTCTTATGGCATTTTGGATCGGATCTGCGAAAGACTCTTGCACCGCGTAATTCTCGTTTCAGAGGCAACACGCTGGAATTTCGCGCCTCCAGCGAAGCAGACGTTAATCTATAATGGGGTCGACTTAGATGCCTTTCAAGCATCCACAGAAGAAGTGCAAGACCTCCGTGCAGAATTCCTTCCAGATGCATCTAACGCCGCAATACTCACCGGGGTCGTGACTCGTATTACACCAGAGAAAGGCATCCACTTTTTAGTCAGAGCAATGGGAAAACTCAAAGGTAGGACAGACGTAAAGTTGCTCATCGTAGGGGGTTCCTACTTCCAACAAGATGTTGACTATATGAACGAACTCAAACAGGAGGTTAGAGATTTAGGCGTTGAAGACTCCGTCATTTTCACTGGATTTTTGCCGGATACGCGGATTGTAACGAGTCTGCTCGACATTGTGCTGGTGCCATCTATTATTCCTGAGGCATGTCCGCGGACCATCATTGAAGCGATGGCGGTCGGTAAACCGGTCATTTCCACGCCACTGGGTGGGAGTAAAGAACTTGTCACACGCGAAACAGGAGTCTTAGTACCGCCCGAAGATGCATCGGCAATTGCAGACGCTATCGCAACGCTGGCAACCGATCCGGAACGCCTGAAGGCAATGGATAAAGCCTCTCGTAATCGTGCTGAACAGTTGTTTAGCAGTAAAAAGAACACCGCATTGACAGAGGCTGTTTACGCCGAACTGTTAGCCATGAGTTAAGATGTTTCCGAATCGCGGCTTCTCTTGTACAATGCACAAAAAAACAATAACTGACTATTTTTATAATACCACAAAGGAGTCATTATGAGAGGAAAAACGGTGAGTCCACCGCAAGGTTCACAAGCGAGCCAAGGGCAAGTCAGACAAGTGTCCCAGTTGTTCGGTGAAGGCATCGGCGACACCCCGGAATGGATCGAGATCCATCGCACCAGTGATGAATGGGAAGTGAAGCTCATCCAAGCCACTTTGAGCGCACAACAGATCCGATGCAGACCCATCGAATTAAGAGAGGAACGTCAAACCGCTATCCTCGTTGAACCTGAACACGAAGTAGAAGCCATGGAACTAGTAAGCCGCATCGGTGTAGCCGTCACGGACAACGAAATGGCGACGCAATCTGAAGAAACGGCGGAAGCCCTCAAACAACGCGATATGACTGTCGCTCAGGAAGACACAATTCAAGACTCTGATGTCGGTGATTCGTCAGAAATTACAATGGCGGCGCGTGAAGGCATCGGCAGTGTCGTCTATATGGCTGGACACGGATACGAACTCCGCGTCGGTCCTGAACCGTATGTCACCGTCGCAGAGAACGACTGGGAAGAGTTCACAGACTTCAGCGCACAACGTCAAGAGTTTGTGATCCTTCTTCGTCATGAATATCCCGACCTCTTTGAATGGATTCAAGACGGAAAACTCCTCGCCGAATTTATCCGTCTCATCGAGATGACGTATCAAGAAGGGGCACCGACGCTCCCTCACCGTTCCAGAGGTGCGATTGATGCTGAAGCGTCCGATGCGACCCCTTATCACCCGCTTGCCCAATTAAGTCTCACTGTCGCAGTAATTTCACTCATTGCAGTGCTTTTTCAAATTCCGTGGCAGGTAAACCTTGTGTTGGCAGTTGTTGCTGTAGTCTCGGCGGTCATCGCCAAATACCAAATTGACGTCAGCGACGGGGCATCAACGGGTGTTCCAATGGCACTGAGTGCGATTGTGTTGGCGTGTCTCGTTGTCGTATTTGCGTGGTGGCTGAGTCAGCGTCCAGAACCAGTAGCACCAGAGAGACCTGCCACTCGTGAGATAATTGAGGATCGGTAGCAACGAGCGTATTTGTTATCCTCTCATATTTAGAAACAAAAATGGATTGATTTCTTTACTGAAATACATTATACTTTTTCAAACGCAGCATAAGAAGGAGATACATCATGATTAAAAAAACGATTCCCTCTAAGAAAAAACTAAAGAAGCCCAATGTTTCTCTAAGACCAGAGAAATGTAGTGATAAAGAAGGTGTTAAAGCGATAAATAGCAAACCTCATCAGTGCCTCAAAAATCGCCGCACTATGAAATTGCCTCGTCTTAAGTTAGAGGACCTCGTAGCCCAAGTTACAAAGGGAAACGTACATGGCGAAGTCTCTACTGGATATGCAGTTGGAAATGAAGTCTGGTAGGTGTGTTGGATAATTCATGTTGGAATACATTCCAACGGTATAGGCATCGTGACGTGTGTCTACGTCAATCCTGAGGTAGACCGATCTTGGTTGATAGACTACCGCATCTACGATAAACAAGGAGACGGTAAAACGAAACTCGATCACGTTGAAGATATGCTCAGCGTCTTGGTTAGAGTTCGCAAAGTCGCTTTTTCAACGGTGTTGATGGATTCCTGGTATGCTGCTAAACGCCTATTGGTCTTCATTGAAAGTCTGGGAAAAACGTATTACTGCCCGATGAAGTCCAACCGGTGGGTTGACGATTCAGGGGGTAAAAAA
>JAAXHD010000021.1 GCA_012271015.1 Candidatus Poribacteria bacterium | reverse complement strand
GATAAAGGCTACCTCATCATCCGGAACGTGCTGGACTCGGAGACGGTTGACAAACTGATTGAAGTCAGCGATCGACTCATAGCGAGTGATCTGCGTGAGAAACGCCAAACATACCCCAACGGCTTATACGACGGCTTCCGAAATTGCGTCGCTACTGACGATGTCTTCATCCCACTACTGGCGCACAAGACGATGCTCTCCGTTGTGACGCAACTTCTCGGTGCACATTTGCAACTGGTGGTCTCGCACCTGATATACAAATACCCCGATCCACCGGGCACACCCGATACCGCTCGCGTCCCGGGTTGGCATCGCGACTACGGCACCGCGACGAAGGTCCTTGGCGACAAGGTGCCACGTATTTTACTAAAATGCGCCTACTACCTGACCGATTTGAGTGAACCCAATTCCGGTGCAACGCTCGTCGCTCCTGGTAGCAACCATCTTCCTGATCCGATTCCCGTCCCAGAAGGGCAGACAGATCCAGAAGGTGCATTCGAACCGAATTTACGTCCTGGGGATTGCCTTCTATTTGAGAACCGTATCTTGCACGCAGGAGGCGCGAACTTAACCGATCAAATTCGTAAGGCTGTGATGTTCGGCTATGGGTACCGATGGCTGATGCCACTGGACTATCGAACGCAAGAACAGACGTTGTTGGATAAGCTATCGCCACTGGGTCAGTATCTGGTTGGAGAACCCTTCAAGAAGACGAAAGAATATTATGCCGGTGGTGGTGACAGCCCGCTCGCCGCATGGTGTGAACAGCACGGTGCACCAGAGGTAAGACCAATCCATTAGCCAAAACACAATAACCTATTTGTGGGAGGGGTTGTAACCCCGATTATGTTAAGGTAATAACGTCCTTTTTAACGATCTCTTTCGTGTCGTAGTGGCCTGCTTGGGAGATGAGTTCCAGCGTTTCTGGCGATAATCGTGTCCTCACCTCTTCCGGCACGCGACTCTCGCCACGGTGTTGCGGTCTGTAGCGCAAAGTCAGGACGCAACGATATCGGTCTTTCGGTTTCCAAGGCAGCGCACCGTGTGTCAAGAGTTCAGAGATGATTACGAAATCCCCTGCCTTTGGCGTGATGTTAACGACCCCTTCTGGTATATCATCGGCATCCTTAACCCTTCCGTTGTTATAGAGGTGTTCAGGACGATCGAAAAAAGTCTTGTGTGTCCCCGGAACGACCAACAGTCCACCATCTCCCGGATGCACATCGTACAGGTAGGGAAAAACGACAAAATCATCACAAAAGATGCGACCGTTTCGGACCTCAAAACGGTTGCAGTGCCATCCAAAATCTTCTCGCGCGCAATGCAAGCGGAGTCCCTCCTCCGACTCCGACACACCGGCCCGATCTGCAATCATTGTTCCACGCATCAACTGCGGTTTGTTATTCGTCAGTTCCTTGATGATGGGCCACGTGGATCGGTGCATCGTGAGTGCCTCTAAGGATTTCGCAAAGGCAAAACCGTTTGGGAGGTTTTTTTCGCTGGAGTCAAATCCGGGTGGGAGTTCTTCGGTAGGGGTATTGATGTATTCATTCGCGGCTTCTTGCGCCCCTTTCAGTTCCTCGTCAGTCATGACATTCTTTAAGTGAAGGTATCCGGTAACATCGAAAAGATAACGTTGTTCAGGGGTCATCATAGTACTTTACTCCTTGCTATACGAACTTGATAATTAGCGCGTAGGTGTTTTTGCTTGGGTGTTTCCCCAGGTTGAGCGGAAATCAGAGCAAACTGCTGAGGATAAAGATACACCTTTCAGGCTTTGTATGGCTTGACATCATTGTATTGTAGCGAAACCCAACAAAAATCTAATCTGGTGCTTCCCACACGGGCAAGTCACGTTCGTGTAACTGCTTGAATAACTCATCAAAGGCTTCACTACCGTCATCTTCCCATTCGTCCAAACGCACACTGGGAGCATAAGATTCGTCCACACCCTGTTTCATGAGGCGTTCCGCCTGTTGTAGGTTTCGGTAATAGTGCTTTACACCACCGGGTAAGGTGACAACAGAGATGTGTCGCTCCCATGTCGGTTCAGGCGTTCGGGCATACCGTTCTACGGCATCTTCATCTAACACGACACCAAGACCCGGACCGTCAGGCACTTGCATAAACCCGCGCTGAACTTTGTGCGGTGTAGCAATTAAGTCGCTTTCGTAAGCGTGGCTCGCGGTGACACCGGGTATAGTGGCTGTCGGTACCACGGCTCCCAGATGACACGCAAATGCCGCCGTAATTCCAGTACCAACATATTGTAACAGGATCGGTGTATTCGCAGCCGCAAAAGCCCACCCCGATGCTAAAGCACTTTTGACACTCTCGTGGCTACACAGCGCACCGTCAAAATCGCCTGCCCGAAGTCCAATCCATGGACCAGAGGGTTGTCGTGACGCCCCTTCGCGGATAACGCCAACACCGTGTAGATAGAACGGAATCCGAATCTCTTGATGCAACCGCCGCCAACCCTCCACATCATAAGCGAAAATCGGTTCTTCAAGACCCTTGACGACCGGAATCTTCTCCAACTCCCGTAGAATAGGCAGTGCCTTTTCAACGTTGATTAACGAACCATTGAAATCGTATTCCACCCGAAAGTCAGGAGGTGCAACCTCTTGGATCGCGTGCGACTGCTCGACAACATCGTAAAAAGCGCGCGCCTTACACTTCAAACCGCGGTATCCACGTTCCGCAGCGACCTGAACCTCAGCGGCAGTATCTTCAGGAGACATACACGGCATCCACCACCCCATCGCAACCCAGTGTCGAACCTGTTGACCCATTAATTTCCATGCTGGCAGACCGAGGTGTTTCCCCATCAAGTCATAGCACGCCATGTCGAGATTAAAACGTCCCTCACCCATGACGTGATCGAACGGATTCGTGCCGAGATAGGTGTCCAGGACCTCCTGATCAAACGGCGGTCCCGGGTTCTCTCCGAGACCGACAAGACCGGTATCGGTATAAAATTTATAGATCGTGACCAATTCGGTCATCGCGAAGTGGTAATATCTCTTGCGAATTCGCCCCTCATAAGGCACGCGCAATGGAATAGATTCAATCTCGGTAATTTTCATTTTTTAATTAATCGCTCCTGAGCTGCTGCGTCCGTTGTCCTTGCAGGTTTCCTTCCAATTTGTAAGAGGTTAGAGATCTGTCTGTTTTTATTCTACTTTTCTTTTGGTAACTGTCGTAGAAAAAGTTAGGCAAGGGACCCGAATCCTTTAGAAGTCGGACGGGTTGCCTACCTTTCTATACCTCCGGTTGCGGTCTGTTGGCTTGGGTTATCTTTACTGTTGTTTTTCATGCTTCCAACTTAGTCTATCAAAACCCACGAAAAGAATCAAATCAAAAGTAAGACTTCCATACTGAGTGTAGGATGTAGTAGGAGTGATTTGCGAACCCGTGACGTTTTCTATAATAAGCACCATTTCACAAATTTAACTTGATCTATAGGTCAGAATTTTATATAATTTCGCCATGTTAAACCATTAGTATAAATAATAGCATCATGTGTACATCAATGGATTAATATGGTTTAGAAGCAATCTAAGTTTCCTGTTATACAGTCCAGTTTACACATGGATTCCACGCGAACTCATGTTACGCTGACATTGATAAATAGTAAGAGCGTCTTCCAAGCGCGTGTTCTAAGGAGGAACTTATGTTCAAAAAACTTTCCGCTGTGCTTCTCATCGTGGGAATGTTGTTCATCATTGGTTGTGCGTCCCACATGCACAAAGTCGGTAACGGGGCACAAGGCACCGATATGATCGAATCACGGCAATGGTATGTGTTGTGGGGTTTGGTGCCGATCAATGAGGTTGATACACAAGCCATGGCAGGTGAGGCAACCGATTATGCTATCATCACCGAGGTTAATGTGCTTGATGCTGTTATCAATGCCTTTGTCGGTAGTGCCACAATCTATTGCCGCACAGTAACTGTTCTGAAGTAACCTATCACTGGTTCAAACAATCCACGGGCAAAGTCGATGTCTCTTTCATTTTTCGACATTGGCTTTGCCCTTTGTTTTAGACAGTAACTAACCTTAAAGAACCGTTCTCCGTAGCGTAAACACAATAGGGTCGCTTCAATCTTGGTAATTTTCATCAACTTTAGTATTCTCAATTATCCTCTTTCGCTTTAGGTCATTCCTATTGTTTTTTTCTTCCAGCGTATTCTACTAAAGACTATGAAAAGAGCCAAATCTAAAATGCAGGAATCGAATCATTCCTTTCTTTGAATGCACAGTGGAACTCTGTTCCAATCTCAAGTTTTATCCGAACCAACCTGTCAAAAGTGTTTTATCATACATATAATCTATCACCCAAGAAGATTTGCTTTTTAAGCTAAGGTGTAGTACAATTAAGATAAGCAATTGATGGCACAAGCACAGGAAAGCGAGGTAGGAGCAGTCTGTCTGAACCTTTACCTCAGACGACAGAAAAGTGAGGAAAATTCCAAATGCAATTATTCAAAATTATAGTTGAGAAACGCAAGGAAGGTTATATTGCCTATCCATTCGGCTTGAAAGGTGTTGTCGTAGGGGAAGGGGATACCTACGAAAATGCCGTGGCTGACTGATGCTTTATTTTCTACCGGAGGCGTAACATCATGGCATTTAGCGATTTCAAACAAATCTCTGAAGTCCAGGAAAAATTTAGAATCAAATACACAGCAAATGATTTTTTTAAGGTTGAGACAGCAAGTCCTTCGGCACAGTTTTTACAAGAATTTAAGTTTACCATGGAAAACATTAACGTTTTCTCATCTGAGGCATCCCGCTGTGAATCTATTATCTTTCCCGTTCTAAGGGAGGCATACAAAACATACGCCGACACTTACGCGCTCTGGATACGAGAACCGATCACCTACGATGAAACCCTGAGTGGTACGCCGGATTACCTCGTGGCTACAAAATCAGAATTAGGCATGACTGTTGTTGGAACACCTTTGATAATAATGGTTGAGGCGAAGAAAAACGACTTTGAGGAAGGTTGGGGACAATGCTTAGCAGAGTTGGTAGCAGCACAAAAAATAAACGATGATCCACATACTCCCGTGTACGGTATTGTCAGCGATGGAGAACGGTGGCAATTTGGGAAACTTGTCGGCGATGCCTTCACCCAAAACAGAACAAGTTTTAGCATAGATAATTTGCCGGCTCTCTTCGGGGCGATCGATGCCGTCTTCAAAGCGACAAGTAAGGCATCTGCTGGACAAAGTTAAGGCACTAACTGCACCTTAATCGAGTCTGCCCCTTTCTGAACCATCTCAAACCCCGTGAGATAATCATCCAACGGCAGTTGATGTGTCACAATATGTTCAACCTCAATTAGACCGCGGTGGATATAGTCAATTGCCAACGGATACGCATACGGACCTAAGTGTGAGCCGTGAATATTTAACTCCTTCGTGTCGCCAATGATCGTCCAGTCCACAGTCACCGGTTCCCGCATAACACTGAATTCGACGAAAGTGCCAGCTTTCCGAATCATGTGTAGTCCCTGCTCAACTGCTTTCGGGTGTCCTGTTGCCTCAATATAAACATCACACCCATAGCCCTCTGTGAGATCTAATACCTCTTGGACAGCATCTGTTTCCGACGGATTGATTCCAATGTCCGCGCCCAATTTTTTGGCGACCTCTAACCGATTTGGCATCAGGTCAATTGCGATAAGTACACCGGGATTTTTCAACTTCGCCGCGCCGATCATACCGAGTCCGAGCGTGCCAGCACCCGCAACCACGACGACATCACCGAATTCAATGTTGCCTCGCTGGACAGCATGAATAGAACAAGCAAGCGGTTCGATCACTGCCGCACTCGCCGTCGGAATCTCAGAAGGCACCTTGTAAACAAGCGAGCGTGCCGGAAATTTCATATAGTCCGCCATGCCACCGTTAACAACGGGTTGAAACCCGTAGATGTTGTGGACTTGACAGAGCCAGTACTTTCCAGTCCGACAGTAGCGACACTCCCAACACGGAACTATCTGTTCTGCGATAGCCGTATCACCGATTTCAAGTTTATACTTCTCACCAGCCTCCGGACCGAGTTCTACGACCTCACCGATGAATTCGTGTCCAGCAATAACGGGTGCTTCCACATACGGTTTGCGATGTTCATCACCCCAGAAAAGCGGAGCACCTGTATAACACTTAATGTCGCTCGCGCAGACCCCGCAGGCGTTTACCTTAATGACGACTTCGCCGGGATTCGCCTCCGGCATTGGGACATCTTCAAGGCGGTAATCCCACGGTTCGTGACACATAATCGCTCGCATCGTTTTCGACATCTTTTAATTTTACCTTGCGGATAAGTAACGGTATTTGTGATTTGACGGTTTTCGTGTTCGAGTCGCTTGCGTGTTTTTGCTTGGGTGTTTCTGCGTATTGTTGCAAGCTAAGGGCTTTGGACCAACGAATACCTCTTAACTGACAACTGATAACTGATAACTATTAAAAGTGTAAGATGTGATAGGCGGCGATACCGAGCGAGACGTGAACGTTCAGTGAGGCTCCCACTCCATACATTGGAAGATAAATTACCATGTCACAGGCAGCCAGCGTTCGTTTTGTTACTCCGTGATCCTCGTGTCCCACGATGAGACAGATTTTGTCTGGATAGTCTACCTCATCGTAACGGATTGATTGCTCCGTAATTTCTAAAGCGCAACTCGTGTAACCATCGGCTTTCAGCGATGCAATTGCGTCCGCCGTCTGCTCTGTATATCGCCATTTGACCCGCCGGTGTTTCCCGCGTGCCACTTTGCGCACCAATGGGTGGGGCGGCTGTGCGCTGATACCCGTTAAAATTAGTTCTCTCACACGGCACGCGTCCGCTATCCGAAAGGCAGAACCGACATTCACCGGGTCTTGTACGTCTTGTAGGATAAAAACCAAGTCTCTTTCCGGCGGTTCCACCCGTTTCAGAAAGTCTTTGAGCGGTTTGCCGCGTAACTGTTTCATGTTTGGTCAAGGCACCCACACGCTAAAACGTGGGGCTTGTGCTTCGTAGACCGCAGCGTTTCCGAGGAAGCGGCTTAGGCAGTCTCCACAGAGGGACCCAAGGCAGCCCTTAAGATGTTTATCGCAGCGTTTACGTCCCTATCGTGGTCAGAACCACAGTCGGGGCATGCCCACTGCCTATCAGAGAGCGTTAGAGTTTCGTTATGAAAACCGCAATCGCTACACGGTTTCGTCGTAGCAGTCCACTGACCGACTTGAAAGAACTCACGCTTATGTTTAACGCCAGTTTGAAAATAAATTTGTAGGTCGGGTAGAGCGGTAAATACGCCCAAAAACGCGTCATACTGCACAGATATTCCGGTTTTTAAGCCACTTTTTGACGAAATAGCCGTAGCGAAACCCGACATCCCACTTTTATAAAACTCACGTTATGTTTAGCACATTTATGCTTCAATATCTCAACAAAGTCTCCGAAAGCAAGATCCGAGACCTTCCGTCCCCACAAGCGTTTCATGCCTGAAAGGTTCAGCGTTTCGGTAACGAT
>JAAXHD010000063.1 GCA_012271015.1 Candidatus Poribacteria bacterium | reverse complement strand
AGGACTTACGCATTCCCTCTTAAAGTCCCCCTGATAAGGGGGATTTAGGGGGTTTAAAGGACGAAATTACGGCTTTTTGGGTCTGACTGTCCGATATTTGCTCAATTTGCGTCCGTCCTGTTAATATTAAATTTGTTAACGATTTTTGGATATAAAGTTTACAACCGTTGTGAATTGAGAAGCGCAATTATGGCGAGAAGTTTATGTATTTTGAGATCGGGTAAGTGTATCGTCTGAAAAGAGCCGTCAGGAGTCAACGATCAGAATTCGGGATTCGGAGATTCGTTTATAGTGTGTCCATCATCAGCGGCGCGGTTAGAAACCGCACCTACCCTGGTGAGAAAGGGGGTTGAGAGATTACATCTATCGGGATGTGGAAGGCAATTGGGTTCACTCTGCGTCAGGTTCGGATTCCTGTTCTAATTGTGCCAAGCGTTTGTCGAGCTCTTGCTGCTGTCGCTCTAAGTGTAATATGTATAGAATAAAGACTAACCAAATGACGAAATAGGCGGATGCCAGATATTTGAGGCGTGTGCGCTGTGCTTCCTCCAGTTTTGCGACGGACAGTTGTACTACCTGTGCTAAGATGTCTTCATCCACAGGCACTTCGGATTCCGAACTTGCTTCCTCAATAGCCTTCGCGACTTCATTTTCTGTCAAGGTGATCGGGACTTGGGTTGCGAAGATGAATAACCCCAAAACCACCAAACAACTCACAAGAACCGCTATTTTCATTGAGATGCCTCCCCTAAGTATTTCTGCCGGACGATTTCATAACGCGCTTCCGCTTTCTTCATCCGATACCGTACGATGAGCAGCAGTGTGAACAGCATAATGAGTGCGAGCAGTGCCACCATCCATGTATGCCGCATTGTCGTTTCAAGGTTCCACTTGGTGCCACGGTCTGGATGCAAGCCTCCGTGCCAGATGTCCACGGCATAATAGACGATGGGTACATCAAGATAGGCAATGATACCGAGGACAGCGGAATACAGTCTACGTTTGTCGTCTTCCAGCGCGGAGCGGAGAATAAAATAACCGACATACATGAGCCAGAGAACGAGTGTACTCGTGAGACGCGCTTCCCAATTCCACCACGTATTCCATGCGTATCGCGCCCAGATTGGACCCGATAGCAGCGCGATCGTGCAAAAAACGATACCCAGCTCCGCCGCAGCGACTGCAAGGAGATCATCGTTAGTTTTCCGTTGGATGAGGTATTTTATACTAAATACGCAGTTAACACCGAAGGCTACAAAAACAGTGAGTGCGGCAGAGACATGATAGTAAAAGATTTTTTGGACTTCGAGCATTGTGCCTTCAATGCGTGCGTATCCGAAGATAAGGTAGAGTGAGATAAAGACGAGGATGGCAGTGATGGTGCCTACAATTTTAGTGCTTAGGTGTCCCACAGTGAACTCCCCGTTAGAATTTCGGGGCCGTCGGAGAGGATCGCCACCGTATGCTCAAAGAGGGCGGATAAAGTGCCATCAAGCGTCGCGACGCTCCAACCGTCTTCCAGTATTTGGACATCGGGAAGCCCAACGTTCACCATCGTCTCAATCGCGAGCACCATACCCGGTCTCAGACGTAAACCGCGTCCAGCAAGCCCCATGCAAGGCACTTCTGGTGCTTCATGGAGATTCCGCCCGATACCGTGTCCAGCAAAATTCTGAAGGACAGAGAACCCTTCAGCCTCTGCTCCGTCCTGTAACTTAGAAGAGATATCGCCGATACGGTTTCCGGGTTTCGCCTCGGCAATCGCGTCGTAGAGAGAACTCCGAGTTACGTCAAGCAACCGTGCGGCTGACGGTGAGATGTCCCCAACGGAGAAGGTGTATGCGTTGTCACCGTGATAGCCGTCAATGCTGACAGCTGTATCAATCCCGATGACATCGCCCTCTTGTAGCACTTCATTTTCGTCTGGAATCCCGTGGATGACGATGTCGTTGATCGAGGTACATATCGTGGCAGGATACGGCTCATGCTCGGGGAGCTGGTAGCCTAAGAAGGAAGATGTGGCGTTGACTTCCGCAATTGTATCGCGTGAGATACGTTCCAATTCGGCAGTCGATACACCAGGTGCAATTGTCTCTCCGATGCGTTTTAGCACCGTCGATGCTGCCTGACCACTCCGCTTCATCTTCTCAATTTCGACCTTGTTCTTGATCCTAACTTTGTCCATCAGGCTATCTCCCCAATTAAGGTATGCGCTGTTGTGCTGTGAACGCGAACGCTGACTATTTCGCCGATGTGGCTGTCCGCTTTGGGAAATACAGTTGTCTTGAAACCATCCGTTTTTCCGTGGTATCTATCAGCATCGCGACGGGATTCGCCTTCTACGAGCACCGCAACGATATCACCGATTGCAGCATTGTTGATGTCCGCGGAAATGTTTTCCTGGAGTTCAATAATCTGTTCAAGACGTTCTCCCTTTACTTTTTCAGGAATATCGTCGGGTAAGGCTTTATGTGCGAGTGTCCCTTCACGCTCGGAATACTTGAACATGAACGCTGAATCGTATCGGATATCTGCCATCATCTGATACGTTTCCATAAATTCTTCGTCGGTTTCACCACAGAAGCCGACGATAATATCGGTTGTAAGGGAAAGATCGGGGACGCGTTCGCGGAGTTTTGAGACGAGTGTACGGTACGCCTCCGCTGTATAGGTGCGGCGCATCCGCTCAAGGACTTCGGTTGAACCGGACTGTAGTGGGAGGTGCAGATGGTTACAGACGACTGGCGAATTCGCCATTGCATCAATCATACTGTCCGTCGCGTCTGCTGGATGTGGAGAGGTAAATCGCACACGCTCCAATCCATTCACTTCACCGACAGCGTAGAGAAGATCTCCGAAATCAGCAGTGTCATCGTGATAGGAGTTAACGGTCTGTCCAAGAAGCACAACCTCTTTGAACCCTTGATCAACGAGTTTCTCGACATCTTCAACGAGGAGTTTTAGCGGGAGACTGCGTTCTCTACCACGGACGAAAGGGACAATACAGAAGGTGCACATCTTATCGCACCCGCGCTGGATGGTGAGCCACGCCCGAATCCCCTCTTTTCGGATGGGAGCGATGTCGGCGTAATCCTCGTTTTTGTCCAACCGTAATCCGACAAACGGATCGCGATCGGTCAGAGACACATGTGACTCGACATCACGTGCCAAAGAATCCAAAGCCACAGGCAGATTCCGATAGGCATCCGGTCCCATGACGAGGTCTACATACGGTGCGGCATCCAAGAGTCGGTCTCGGAGGTGTTGCGCCATACAACCGCAGACTCCGATAATGAGTTCTGGGTGGCGGCGTTTCCGGTGATTCAGATGCTTCAGCCGATTAATTACTTTCGTCTCGGCGTTTTCTCGTATCGCACAGGTATTGACGAGGACAACATCGGCATCGTCAAGGTGTGGGACGGTCTGGTGTCCACTTTGCGTCAAAATGCCTGCCATCAATTCACTGTCGCTGACGTTCATCTGACATCCGTAGGTTTCGATGTAGACACGACGGGCATGCATCGATGTTACACCAGAAGACTTTCCGTCTTGTGATACTTTTGGCGGCGGATGCGGTGCGTCTGCGCCTTCACTTTTATTATAGAGTGGGAAAAGCGTATCGTCTTTCATAAATCTTTACATACTCGTCTGTCTTATTCCTGTTCAGAAGTTTGCAGACGTTTGAGTGCTGCCAGTGCTTTTGTGAGTTCAGTTTCCGCTTCCTGTCGTGCGCGTGCTTCTTCTGTCGCACGGGTTTCT
>JAAXHD010000311.1 GCA_012271015.1 Candidatus Poribacteria bacterium | reverse complement strand
TATCAGCGAATCCCAGCGTTTATTGTCACATTGGGCGGATTTTTGGCGTATCGGGGGTTGATGTTAGCGTTTACCAAAGGCGAGACCATCCTGCTTCCAGACAACTGGCTCAAAGCGATCGGAAACGCCTATCTCTCGTCAACGCTTGGATGGACACTCATGGTCGTTGGATTGGGCATCAATGGCTACCGCTTTTACCGACAGCGAACCGCCCAACGACACTACGGTACTGAGCAAACATCCTTAAGAGTTCTTCTATTGAAGTTCATCGGGATGTCCGCACTCATTGTAACGTTCATCTCTGTGATGAATACTCACAAGGGGATTCCCTTTCCGGTCTGCATTCTATTCGGTTTAGCGTTTGTATTTCATTTCATCGCCAACCATACCCGTTTTGGACGTTATGTATATGCAGTCGGTGGAAACGCGGAGGCGGCGTACCTCTCTGGGATTAACGTCCGTGGAATTACGCTACGGGTATTTGCAACGATGGGTGCGCTGATGGCAATTGCTGGCGTTGTTATGGCAGCGCGTGTCGGAAGTGCCAGTCCGGAAGCCGGGCGGCTGCTGGAGTTAGATGCGATTGCTGCGTGTGTTATTGGCGGTGCCAGTTTGATGGGTGGACGTGGGAGCATCTTCGGTGCAATTTTAGGCGCGTTCGTCATGGAAAGCCTAAACAATGGAATGAGTATGGCAAACATGGACGCCTCATGGCAAGACATAATCAAAGGGGTCGTACTTGTCGCAGCGGTCGGATTTGATATGGCATCCCGACGGCGATAAAAGATTTGCCTCCGACGAGCAGCATCTACTAAGTTCCTCCGTTCACATAAAAAAATTTAAACCTTTTCCCCAAAAATTCCCCTCTTTATAATAACCAAATCTTATTGGGAATTCATGATGCGATACGATTCATCAGCGTACACAGACTTGACAGATGGCGAACTCATTCAGTTGGTACGAGACGGGGATGAGGCAGCGTTTGCCCAACTCGCCGCCCGCCACAGTTCCAGAATTTGGCAACTGGTTGTTTTAAACTCCCGCCAGATCCGCGATGCTGAAGAGATTTTTCAGGATATCTGGGTAGCCGTCTGGGAAAACATCAGAGACTTACGCCAAGTCAGCAGTTTCGGTGCTTGGGTGAGGAAGATAGCATACACGACTTGCAGAAGGTACTACACCACTAACTCGCACACCAGAAGTGAAATTCTTCAGAGCGCCGAGGAACTTGCGGCAACTATTGATCGAGATGTGCTTGCCCGATTTCGAGAAACGGAACTTCGAGCGGCTGTAACCGAGGCGGTACATGACCTGCCAGAGCGGGTTCAGGCTGTCGCAGTGCTGTACTACTTAGAAATGTGGACGATCAAAGAGATTGCGACGGAGCTTGGTTTGGCAGTTGGCACTGTCAAGACAAGACTCAGCCAAATTCGAGGGCTTCTGCGCGAGGAATTTGGCGTTGAAGAAGTTAAGGGGGGAAGGACTATGACGCAGAAAAAAGAAGCATCCAAGCCAGCACGAAATATAATTAAGGTCTTCGGTGTCGGCGACGCAGGTGGCAGCATTGTCAAACGAATGATTGCATCCGGCTTGAAAGGTATTGAATTTTATGCTGTGAATACAGACTTGGAGGCACTCCGCGCTTGCGATGGGGCAACACAGGTGCAGATCGGTGCTGAAACTACACAAGGGCTTGGTGCGGATGCAAATCCTGAAATCGGTAGAAGGGCGGCTGAGGAAGATTTGGAAACGCTCAACGCCATCGTTGCGGACGCTCGCATGGTTTTCGTTACAGCAGGCATGGGCGGTGGAACAGGGACAGGTGCCGCTCCGCTGATTGCGTCCATGGCTGGGGAACAGGGTGCTTTAACGATAGCTGTTGTGACGTGTCCATTTGATTCCGAAGGACAACACCGCGCCGAGCACGCAGAACAGGGACTCCACGAACTCCGAGGGAACACCGATGCCGTTATCGGAGTCCCGAATCAGCGGCTTCTTGATACTGTGGACGCAGAACCCTCGACCCGTGAAGCGTTCCATATCAGTGATGAAACCGTGTTACTCGGCGTTAAAAGCGTCGCCGATATTGTTACGGTGTCAGGCGGGGTTAACGTCGATTTCGCCGATGTAGAGAGCATCATGAAGGATGCTGGCACGGTGTTGATGGGCATAGGGCAAGCATCGGGTGAAAACAGGGCGCGGATTGCTATGGAGAACGCTATCACCTCACCACTGTTGGATGGAAGAAACATCGGGGGCGCGACTGGGTTGATTGTTAATATTAGTGCCCCGCGGGACTTCATGATGAATGAATTGGATACGGCGATGAAGGTGCTGCAAGACGAAGCATTCGACGCGCAAATTATATTTGGGCTGGTCTACAGAGACGACGATCCCGAACCTGAAGGCACGGTTGATGTTACCATTCTTGCAGCTGGGATTGAGCCGCAAAGCGAACCTGCTGTCGCACCGTCCACCCAGCAGCGTGGGAGTTCTTCTGGAGGCGGCACTCGCGTCTCGTCTGCAGCCACGTCCGAATTTGTTCATCTACACAACCACAGCGAGTAGAGCATGCTCGATTATCTTACGAGTTTTTGGGCTTCTTTGAACTTTTCTTTCGCGAATTGCCCCCATTCCTTGCGCTTTTCATTGCGGACTGTCGGGTTCTTCCAGTCGGCATGTGCCATCTTCATCGCTTCTTCTTCGGTTATCGGCATCTGCGTTAAGACCGCGATCGCTGCGTCACGTTTCGCTGGGTCCTTACACCTCCGGATTGCCTTCCACGCGTTGATGAGGTCCTTATGCGAATCAATAATCAAGACACCGAAAAGGCCGTTGACGATATCCCATCGGGTACTGCCTTTCTCTGAGTTGTATTGGAAGGGAGTACCCTCCATCGCAAATGGATTCGGAACGATGCATCGCTCGCCTAATTTGTCATAAAGGGCTGGTAGAACACTCGCACGGTTCAAACCCCCCTTCCATTTAGGCCCCTCTGAATCGGTGTCGCGGAGCATCCAGAGTTTCTGCGCATCTTCCGATAAAACGAATTCAAGGAACTTTTGTGCGACGGGCAGGTTCGGGGCACCTTTGAGGATTGCAATAGGATCGGCATTGACGACCGCGCCATCGCCTGGAACGACATACTTAATCTTATCCGCACCCACAACCGCAATTTGACCGTAGGCGTAAAAATCAATTGCGAGTCCATAAATGACTTGCCCAGCGACAACATCCGTCGGAATAGCGTTGGCACCAGCCGAGAAACCGCGAACGTTACCACCAATCTTTGTCAGGAGAGCGAACCCTTCATCCCATCCGAGGGTTTGAAGGATGATCTCATACACCATGTGCGCCGAACCGCTCTCTCTAGGATCAGCTGCGCCAATTTTACCGAGCAACGCCACATCCCCCAAATCCTGCCATGCCGAAACGTTCGGGAGATTGAGCATCTCACGCAGTTCCTCATTGTACATAATGCCGAAACTCGATAACGCTGCACCGTACCACTGGTGTTCGACATCATAGAGCGGGATTCCTTGAAACGATTGCGTCATCTGCGTCAGTTGTGCTTCAGGTAGTTTGTAAGCGTGCAACCATCCGTTATTTGAAAGGCGGAGATAATTGTCAGTGCCGCCCCCAAAGAAAATATCAACACCAATACCCTCTGGCACGCGCTTAAACTCTGATTCAATAAATCGGTAATTGGAAGAGGTGCCACCCACATCTCGCCAGTCGGTTTTAACTGTTCTACCGGTTTGTTCCTCGTACCACTTCTCGAAATTATTTCCAAACTCCGTCTCAATACCCTCTGGATGTGGCGAAATAATGATAAGTTCGTCCTGTGCAAACAGGGCAATAGGGAGTGCCAAGATACATAATACAATCCCCCACATCACGGGATGTACGCTGCAATGTCCGAGGGGTTTTAAATAAGACATATTTTATGCTCCTTTTTCATAGGGACAGTAATACTGATAGACATGCAATTATTGTGAAAATGTTGGTTGCTGATCTAAAATATATTTAATCGGATTCACCCACCTCTTTCTTTTCATATCATAGACGCCATAGTGTAGATGTGCACCTGTGCTACGACCGGTATTTCCGACGTAGCCGATAATCTGATCGCGCGTCACTTTTTGCCCAACTCTGAGGCCGTCGGCGTAATCTTTTAAGTGCGCGTATAACGTTTTGAATTCGTCTCCTTCATGGTCAATCTCAATTGTTTTCCCTAAATAGCCGCTTCTTTCAATCTTCACAACTCTGCCATCAGCAGCAGCGATAACAGGAACCCCGGATCGGGTTTTAATATCCAATCCTTGGTGAAATTCACGTTTCTTCGTCAGCAGATGGGTACGCCACCCGAAACCAGAAGAATACCAGTAACCATATTTCTCACCGTTTTCCTGTTGAAGTTTCACGGGCAGAATCGACGGATATCCATCAAGCTGTCTTTGGCGTTCACTGACATAGTCATAGAGAGGTAGAATTTCGTGCTTCAGGATACTCGGCGTTAGAACTTCCTGTTTTTTGTGTGTATCATCCGAGGCATCATCGGTTACTGAGACATTTTCCTGTTGGGTATCACCTGATCCTTCAGTTCCATTGGATACTCCAGAAACACTGCTATCCCCACCGCCTTGCCCGAGGATCCCCAAGGTCTGCTGAATCTTTTCAGCCATCTGGTGAATATCTTTCATCTCTTCCTTAACGCCAGCAAGTTCCAATTCAAAAGGTCAGAAATTTGTAATCACCTAATCTGATGCATCAAAATTTTCGCACTGTTCGCGTTAGATTGTCTTATAGGCGCGAAACAATCGCCGGCATTTTCCAGACAAGAACGATGATACCCCCGAGTAAAATGAGGTACCACACAATTAATGCTCGAATGCGCGTTCTTTTAAAAATCTGACGGCGAGAGCGTTTCAACCTCATGATTTCTCTTTTGCTTTTTCCGTAAAGCTTTGCGAGGCGGTTTCTTTATGCTTAGACATCTTTAACAAGTATCATCCGCCCACAAAATCGTGTTTAGAAGCCACTCTGATATAGAAAACCTGAAATTCGCATAAATCCTGAATATACATTAGCGTATTTTCTGGTTGTTTGAAGATTCTCTACGTTTGGGCAACAAGCGTCAGTTCCGTTTTGCCACCGAGTCCAGCAACAACGGGAAATGTTTTCTCACCTGGCTTTCCATCTTTCGGGACGTACCGGACTTGCGGTGAGAAGTAGGCATATAACGCCGTGTTCCGCGGGTTAGGCGTAGCGTTTGGTCCCGAACCGTGTACCATTAAACTATGAAAAAATAAAGCACTTCCCGCAGAAAGTGGAACATCCATCTGTTGTTCCGCGACTTCCTTCCGATCGGTGAGGTCTGCACCCTGCTGACGTGCAATATGTCCCCATGACTGCATTCCCCACAAGTGGCTTCTTGGAATTACCTTGAAACAACCGTTTTCAACTGTAGCGTTGTTGAGTGCAATACTCACGGTAACAAGGCTCGGGGGGTCCATGGGCCAATACGCTGAATCTTGATGCAACCCGTGCGAAGATCCGTGAAACGCCGGTTTAAACATCAATGTGCTTCTAAAGAGCAACAGATCGTCTGTTCCAATGAGTTCTTGAACAACTCTAATGAGTTTCGGATGTTGTGCGAGATCCCGAAATACTTCGGAGTACTGACGCGTATTTTCTGCCTTCCGCAGCACGGGTAAATTGTTCCCTTGTGTTTCGTCTTTAGCAAATGGTTCATGCTGTACGTGCCGACGGGCGATCTCTGCCTGTTCCTTCTCCGCATCGGACTCCTGTCCTGCAGCAAACTGATGCAGACGGTGGATCTCCGTTTGGCACGCTTCAACTTCTGCTGCCGATAACAGGTTCTCGACAACGAGATAACCTTCCTTTTCAAAAAATGCTTTTCGCTCCTTCAAATCCATTTTATCCTCCAATTACTTGTTTAATTTCCCAAACAATACTTGAAATCGCAAATCCGATATAGACACATGAAGCTATTGTCATCATGGTGGTAGAAAGTTTTTTCGGCTTTGCGAAATCAGGTAGAAAGCGATAGTTCATGTAGAGAGTCAACGGCACATAAATCGCCATTGCGAAACCACCCATATACGCCGCATTAAAAAGAAATCCTAATTCGCTGACGTTTAACTGCTCCATAACGAAGGTGATCACACACCCACCGACAATCCAGATGCCTGCGATGAGGAGGTACCACCAACTTAAGCTTCGTTTTTGTGCCCCTCGGAAGTTGGTATAGATAATATCAGAAATAGAGCGTGACACACCATCAACCAGCGCGAGTTGCGTGCCAAAAAGCGTCGCAACACCAACCAATAAGAAGATCCTCTGCCCCGCCACGCCCCATATTTCGCCTAATATTCGTGCTTCGTCGTAGATGAGTTTGCCTTGTTCAGGAACAATTCCTTGAGGATGTAAGACTGCGAGCGCACCGAAAATAAAAAGCAGGATTGTGAACGTGTTGAGTGCCCAAAAAAACAGTATCTGATCCTTTTTCACATACTGCCACCATGCTGTGAAACGTTTTCGGTTTTCCTCCGTCACCTCAAAAAGAAACCCCGTCGCAGGCACCTTTTCACTCCTGCCTCGAAGAGGGTTCTGTAGGCCCGGCAACTGTGCACCCATACCAATGTTTTTGTCTCGCAGATAGAAGGTGTAGAAGAGATTAGCTGTTCCCCCCGCACCTGCGAAAACCAAGGCACTAAACAATTTTTTTACTGACATGCCAGGGTCTATGTATCCAACATTTATCAGACCGGCCCCGAGTTTTTGCCATGTTTCCATTGAACCGACAGCGATAGCAACCAGAATTAACCCAATTGTTACAATGGCGACGAGCACCTCAACCGTCCGTTCGACGGATTGGTAAATCATCTTCGGTCCGAAAAGGATAAGCGCGACTCCAGCAAACGTCACTATTGTCCAGAAGGTATCAGAACCCCAGCCACCAGGCCCAAGCACGAGTGCTTTGAGCGCAAGTCCCGATGTCCGTGCCCATCCAGGTGCTATCCAACCCACCACGGTCAGTAGGATGAACATCGGAGCAAAACCTCGCCAGATACGGTTGTACCCCGTATACACTGTCTCGCCTGTAGCAATCGTCCAGCGGCCCACTTCAAAATTTATCCAAAGTTGAAGGAATACACCCAGCACCGCCGCCCAGATCATACTCCCGCCATACTCAGCGGCGATGAGAGGCCAAATCACACTCTCACCCGCACCAATAGACAGACCGACTAAGATAGCACCAGGACCCGCTATTTTCCAAAAAGGTAACTGTTTCTCTGGTAATTCAACGATCCTGAAATCATCGAGCGGTTGATAAATCTTAGACATTGCTTCTTCCTCACGTGAATAACGTTGAGTTCTCGGTCATGTAATCTCGCCGCTCTAATCAAGTCCTTTAACCACCGCCTCACGTAAGATTTCAACAGGGTGTTTCGGTTGCACACCCGTCCCATGTTCCAGTTGATGTCTACAAGAAAAGCCCGCAGCACTTAGCGCAAAACTGCCTGGTGGTTTCTCACGGACAGCCTCGAAAAGTCTCAATTCGCCGATTTTCATAGAGAGGTCATAGTGTGCTTTCTCATATCCGAACGCACCCGCCATGCCACAACAACTCGAATCAATCACAGTGACATTGTGTTCCGATGGCAAGCTTAACATCTTCACAGTCGGCTGAGTCCCGACGAGTGCTCGCTGATGGCAATGGCCGTGCAACAAGATGTCACGCGGTTCTGTCGTGAATTCCAAGGGCAACTCGCCTATATCAGCAAGTTGGATAAGGAATTCCTCAAACGAACAGGTTGCCTCAGCAACACGTTTCGCGTCGGGCGTGCCGATCAACTCAACATAATCATCGATGATCGCAGAAGTACAACTCGGTTCACACCCAACAATCGGAATTCCCGCGTCAGCATAACCGCGAAGCGCTCCAATATTGTAACTCGCATTCGCAACGGCTCGGTCAAGCATTCCCTCGGAGATAAGAGGGCGTCCACAACACCTTTTTTTCGGCAGTAACACTTCAAATCCACACGCTTCGAGCAATTCCACCGTAGCTTTACCAATAGAGGGTTCGCTGTAGTTCATAAAGGTATCTGAAAAAAGAACCACCTTTTTGTCCGATATGCGTCGGGACTTTCGCTTTCGGAACCACTGTTCGTGGGTAGGACGCACGAAGGTCGGCATATCGCGCCGCCGATCAACACCAATGAGTTTCTCGGCAATCCATTTGGAAAGTTCGTTGTTGACTGCCCAGTTAGAGACGGGGGAGAACATTGATCCAAATGGCGCGAGCGCGCCGATTTCACCGAATAAACGCCGATGTAAAGGTAAACCGTTTTCTTTATGATAGTGGGCAAGGACTTCATACTTAATCTTTGCCATATCTACATTAGATGGACATTCCGCCTTGCACGCTTTGCATCCAAGACATAAATCCAATACTTCTTGGAGCCGTTCGCCTGTGAGTTCCGTATGTGGCAACGCGCCTGAAATAATAGATCGGAGCGCATTGGCACGCCCACGTGTCGAGTGCTCCTCTTCACGTGTACCGATAAAGGAGGGACACATAGTGCCGGTCAAGGTCTTTCGACACGCGCCAACACCGTTGCACATTTCAATTGCCCCCCCAAATCCATCTTGACTGGAAAAATCGAAGTAAGTATCAATTTTAATGGTATTGTAATCTGTACCGAAACGGAGATTTTCTGTCATCGACGGTGCATCGACGATTTTACCCGGATTCATAATCTCGTTCGGATCAAACGCCTTTTTCACCTCAGCGAGTGCTTGATATATCTGCGGACCGAACATGCTCTCTATCCACTCACTGCGGACGAGCCCATCGCCGTGTTCACCGCTCATAGCACCATCTAATTCCATGAGCAGATCTCGAACCTCGCGGGCAATGTCGTGCATCTTCTGGATGTCGGTTTCGGATTTAAGATTGACAATAGGACGGTTGTGCAATAGCCCAACACTCGCATGAGCATAGTAGGCGGCGGTGGTATCATGTGATGTAACAATCTCGTCAAATCGGCGGACGTATTCCGGTAAATTCTCTATCGGCACCGCAGCATCTTCGACGAAACCAACCGGCTTAGCATCGCCTTTCATACCCATTAATAAGCCAAGTCCAGCTTTCCGGGTCTCCCAGACGCGTGACTTCTCCTCAGCGGTGAAACAACGCACGAATGCATAGCCGAAACCGGCACTTTTCAACGTTTTTTCAAGTCTGTCTAACTGCGACTCCAATTCCGCTTGTGTTTCACCGTAGAATTCAACAGCAAGCAGGGCAGCAGGTTCGCCTTGTATGAAAGTCGTAAGCCGTGAAAATTCCAATGAACCCCGCGCCATATCAAGGATTGTCTTGTCTATAAGTTCTACGGCAGTCGGGTTGCATTCCAGGATAGCTTGCATCGCTTCCATAGAACCAACAAGTGACTCAAAATGGACGACACACAGAGCGGTTAATTTAGGAATCGGGACGAGGTTCACTGTCGCCTCGGTAGTTGTTGCAAGTGTGCCTTCAGAGCCGACAAGGATTTTCGTCAGACTAAAAGGATGATCTTCATCACATCCATCGCGGCGATAAGGCGTAACCTCTTTTGAACCAGCGTTTGGGACGAATTCATCGAGGTTGTAACCCGCAACGCGACGCAAAATACGAGGATAACGTTTACGGATCTCGGCCTCGTTGTCCGCACACACACGACAAAGCTCGCGATAGATGTTCGCTTCTAATGTGTTTTCCCGTTTTTTCGTTTCTAATTCTGCAAGGGAAATGGGGGATGCTGTGATTTCATCGGCGTTGGAGAGTACTAAGTCAAGCGCCATGACGTGATCAACGGTTTTGCCGTAGATGAGCGAATGCGAACCCGCGGAGTTGTTTCCAATGGTGCCGCCGACGTTTGCTCGACTGCTCGTGGCGACATCGGGGGCATACATCAAACCGTGAGGTTTTAACTTATGGTTCAATTCGTCTAAGACGATACCGGGTTGCACGCGCGCCCAGTGCTCGGCAACATTAACCTCAAGGACTTGATTCATGTATTTGGACATGTCCAACACGATTGCCTCACCGACGCTTTGTCCAGCGAGACTCGTGCCACCACCGCGTGGAAGAATCGGAATGTTGCCTTCTGCTGCGATTTGCACAGTCTTGATAACATCTTGACGATCTTTCGGAATGACAACACCTATCGGCTGTATTTGGTAGAGGCTCGCGTCCGTGCTGTAGAGTGCTTTAGAATACAGATCGAAGCGGACCTCTCCTGCAAGCCTATTAGATAATTGTTGTTCAAGGGTTTCCGATATAGAAGGATCCATATTTGTAGTTCAAAAATACTGTAAACATCGCGAGAAATAATCGCGACCGTTATTTTTTAATCCTCCCAAAAAAATTTGACATTGCTACCCAAGTAAAGTATAATTAACCATGCAATGCCCCTGTGGTGGAATTTGGTATACACAGCAGGTTGAGGGCCTGTGCCTTAATTGGCATGCTGGTTCGAGTCCAGTCGGGGGCATTTTCCTTTTTCTGATTTCCAGATTCTAATTCCAGTCGCTAACCTGCGAAGTACCCGCAAGTAGTTCCTGATACGCCTGATAGGTCTGTTCCGCAATCGTCTCCCAAGTAAAATCCTTAACGCGATCAAGTCCACGCACAATCAAGTCGTTCTGCAGACAGGTATCGTGTGCGATACGATGTATCCGTTCTGCCAAAGCCTCTGTGTTACCTTCAGGAAAGATAAGTCCTGCGCTATCAATCACGTGCGGAATTTCGCCAGAATCTGAACCGACAACCGGCACTTCGCATGCCATTCCCTCAATAAGCACCCTCCCGAAGAATTCTACCCATCCGCTTGTTGTCCGAGATGGCAGGACCAGCGTATCCATACAATTAATATAGGCGGCTACCTCTTCAGGAGGCACCGCGTCTATCCACACAATATGTCCAGAAATTCCAAGGGTTTCGGCAGTTTTTTGAAAACTCGGTTTATCCTCACCTTGCCCGAGAATTAAAAGTTTATATGTACGTGTCGTCTCTTGGCTTACAAGGTGTGCTAAAGTTTTAAGGAGCGTATCTACTCCCTTCATCTGAAGCAATCTACCGACATAACCAACCACAAAACAGTCGCTGAGCTGCAAAGAATCCCTCAGTTGACTGACATCCATTTTATAAAAATGCCGCACATCAACGCCATTCGGGAACGGGGTTTGTTGTCCGGTGTAACCGCGTTGCGTTAGAATCTTGCCAGCATTCACACTCAGCGGGAAAGCTCTATCCGTTTCTCGAAAGACATGGCGTTCAATCCATACAGGCAAAAAGCCAAACCGCTGTTTGGTCGGTATACTCAATGATGTACGAAAAATAAAACGGCTATTTGGGCAATATTTCCGTTTCAACCGAACTGCCTGTAGGGCGTTGAGGCTCCACGCCTCCTCCTCCAAATGGATGATATCCGGCTGAAAATCTCGGAAGTGGGACTTCACACCGTGGCGGTAGTAGAAACGGCTACCGTATCCCGAGAATCGAATTAGACACGGAAATTCTTCACACGGCGTGTCCAAGTCTGGTTCAAAAACAATATCTTGGAAACTTTCATACCAACGCTCAGGAACCACAACCCGTAGTGTGACATCCGGACGTTCCGCAATAAGAGCGAACTTTCGTCGGTACGGCTTCATAATATAGGAATGAGAAAGGACTAAAACACGCACGAGTAATTCAGTCTCTATATACCCGCAAAGCCTCTGGGAACCACTGACTCTTCAGCTTCAACTGTCTCCGCGTCCGATTCATCATGTTCCACCTCAAAATTGATTTCATCTTCTGAACCTTCATCTGAGGCAATGAGGACCTCCATCAAACCCTCAAGTCTCTCGCGGATTTCTGCTCGTTCCTCCGAAGTGGCTGTCCGCTCTGCGTCCAGCTCTTCCCTAAGATCGCTATTACGATCTTCAAGATCCTGAATCTGTGCCTCACGTTGCAGTAAATCACTATTAAGTCGAGCAATTTCAGCCTCAAGTTCCAACTTTTCTGTTCTCAATTGTTGGACGGTTGAAATCGCAAGTTCAACACGTTCCTCCAGCAGCGATACGATACTTTGTTCATCAGCCATATTAATTCCTCCAAAGTGGTATATTTATTAATTCGCGGCGGATTTAAGATTCTCTACCACAGCAGTAACACTCGTTTCAATCAGAGCTAAGTGCTCAGCATCCGCCCAATTTGGACATTCATGGACGTAATGAAAAAGGTACTGCTGCGCGTACCCCACGCGATCCCCGAAATAGGCGTGCGCGAACTCACGGATCTCATGATACGTAGCACGCCGGCGGAAATAAAGTGTCTCAAAGATTCGTTTTATCCAAACATCAATCGGTAATGCTGTAAGATGTCCAAGCGAAAATAGGCAAATACAATCGGCTACCTTCTCACCTATACCTTTTCGGCGCATTAATTCACGCTTTGCCTCAGGGTACGACATCTCCTTGACCGCCGTGAGTACGAGTTCGCCACTAACAACTGCAGCAGCAGCATCTCGAAGATAGCTCGCTCGATAGCCGACACCACAAGCGAGAAGTTCATCCTCTGTTGT
>JAAXHD010000412.1 GCA_012271015.1 Candidatus Poribacteria bacterium | reverse complement strand
CAATATGTTGACATTGACGATGAAGGTTTATTCGCGTATCCATTCCTCTATATGACAGGACATACCGGGATTCGGCTTTCTCCGCAACAGATCCGAAAGTTGAGAGATTATTTTGAACGGGGTGGTTTTCTTCACGTCGAAGATTGTGATGTACGACTCAACAATTATCGCGGCGGTTTGCGCCCGCATATTTATCAAATGATGCGGCAGGTCTATCCGGAAAAGAATTTTGAACGACTGGAGATGAGTCATCCGATTTACCATACNNTGGGAAGGTAGACCGTGTGAACCCGGTGGTGAGGAACAACGAACTTGGGCATTTAAACAGGGAATGAACGTCGTCGCATACGCGTTGACACGATAATTTTTAATTTTTCCTTGCGGTTCGGAGAAGAAGCATGGAACTTTAGTGTTACTTTCCGTAGACCCGCTCTCCACTACGTTACGAGCTACGGTTTTTTAGGTTGCCCTGCGATTTTCCTTTGTGTTTCGGTAAGGGGGTAGGATGGTTAGAAAATGTGCCTACAGATGCGAAAGTAACTTTTCTCGAAGGCGTTCATACGCAAGGCTCGCGCCAGCGATGTTGCCTGAAGCCGGACCTACCTGAAGTTGCGCGATCGTGCCAGACCCGAATAGATTTTCGATGGGATGGAGTTGTAAATCGGCATCAAGTCGTGGGTGTCCGCAGACAAGCGGGACCTGGTGGTGTGTGAGTAATTCCGTTAAAAATCCGTAACGACGCAGATTGAACCTATACCCCGTCGCAAGGATGATACGTGACACATTCGTCATAACACCATGTGTCGTTTCAACCCGCAGCCTTTGGACAGGTAAACATTCATCCATAGTGGCAATGTTATGGACACGGGTCTCAGGATAGATGTCAACCTTCGGGGTATTCAGTAAAGCCTCCATAATATCGGGAGTGATGCTCCCTTCCCCCCTGTTCTGTTGAATCGTCTCATAACGCCGCTGAAAATCGGTTTCGCTTGCAAATTCGGCGAGTGCTTTGGGACCCAACCACACGGGTGGGAAATCGAACTGCTCCGTCTTCAACTGCTTCCGAGCAATCAGTGCCACGTTATGCCCGCGTTCGCTGAGACTTTTGGCAAGCGTTCCCGCCGTCAAACCACTACCAACGATAACAATTTGGTTTCCCTTATCGCCTCGCTTATCCTCACAACCCACAGTAAATTCGGAGGCGTGTAAAACCTGATCGGGATATTGGTGTCGCCACTGGACAAACTCAGGTGGAACGTAAGCGCAGTCGTCGGTTCCGATGGCGAGGATAACACAACGGCTCCGAAACCCTTCACTATTTGTTGAGATGAGGCGGAATGGAAACCTGCCAGCCCCTTTATCCCACCGCAATTTCGCTACATCAAACTGGTAATAGACGCTGTTCTTTGTAGGAGGGATTTGTAATCCCGATTCCGCAAGCGCGCCGTTGCAGAAATCCCAAAAAAGTTGCGTAGAGGGTTGCGAATACGGGGGTGCTAATTCATTCGTTCGGTTGTGACGTTCGGCGTATTCCACGATACCCAGCGCATCGGAAGTAATGTGATGAACAGCGGGTGAGCGGAGAAATTTCATGCCTTGGCGTTCTGTTTTACAACGCCATTGGGTAAGGGGCTGCGGATGTCGGTCGACAATCGCGAGGCTTTTCGCTGCCGCTGGTACATCACGGAGCAGTCGAATTGCGATAGACACACCGTGTATCCCGCCGCCGATGATGGTAATCGGGACGTTTCGATGTGCTAAATAGTTATTAACTATCGGCTGTCGGCTGTCGGCTGTCAGCAAAAGGGCTTTGGATTCACCAGATATCTTCTCTATTGACTGCGCCGCAGGTTTCCGCGTGTGGGGAACCTGCGGGACACTGCTGATTGCTGATTGCTGACTGCTATTCATCCTGTAGAAACCTAATCCGTGTTCGGTGCTGGTAGATGTACACTTTTCAAAGCGAAGGTTCGTGACGACGGTTCATCGCTGGCACGGTAGATGCTGTAACGATACTGGACAACCCCAACGGATGGCGCAATCCAATAAATTGCGGGTGGACTAATCAAGAAAACCGATGGCTCTGGACTATCCCCGTAAACGACCTCTTCGTGAACGACATAAGTCGTGTAACTACCGGCGGGAACGGTAACCCGTTCATTATCGCTCACGACAAAGCGTGTAACCGTGACCGGTATTCCAGCAGTCTTTTCAAAAACTACCCACTCTTTCCCGACTTCCAACGGAAAATCCAATAGACGACGCGACGGAAAATGCTTTCGGTGAGATATTTGGAGGAAGCCCGGACTATCGACGCTCGGCAGATACATGTCAAACGCGGATTCCATCAACGCTTGATGGGTCTTAGAAAAGTAGGTAGCAAAAATTGGGAACGGAAATCCGTCAAAAAACTCGGTGTCTATCCGCAAATAATATGCATTCGCTACCAAGTGGTCAACAGCCTCAACCCTGAGTTGGTCAGGGTCATCGGTGGTAATCGCACTGATGGTCAACTGTCGATGCGTTGTGCCACCAATATCGCGTGTGCCTTCAACTCGGAGCGTAAATTCCTGATCGGTGTCAACATTGACATAAGTCCATGCGGAACCTGGAGCCGTTGGGAAATCGATAGCTTGGAAACCCGTTGTCTCAGGGGGTGGAAGCGTTGTTTCGCCGTGCGGGTCAATCAGTCCCTCATCTCCACAACTACAGAGGCATAGCAAAAAAAATAAAATGGTTTTCGGTTTTCGGTTTTCGGTTTTCAGTAGGAGGGATCTGATATGCATCAATCCCTTCTTTAGCTGACAACTGACAACTGACAACTGACAACTCTTCATCATTTCACCACACAAAATTTGCCAGTACTTTGGAATCCGTTCCCATCGGTTGCCCGGAAAAAGTATAATCCGGTGCAGACCATTTCGCCGCGTGCGTTCGTGCAATCCCACTCGGAAGCACCATCGAGCACCTTAATTAAGTTTCCCAAAGCATCGTAAATTTCAACGGTTAAGCCCTTCGGATAGAAGGTGAGGTGTTTACCCTGTCCCGCATAAAGCGGGTTCGGCGCGACGATGACATTTCGGTTCTGACTGTTTGCGACATAATTGAAGGTCTGTCCCTGCCAAATCCGAGTGCCTGTTATGCCAGCAGCAGTTTGTCCCTGAATTTTATAGAGATAGATACCCGTCGGTGGAAAACCGTTCGTGTGGAGTGTCCCGAACCATTTCGTCTCGGTTTTTTGTGTCAGAAAGACAGTGTATTCATTTCTATTTGGACCTTCCACCGTCAAGTGCGGTGAAGCCTGCAGCGGCTGCGTGCTTTGGACTTCAACATTCCATTCTCCCACGCCGTGTGGTTGGGTATGAATAAAGAAAGAAGGTGCGCCCCTCACGGTGTCCACACTTGGCGTGATGCTGTTCGGCACAATATTCGGTGTACCCATAAATCCCATTGCGTCGACAGGCACAACAGCATAGTAGTAGTGGAGGTTGTTCGGATCAAAAAACTCGCTGGTGACATCAATTTCCTCAAAGACAGTAGGATCTTCAAACTGTGTTTGTGTGACATCAACCCGTCCAACGATGGTTATATCGTCTTCGGGGATACCGTTTCCATCTCGGTCGGCAGCAGCAAGCACTTCATCGGGATTCTGAAAAGGCAACGAGACATCGGTTTCATTCTGTAGCATATAACGTTTTCGCACGATTGCAACCTCCCGAATCCCCGATGGATTATCAACATCCCACTTCACAAGTGGTCCATTCGTTCCTTGAACGACCTGCGCATCTGAAAGCGTACCCGTTGGTGGA
>JAAXHD010000432.1 GCA_012271015.1 Candidatus Poribacteria bacterium | reverse complement strand
GTGCTATGGTCAAAATTGCGTAAGTCCTCTAACATATAAATTTTCAGAGTAGACTTCCGAACACCTCTCAATGCAACTATCAAGAAACCAGTTATTACATGGGTTTATAGCCTTATTTCAAATCTAACACTTTTCAGTTTTACTCTGAATACTCTGAAAGTTCATGCTTTTGTAGAAGCACTCTCCCAATCGCGACTTTCCACATCAATCGGACAACCTTAAAACTATAGTAAAACCGAAAAATAAATAGACATTCGCCCCTCCCCTAGTAGGGTTTTTGCTGGGGTGTTTCTTCAAGGTTTCTAACCTCGCCGGTGCGGAGTGTCTAATTAATTCTAAACTTTACTATAAATAGTCCTGCAACTACGGGTGTTTTGACTTGATTTTTTCTTGGAATCTGTTATGCTCTCTTAACCCATTGAGAAATAATATAATAGAGAGAAGGAAACGCATGGCGAATTATCAAGAATTGGCAAATCTGGTTTGGAATGTTGCGGACGATGTGCTGCGTGGACTTTTCAAACCGCACGAATACGGCGACATCACCCTCCCGTTTCTGGTACTCCGCCGATTGGACTGCATCTTAGATGAGGACGGACGCAAAGAGAAAGCGATTGATACCTACAATCAGTTTAAAGACTTAGTAGAGGAAGATCAACTCCCACCGATTATTCAGAAAGCGATTGGCATCCGCTTCTACAACACCTCCCAGTACGACCTCTCCCGACTGAAAGATGACTCGAACAATATCCATCTCAACTTCGAGAACTACATCGGTGGATTCAGCAAGGACGTCCGCGACATCATCGAAAACTTCAATCTCGATCGGTTTATCGAACGACTGCACAGAAACAACCGGTTGTTCATTTTTTGCGATAAGTTCACTGAGGTTGATCTACACCCAAACGAAGTAGACAATCACACGATGGGACAGGTCTTTGAGGAACTGCTCCGCCGATTCTCAGAGATGTCCAATGAAACGAGTGGGGAACACTACACACCGCGGGATGTCGTGCGGTTATTGGTTTCGCTGCTGTTTGCGGAACACACTGAGGGTCTGCAAGGGCAGGGAGTGATCCGCAGTATCTTCGATCCGTGCTGTGGGACGGGTGGCATGTTGACGATTGGCAAGGAATACTTCCGCGAACAGATTAACCCGGATGCCGACATTCTGTTGTTGGGTCAGGAACTCAACGCCCAGACCTACGCAATTTGCAAGTCGGATATGCTCATCACCGGTGAAAATCCCGGCAATATTCGGCTCGGTTCCAGTCTCTCTGACGACCAATTTCAAGAGCGACGTTTCGACTATATGATTACAAATCCGCCCTTCGGTGTCAGTTGGAAGTCTGACGAAGCGGTGGTGAAAGCGGACGCGCAGACCGCTAACGGTAGGTTCTCAGCGGGGACACCTCGCTCCTCCGATGGAGCATTATTGTTCCTACAACACATGCTCTCCAAGATGGAGAACCGCGGGAGTCGGGTTGGCATCGTCTTTAACGGATCGCCGCTCTTTACGGGGGATGCCGGTAGCGGTGAGAGTGAAATCCGACGCTGGATCATCGAAAACGACTGGCTGGAGTGTATTATTGCGCTACCTGAAAGGCTGTTCTTCAACACGGGTATCGCCACCTATATCTGGATCTTAACGAACCAGAAATCCGAAGCGCGACGGGGGAAGATCCAACTCATTAATGCCGTTGACTTCCACGACGAGATGAAAAGGAATCTCGGAGCCAAGAATGCTCTCATTTCCGATGGCCATATC
>JAAXHD010000408.1 GCA_012271015.1 Candidatus Poribacteria bacterium | reverse complement strand
AAGTCTGTGAACTCAAAAGGCGCGAGTTCCCGGAAATCCGGACGCGTGATTGTTCGAGATGCAGCGAGACGCAAATTCATCCGTTCCGTGAGACGATACGCTACGTTCAGACCCGGCAACCAGTCAAGTGTTTTTAGATTCGCTTCAATTGCTTTTGGGGAGGCAGAGAACGGATCGTAGGTGGTAACCGTTTGATCTGAAGACTCCAATCGGATCCCGGTCATGACTTGCCATTTCGCGGTAATCGGTAGATCGAGCATCAGGTAACTTGAGTAGATATTGTGGTCTGCCAAGTAGTTATCCGTAGAGCGTGTGGATTCTCGTAACTCGAAAACACGAGGCGCGATGTTATGGGTCTGAAAGAGTATTTCGGGTGGATCGGACAGATTGACGGTAGTGTCAACTTGGTCAGAAGGCAAGAATCTAAATCTGCGTACATCAAATGTCCGCGCACTGTCTCGTAGGAGTCCTCCGAATTTGAAGAGACCTTCGGCACCCAGCGGAATTTTCCAGTCGACACGTGCGTTATATTCATCGTCCTCAAGATCAAAGAAGAACCTGCTACCACTATGTGTGACATCACGGAATGTGTACGTTCCATCGCCTCTGTCTTCATAGATGTTCTCACGTGTGTCAGGTTCATCGCGGGATGCACGCGAATAGGTGAGTCTCCATTCCATAGAGACATCGGGTGGTTCTGGACCCTCTTCTGAAACTTCTAATGCGGGTTCTCCAAAGTTGAAGCCATGCATCCCCGCGACCTGCCCAGAGAAGAGTTGGCGTTCAACGTAGCGGAGTCGTGTGCTTCGCAAGTCGGTATTTCTATCGGCGTTAAATCCTTCCCATGTACGGGTCTCATCTTCAGCGGTATGTGTGAAAAGCGTTCTTATGCTGAGGAGATGTTGTGGAGAGAAACGAAGACTGGCATTTATGACGCTACCCCAATCCACTTCGTTGCCACTTCGTTCAATGTTGTATGAGGTTACAGGGGAAAGCGTCTCGTTTAAACCGATGCGGAAAGCATTCCGAACTTGTGTGCCGTAACTATGGCTGTTGCCGTAAGAGATGACACCTAAGTAGCCGAACTCTTGGTCTCCGAAAATCTTGTTGCTATTCCCAAGACTGAATTTATAGCCTTGATTGATTGGGACCTGTCGTCGTTCTGGGGACCAGACGTTAGAGAACGATTGTCCGAACTCCTGAATTTCTTGGGGGGTGAATCCTAAGGGGGTGAAACGTCCGCGCTCTCGGATCGGTAAATCAGCCGCCTGATCTTGGACGATACTGGGTAACTCACGCGAGCCATCATCGAATCCTAAAAAATCCAGACCACCGCCCGGATAGGTCAAGCCATCTTCGCCTGTCGCCTGCGTGTTAAAGCCGCTTGACATCGAGAGGGACATCGTCAATTCTTCTGGAAAGTCTTTGGTGAACACTTGGACAGAACCGCCAGCGAAACCCCCGGGTTGGTCGGGCGAGAAGGTCTTGACTGTCTGGAGACTGGCGAGGAGACTTGCCGGGAAGATGTCCATCGGCACAACTCGACGATTCGGCTCAGGACTCGGAATCTCAACGTTATTAAGGAGTGTGTTGCTGTAGCGTTCTCCCAGCCCGCGGACAAACACGTAACGTCCGCCGACAATGCTGACACCTGTCACCCGTTTAATAGCCTCACCGGCAGATGAGGCAGGGAGGCGACTCATCTCTTCTGTGCTAATACTATCTTCAATGCGTGAGCTACGCATCCGTTTTTCGAGGAGACCCCGCTCACTGGATTGGCTCAACCTCATGGGTAACTTGATCGCGTCGAGTTTCACCACTTGCGGTGTCAGTTTGATTTGAAGCGGTGCCTCGTCCGTGCTCACTTGGAGGTCGGTAATGACAAAAGTGTTATAAAACGGGGCGTTGGCATGAATTTTATAAGTACCGATCGGCAATTCCAGCGAAAATGCACCTGTTTCATCCGTTTTTACCCGAACTTGGATGTCAACAACCCGAATGGATACCGCTTCTATCGGCATCCCAGTGTCGTTATCTACAACCGTACCTGTTATCTTGACGACCTGTTGCGTTTCGTGGTTATCGGCACCTACTTCTCCGAGTCCGAGTCCTATGAGGAGTGCCAGAAGCAATAGGGTGCCGATACGAGACCAGTTCCTGAAGGGTGGAACTTGCAAGCCCGTATTAAGAAATCCTCTCATTTTGTGCTATCACCCTTTTAGGTAAACTTAAAATTCTTTCGCAGGTGTGTAGGTAGGGCGGCTTTCCATGCGCGCACGGATGGATTGATAATCCGTCCTGACTATAAAAAATCATTTATAGGGCGCGCGAAGGAGCCTCCGTCAACATTTCTATTCTCAACGCTATTCCAATGGTAAAAAAATTATAATCTCCAAATGCGACAAAAATGTGTAATTTTTTTGTTAAAAAATAGAAAAATAATTTGTAGGCGTTTTCAATACTGACTGCTGACTGCTAATAGCCGTTGGCTTTCCTCTTGATATTTTCGCCTATAAACCCTATAATAATTACCATGAACATTGTTATCGTTGGACGAAAGGTAAATCAATGTTAGGCGAGTTGCTTCGGAAAAGCATTCATTTGTCAGGATTTGTCCTGCCGGTTATCTATCTCTTCTTGGATAAACCGACGATGTTAATCCTCATCGGAGCACTGACCGGATTTGCACTTATCGTGGAATTGGTGAAGTGGCTCTCCCCGCGTTTCGGCGAGTTCTTTTTCAAAATTTTCGCTTCCCTCCTCCGCACGCACGAGCGCAAAGGCGCAATGACAGGTGCGACCTACTATCTCATCAGTGCTTTCTTGTGTATTTTCTTTTTCGCCAAGACGCTTGCTATTGTGTGCATCTTCTTCATGATATTGGGAGATCTGGCAGCGGCGTTGGTCGGTAAAAAGTGGGGTAGAACGAAACTCCTCGGCAAAAAGAGTTTGGAAGGGAGTGCCGCCTGTTTCGTTGTTTGTACTTTAATTGCTTTGGTCAAATTAAATCCTGTTATCGCCGTCATTGGGGCTTTAGTCGCTACAATCGTAGAACTTATTCCATCCCCGATTGACGATAACCTCACGGTGCCGCTCGTTTCAGGCGCAGTGATGCACTTTCTGATGCGGGGTTTCTTCTAACAAGGTGAAAAGCGCGAGATTGTAGCACGCAACAGCGGCGCGTGCGGAACCGACAGAAAGAATCTTTTACGAAAACTGTCGTATCGCCCGCAAGCAAAGTTAAAAAAATGGCGCATATTAAACTTGAGAATATTGTCAAACGCTACGGTGATGTTGTGGCGGTTAAGGATTTCAATCTGGCGGTTGAGGATAAGGAGTTCGTCGTTTTCCTGGGTCCTTCCGGGTGCGGTAAAACCACGACGCTTCGCCTCATCGCAGGTTTGGAAAATCCTGAAGAGGGTGATATCTTCATTGACGGACAGCGTGTCAACGATCTCTCTCCCGCCGACCGCGACATCGCTTTTGTCTTTCAATTCTATGCCCTCTACCCGCATCTGAGTGTCTACGATAACATCGCGTTTCCGCTCAAGGCGGTGAAAGTCTCGAAGTCAGAGATCGATGCCCAAGTGAAACGGGTTGCGGAAATCTTGCAAATATCTGGTATGCTCAATCGGAAACCGAGCGTTCTCAGTGGTGGCGAGATGCAACGCGTCGCGCTCGGACGCGCAATGGTGCGTCAACCGAAGGTATATCTCCTTGATGAGCCTATGGCGAATTTAGATGCGAAGATTCGTGTGGACACCCGCGCCGAGATTAAACGACTCCAACACGAAATCGGCGCAACGACTATCTTTGTAACGCATGATCAGGTTGAAGCCATGTCCCTCGCTGACAGAATTGCCGTTATCCACGAAGGGGTACTGCAGCAGATTGGCACACCGTATGAAATCTATAACAAACCGGAAAGCCTCTTTGTGGCGGGGTTTATGGGAATGCCCACGATGAACCTCCTTGACGCGGAAATAGCCGTGCAGGGCGGGGAATCCGTTCTACGGCTGAGCCACACCGATGTTTATTTTCGTCTTTCTCCAGAGCGACAAGCAAATATCACTTCAGACACCGTGGAAAATGGTTTGGTGTTCGGCATTCGTCCTGAACATATCACCGCGGTGCGTCAGTCGGGGGGAGACCAAATTTCTGCGGATGTGCATCTCATTGAACCCCTCGGTCCGGTGAATATTCTTGACATCCGTCTCGGCACGCATTCAGAGACCCAGGATCCTATTCTGCTTCGGGTTAGGACACATCCAACATTTCAGGTTACCGTTGGGGATACTGTCTGGTTAAACTTTGACGAAGTGGAGATGCATCTCTTTGACCGAGAAACAGAACGAGCCGTCTGGCGGGAATAACAATCGGCAATCGGCGATCAGCAATCAGTAAAACCCGAATGTGTTAAAGCCCCAGCGGGGCGACATTTGTGTAGAAATGGTTCTCTCTAAGAAGAAAGTCCCAGCGGGGGTTTTTGCTTGGGTGTTTCTTCAACATCTGTATCCCTGAAACTTCCGCGTATTGTCAAATGAATAGTACGCGAACATTGACGGTTTATTAGAGGACAACTTAGGTTACGATAATAAAAATGGAGCGATAAATTAAAAAATGAAAATACCGTGTCGTTTAGCGGCTTTCGATTTGGATGGAACACTTCTCAATAGCGAGCACGCATTGTCAGAAAAAAACCGCGATGCGCTTCGAGCACTCGCGGCAGAAGATATTCTTGTGGTATTAGTCTCAGGAAGGATGCACCGCTCTATCAAACCTGTCAGCGATGAGATCGGACTCGAAAACCCGATTATCTCTTACAATGGTGGGATGGTACGACACGCTACGACGGGTGAGATATATCATCATATACCTGTTCCAGCGGATTGTGCAATGGCGGTCGTCGAGGACTGCGTTGAGCAGAATTTACATCTCAACTTCTGTTTGAATGACGAACTGTATGTCGCTGAACGGAACGCGTGGAGTGATCTCTACGAGGAACGAACAGGGGTGCCTGCGACACCTGTAAGTGACCTACGCGAGTTAGCCGGAGAAACCCCCACAAAATTACTCATCATCCACAGACCCGAAGCATTAAAACCGCTCTTAGACAATTTTCAAACCAATTATGCGGAGAAACTTTACGTCACGCAGACCCAGGCAGAATATATTGAATTTATGAATCCGGCAGTCGCTAAGGGACGCGCGCTAACAGCCCTCACCAATCGATTTGACATTTCGATGGAGACAGTTGTTGCTTTCGGTGATAGTTACAATGATGAAAGTTTACTCAAGACAGCGGGTTTCAGCATAGCGATGGCAAACGCAGTGCCACCGATCCGCGCCTGTGCCGATCATATTACGACGACGAACGACGACGACGGAGTTGCAAAAGCCATTTGGGAATTAATTCTCTGAAGCATTCGATGGTGTTCCCTCATGTTTGCCCTCCTGTTGGGGGACCACTTTACGGACAATTGGCAATCATTGTCTGGCATTGAGATCGTGAAGCTTTTTGTAAGGAATATCCGCAACGAGTACGTAAGAGTTTCCTTCCTGTTTCAACGACATCTGAACGGAGTTAACGGAAAATTCAAAATACTTTGCCAGAACTTCTGCTAACTCGTGATGCAACCTTGTCATAAAGCGGTCATCTACATTGAGTCTGTCTTGTGTGATGACAAGTTTCAGGCGCTGCTTAGCGATGTTACTCGACTTCGGCTTGCGCCCGAATAATTGTTTTATGCTAATGTTCATAGGAGGACTCCTTATCTATTCCTTGTGAACCAATTGACAATATTTGAAAGAAAGCCTTTCTGCTCTAAGTCAGGTATCGGGATCCGCTGTCCCGTGAGGCGGCGGGCAATGCGCATATAAGCCTGCGATCCGGGAGACGCGTCTTCGTAGACTAAAGGAATCCCGCGATTCGTGGATGTAATCACACCGGTGTCTTCAGGAACAATACCGATCAGGTCGATGTTGAGAATATCCAATACATCCTCTTGGTCCATCATACTGCCATTGCCGACGAGTTGCGGCGAGAAACGATTGAGGACAAGGTTGATCGGTTCAATTCCAGCGTGTTGCAGCAACCCAATAATCCGGTCGGCATCCCGAATTGCGGAGACATCCGGGGTCGTGACAATGATGGCTTCATCAGCCCCTGCGGAAGCGTTGATAAAACCGCGCTCAATACCTGCCGGTGAGTCAATCAACACGAAATCGTGGGACGCCTTCAACTTGTCACAAATCGCTTTCATCTGTTCCGGTTGGATATCGTCTTTGTTGTTTTTCTGGGATGCTGCCAGTAGCGTTAACCCATCAACACGACGATCTTTCACGAGAGCTTTACCGAGTTCGCACTGTTTTTCGATAACATCCATTGATGTGTAAACAATCCGACTCTCAAGTCCCATCACGATATCGAGATTCCGAAGCCCGACATCTGCGTCAACAACCACAACTGTTTTACCAAGGAGTGCCAGGGCTGTTCCTAAATTGGCAGTAGACGTTGTCTTTCCAACGCCTCCTTTCCCTGACGTTACTACGATTACTTTCCCCATAACCCGAAACCTCCTCTGTTAAAACTTAACAAATTTTTCAACAATAATTACATCTTCTACCCCGATACGCGCAATTTCTGGATAACCTCGGGGTTTTTGGTTAATGGGTCTACGGCTTATGAAGTTACCGATTTGGAGTTGCACAGGCACTAAATCCATAGCGATGACTACAGCGGAAAGCCTACCATTGATGCCAGCATGTGCGTTCCCGCGCAACGCACCAAGGACAACAATATCTCCACCGGCTCGGACTTCCGCCCCTGAATTGACATCGCCGTAGATGATGAGACTCCCCTGTGGGAAATCTTCTGTCTGTCCTGAGCGAATTGTATAAGGTATAATTCTTGAAGGTTCACTATCACGACTGTTGTTCGGCATCTCGGTTCGTTGCGGAAGCGCGTGCGTCGTTGGCGCCGCCGCAATCGGTGGAGGTGCCTGTTCATCAAAGGCTTCAATACTCCTGACCGTCAGATTGTAGGTCTCCTGAAGCTTGGACTTTAAATACGCCATTTCCTCCGCTTTTAAGAGTGGACACTTCAGATCAATCTGCACAGAGGCCCCAACTAAGGGTTGATTCATCCGGGACATTTCCTGTTGAATCGCCTCTTCAACTTCCGCTATGGATAGATGGGGCCTGATAATCAGGTGCAAACCATCTCTATATGCTCTGATAGCCACAATAGAATTCGCCATTTTTCTACTTTCTTAATGGCTGTCGGCTGTCAGCTTTCAGTGGGTGCCTTGTTGGTCTTTGTAACTCTCGGCTGATAGAAACCCAACAGTTCTTAGAAAACCCTCTTTGCTGACTGCTGATTGCTAATTTTCTGACCGCTATTCTACCAACTGTGCCAAAACGTAAGGGCCTTCGGGAATCACTGCAATTTGAGCATCTGTCCCGTATCGGGTTAGAATTTCTTCGATACCTTCCTGTGCCTTTTTCAAAGGATGCACGAACAACTTTACACGTTGATGATAGGGGATTCCGTCAGTGTAGAAATAGATATCTGCTTTCCTCGCAACCTTTGCCAACTCTTCTAATTGCCACTGATCGATGACGAAGTTTGCTGGATTGTAAAGCCCTTGCACAAATGCAGTTAAATCATCGGTTTTGAAAATCAGGTCTGTAAACGGCTTGCTCCCGATACCTTCGCTACATGCGGCAACGAGCAAGATGCTGCCCCCCTGCTTCACAACTTCAACGGCGGTCAACAAGCCTTTAATTGCTTGATAGAACGTTGCGTCTAAAGGGTAACCCGCGCTGGAAACAACGACGGCATCTGCCGCCGCAGGTAATGTAACCTTGGCGTGTTTCTCGACAAACGCTGCGCCGACACGATGAGACGCAACCATGTCGCCTGCGAAGACACCTGTGATCTGGCGGTACTTGTCAATAGCAACGTTCACATTAAAGTCAACCCCAGCCATCAGGGCGATTTCCGTGGCTTCTAGGTGAAACGGATTTCCTTCCAAGATACCCACAGCCGATTTTGGGTGTTCCATGAGTTCGGGACCGTGCATCACCTTCATTGTCTCAATTGAGGCGATCCCTGGGCAGATAGCCTTTCTACCGCCAGAGTAACCTGCCATCAGGTGTGGTTCAATCAGTCCGGTGATAATTTTCATATCCGCTTCAAGATAGGTTTTATCAATGTGGACAGGGGTGCCGTTCTGTGTTGTGCCTAAATATGTGTGGGCCTCTGGTTGTTGCGAAAAATGGTTGACAATGCGATACCTCTCCATCAGGTCGCGTCCAACCATTATTTCGAGTTCTTCAGCGTTATTTGGGCGATGGATACCAGTCGCAATGAGGATCGTAATTTTCTCGCGTGGAATGCCAGTCTGTTCGAGTGTTGCCAGTATTGGAGGGAGAATCACTTTGTTAGGCACGGGTCGAGTTATGTCAGAGATCACGATACATGCCGACTCGCGCCCTGTTGCAAGCTCAGCCAAGGGGGGGGAGGCGATAGGCTGAACGAGTGCCTCTTGTACGGCTCTATCCCCATCAGACAGCGGAACGCTCTCTGAGATTTCAAGAACCCCGGCTACATTTTTGTCGGGAATCTCAATCGGTAGTGTTCCGGTCCCATATCTCATTTCGACTCGCATCTCAAAGTTTCCCTTCAGGCTGGCTAAAAGGCTGCCTATGCTGGTGCATCACTCGGTGGAAAAACCAAGCCCTACCTATATTATAACCTTTTTTCATAAAAAATGCAAATTTTTTCATCTGTGTCATAATTTGCCAATTTTGGAGCACAATCTGCGGGTCATACGCAAGTTTTGGTATGACAAAAACCGCTTCTCTTACCGACAACTGACAACTGAGTGCTATAAGGCACTTGACTTTTTTGAAGCGATATGTTAGAATCTATGAATAAGACTTGCACCCAACGGGTGGAATGCTCAAATCGGATTGCGGGCAAAATCTACAAATAGAACGGAGTGAAACTGACATGCATCGCATCGAAGTTACCACCAAACCGAATGGTGCGGGACGGAATTGGCTAGAAGTTGGACATTTTGAAACAGATGCGCTCGGTCGTAGACAGTGGATAAAAAAGAACGTGCCGCATCAGGAATCAAAGTTGACCGTTGATAGGCAATACTCCGCTCGCGGTGAAACGATTGACTGGATAGTTATTATTCCTGAGAACTATCCATTTACGCTTGTCAAAGTTAATTACGACCGGCTCAACCCCATGGAACTTGAAGTGCTTTGGGATCCGGATGGAGCCGCGCAATCTCAATCCGATACTGCCCGTGAAGAGAAAATTAAGCGCATCTATGAACTCGCCGCTGGCAATGATGAACTTACCCAGTTACTAAAGGAAATTCTCTAAGCATATCAATTAGCAATTATCTGTCGTGAGTTGTAGCCGGCAACATCGGCGCAGGGGGTTTTTGCTTGGGTATTTCCTCAATTTCCCCTTGCTGGGGTGTTTCTTCAAGATCTAAGGAACGCATCCAATCGTTCTAACGCACGTCCTTTCTCCGCAGAGTAAAATTAAAAATTACCATCCATATCGCTCCGGTCCCCAAGGTTTCGATACCAATTCCTGTTTCGCCATTATCATCGTTTTGCTCGGTACGTCGTCGTAGAGGATAACGCCGGGGCCTACCACACTGTAAGAGCCGATACGTCTCCCCGGCATGATAATCGCATTGACACCGGTACGCGTGTAGTCGCCCATATATGTTGCATTCGCGCCGTAAGGGGGTACTTCGTAACGTCCTTCCACTCGCATCGGTGTGTCACCGTCGTCGAAGCGGAGGGTTCCGCACACCGTCGCTGCACCTATATCGGTAGCGCATCCGAAAACGCCAGACATCTCGCAATAGTGATAGAGATAGACCTTATCGAACAGCACCCCCGCCATTTCGGCACCGTGTCCAATAATACACCGATTCCCGACGACACTGCTACCGACATCGCAGTAATCGCTAATCCTACACTGATCTCCGACGAAGATATTCCCGTGTAAAATCGCACCGTTCGTTATGTTGTTGTTTGCCCCTGCGATGAGTGTTCCGTTGACAACGACACGCGGTCCGATGACGGAGTTTTTCCCCAGAACGACGTGTCCATTGATTTCAGCGGCATCTGAGATTTTGGCACCTGCCGCAATTTGGTCTTCTGTGACCTGTGTGGCGAGGTAATCGACTAACCGGTTGTTTGCTTCCAGGACGTGCCACGGTTTATCGACATCGACGAGAAACCCTTCTGTTTGAACCGCTAACACCTCTCTGTCATCCTCCACCATGAGTTGCACGGATTGCGCAATCTCAGATTCCGGTGGTGGCATCCCACCGACTGGCACCCTTGTAACGACTCCGGGGTTCCTTAGGAGGTAAGATGTCGCTGTGGGACCAAAGGCATAGACACCACAGAGCCGATATGAACCCCCGCGTGGGTGTCCCTCAATGCCGGTAAGTTTTGTGACGCTGTTGCCCTCTACCGCTTTTGTGTCTAGACTGCCGCAGAGCCAATCGCTTGCGTCTTCGTTGCCGAGCGGTTGCACCAGGGCAGCCGCCTCCGCGTTGTGGGTATAAAAATCCCTCATCATATTACGTAGATTATCAGGAATGGTTACAATATCCCCATAAATAACGAGATAGGGTTCATTTTCGACATATTCCAATGCGCTCAGCACAGCACTTGCGGTGCCGTCAATTCGGTGTTGTGTAACAAAGGTAATATTAGGTATATCGGCAAGGGCACCGCGCACCTGTTGGGCGTAGTGCCCCACCACAACGACGATCCGATCACATCCAACTTCAATCAGATTCTCTACGACTCGTCGAACGATGGGGGTGTTGGCGATGGGGATCGTGCATTTCTGTCGGAATTCCCCGTAGGGCCACACCTTGCGTCCGAATCCTGCGGCGAGTACAATCGCCGTTTTTATTTTCATTTAAATTATTCCTAATTTCCGCCATGCGATATGTTGGTTCATAAAGTCCGCTAAAAACACTGGATCGGGATAAGTGGTATCCAGCCGTTTCTCGTAAGGGACAACGCCAATCACGGGAATGCCTGTCAGTTTCTCAATTTCGACTGGATTTGTCGCTTCGGCGAGCCCCGGGGTTTCCGGGGAGAGTCTGTTCAAAACGATACCGACGATCTGGAGTCCAAATTGCTGTGCGAACACCACAGTTAGCAGGGTATGGTTCAATGTCCCCAGACCCGCTTGTGCGACAATTAGAACCGGTAATTGCAATCTACTGATGAGATGCGCTACGAGAAAGTCGTCTCGAATTGGGACGGCAATGCCTCCGACGCCTTCCACTATCACAAAGTCGTATTTCTGCTGGAGTGCTGTGAAGGTGGTTTCGATGCACGGCAGATCGATCTCTCTATTTTCTATCCTCGCCGCTACAGAGGGTGCCAACGGGTGTCGGAGATAAATCGGGTTGATCGAGGAAAGTTCATCGTCAACTTGTGCGGCGTGCTTGAGGAATTGCGCGTCGATGGTATCGCCTGTGCTAATCGGTTTCATCACCCCCACGTTTGTCCCGGATTGTTTGAGTGAGGCGGCTAACCCACCAGCGATTACCGTCTTCCCGATTTCCGTCCCTGTGCCTGTAATAAAGATGCCTTGTCCCATGTTGTTTCTTACTATATATAAAGATGCATTTTTCGTCAAGAAATATCTAACCTTTTCCTGTGGAAGGTATCTCCGAATCCCGACTTCTTTGTACCACTTTTCCTGTAGGAGGTATCTCCGAATCCCGACTTCTTTGTACCATGAACTGTCAGTTTGTGATCTATTGCCACCTACTGACGACTGATAACTGATAGTTGATGATTTCTGACTGCTGACCACCTCGTACGGTAGGTGCGGTTTGCAACCGGGGGCCCCACCCGTTACTGGGAAGGGACACCGGATTTCACCAATAAATTACCGAATTAATATTTTATACTAAAGTCCGAAAATACGTGGACACTCAATGAAATACAAAACCTCGCCACATTAGATAATGTAAACTTAATTGTGGAATTTACTATAATTTTCATCTAACCTCGCCTCTTTAGCGTGTCAAAGTAATTCTAAAATCTACCAGTGTTTATAGAAGGCATTGAAGGGCACAATTGAGTTTCCCTATAAGGGTGGCATCTGTGTGTAGCATCTACAAAAAACGAAAAATTTGCAATTAATGTTTCTTTGTGATATACTTAAGTTATCCAAACTTATTTTATCATAATTAGTATAAGTTGGTTAATTGTGCCGAAGATAAATGGGGTTAATAAACCTCACCAGCAATGGTGTCCCTACCATTTATCGTATTTTGATAGTTCGCTACAATTTCTGTCCGATTTGGGTAGGTATGTAGGATATTCTCTATAAACATCTTCAGAGGTTTCAGAGTATTCGGAGTAAATCGGAGAATGAAAGCGTTGTGAATGTTTTTGAAAACCTATGCCGCGACTGATGTCGTGAGCGATCTTTAGTATATGTGTTCCCAACCCTACTCTGAAACTTTCGGGGACACATCAAGAAGGAGAAACAAGTGGCAAGCAAGAGGGATAGAATTACACTACAGGACGCGCTAAATGGACAGTTTGAGAGATCGAAAAAGCAAACTGAAAAAGGAGCAACGGAGTTGGTCTCGGACTTAAAAGCGTTGTTCAGTTCGCTTGAAGGTCGAGAACTTGTGGACGCGTTTATAGCCCGTATACAACGGGATGCAGCCGAGCGCGTAAACTTCTCAGATGATGCTGATTTTTATGCGATTACAGTGGATGATTTAGATTATATCCGAAATCTGGTTAGAGATGGATTGCAGCAGTTCATTTCTTTTTTTATACTTGATGAACACCGAGAATTCGTAGTGCGTTGCCATGCACGGGGTATATCTACGACAAAGGCAGTCTCGGATTTAATCTCGGAAGATGATGTCATGAATCGGTTGGCGTATGATGACGCACTGGGTGTGAAACGACTTCGGGATGTACTGGTTCATCGGATGTCGTATTTGAAACCCGGATCGGCTCGCTGGCCCGAGGCGAAATACGGATCAATATGGAACAAGGAACGCGCACTACATAAGCAGATGATCAGTGATATGCCACTGACATCTCCAGTGGAACGGGCTGCACTCTTGGTTAAGCATGCGGAACGTATTAACGAAGAGTTACGGAAAGAAAACTATACCGTGAAGGATTTGCAAATATTGACGAATTCGTTAACCAAGACGGTGGAGAGTTTGCAGAAGGTATCAGCAGGTGAAAAACAGGTGGCAGTGGATGCGTCTGTGCCGAAGGTTATGGCGGTTCTGGAACGGTTGACGCTCGCGCTGAGCGCACCTGAGCCGCTTGAACTTACTGGCGACACCGACTCGCTTATTGAAGGATTGGAACGGTTGACGCTTGCTCTGAAATCTTCGGATCACACAGCGATTGCCGGCGAGACTGAAAGCGTCCCCGCAGATCCCGATACGGAAGATGACGATTCCGAGTGAGGCAATTCCATTCGGTTTAGGTCGACGTTACGACTGGCAAGGTTTCCTTGCGGAAATACTCCGAATCCCGACTCTTCAAGTCCCCCTGATAAGG
>JAAXHD010000137.1 GCA_012271015.1 Candidatus Poribacteria bacterium | reverse complement strand
AGTGATTGGACTTTGTGCGTTCATTGAGACGTTAGTTGAACGATACCGAGAACAGGCAGATCTACGTCCAGAACTCGGTTTTTCCCGTGGAAACGCTGACGATCCGAAACTAATGCGTTTGGCACATGAGGCGGTAGCATCCGGGGTATTTCAATCAATTGATCTCTATAGTCGCCCAGAAGTGTGCCCACCTGAGGTTATGAAACCGTTATTTACAAAGGCACGCGCCGCAGGAATGAAACTCAAAGCACACGTTGGAGAGTTTGGCGGTGCGGAAGAAGTCCGACGAACTGTCGAAGTCTTGGACTTGGACGCGGTTCAACACGGTATCGGTGCTGCGGAATCGGTTGAAGTCATGCGGTGGCTCTCGGAGAACCGGATACAGTTGAACGTGTGTCCAACGAGCAATGTGATGTTGAGCGGCGTGTCCGATCTCGCCTCGCATCCGATTCGCGCCTTGTTTGATAACGGTATATCAGTAACAATTAACACAGATGATCTGATGATATTCGGTCAGAGTGTCTCTGAAGAGTATCGGAATCTCTACCGCGCTGGCGTCTTCAGCGCGCAAGAATTGGACGATATTCGGCGCGCATCTCTCTCGCTTTAGTTAATTGTGTAAAGGGGAAATGGACTGTGGCTGACACACAGAAATGGCAAATCCGACAGGCTCTACCGAGCGAAGTTGAACATTTGAGCGAACTCGCACTCCGTTCCAAGTCATATTGGGGTTATTCTGACCAATTTATGCAGGCATGCCTTGAGGAACTCACGGTTGACGAGCACCACATTGAGAACAATCCTACCTTTGTGCTTGAAGACTCAAGAGACATCATAGGGTTTTATTCGTTAGAACACATTTCTGCCCCCGAAGTAGAGTTGAGTTACTTATTCGTTGAACCTGATTTCATTGGAAAAGGCTACGGTCGAAAACTAATGATGCACGCGCAAGAAAAAGCACAGCAACTCGGATACAGCAATATGATTATTGAAGGGGACCCGAACGCAGAACGATTCTATCGCTCAGCGGGAGGTTCAGTAGTCGGGACAAAGAAGTCTGCAAGTATTCCCGATCGCGAACTCCCTATATTCTGTATCAGGCTGGAAAAACTGGAAAAATCTTAGAATATGTAGATTCAAGGTTGAGTATAGTTAGGTACCATAGTATATGAATTTCGTTGAAGCACTCTCCACAGATAACTTAAACGCTATAAGAGCAGCTCCTAAAACCGATGTTCACTGTCATGCATTTTTCAGTACGCGATTAGAGAATGTTGAACGTTGGATAGGTCATTCTCTAACGAAACCGCCTCCGAAGATGAGTGGGCTTGAGGACATGATGGCGTATGCGGATGCGGTCTTAACAGCACCCATAAAACACCGTGAAGGCTTTGAATTCGTTGGGGTGTCAGCGATGGACGATGCAGTCCGGGATGGCGTTGTTATGCTTGAGATGAGTTTCGACATCCGTCTGGCAGAGTTCTATCCTGACGG
>JAAXHD010000103.1 GCA_012271015.1 Candidatus Poribacteria bacterium | reverse complement strand
GAAATTGTCCAAACTATAGTAGAAGAAAGAACCGGTGATAGTCATTGTTAGGGAATCTCTTGTACCCTATCTTCAGAGCCGCCTAGGAAGAATGTGTCCTTTTTCTGAAACCGGAAGTTCTCATCTGGAACCATGAATTCCAATCTGTCACATAAAAATGAACCCCTCGGTGCAGAACTTTGAAGTTTATCACAAATTCTAAGACTCTCTTCAATAGATATGAACTCGGCTATAGTCATATGCGCCGGTATACCTCGTCGTTGATAAACTTCTCCAGCAAATATCGATGCAGTATGAAGTATACATTTTAGATTATCAATCGGTTGTTGCGGCAAGATTGGATAAGCGACACCAGCATGTTCTGTCGACGCAGAAGGTTTATCAAAATGAAGTTCAAAAGGTTTGATTGAACGGAGAATGCCGCAAATTTCGTCCTGTCGTTCAGGGGTCATTTCATGTCGCAAGGGATCAGAAATGGAAATATGCGGTGGACAAATAGCATGTGAACGCGGATCGTACTTCGCTCGCAGACGATCTATTTTTTCAGACACCTCTTCAGGCGGTAGGATAAGTAACAGACCAAACCTATAGTCACGCTGCCAATCTTCCCAGTTTGATGTATCCATTACATAACTAACCATAGCTCACCTCCTTTAAACCCAAATTAACTTACTATGGTAGATTTTACAATTACCTATACAGTAGAAAGGGCGAGGTTAGAAACCTCGCCAGCGGGGAAGGGGCGTTTATAGGATATTCAACGGTCTTGTGTAAATAACGTAAATTTAGCCAACTTAGGCTTTTTGGGCGACCATACTCGAGAGGATGCCGAGGATCCTGTCGCACCGCTCAATCGTGTAGGTCACCATATCAATGTGCAGACATTTTCCCTCCAACTTGAGGAACAGCCAATCTATCCCTGTAGTGGAAGCACCATAAACGTAAGGGATATCGTTCCCTCTTTCTGCATTAAAGCGTTGGGCAGCGATCATCTCGGCGACACACTGTCCAAGCCCAAGTTTTATGTCAGCATTTTTCGCCTCAACAAGGATGACAACAGGAGCTTCCACATAAAATTGGTTTGGTGACAGACTCACTAAAAAATCGCACACACCGGTCAAACCCTCTTCAGGGTCAACGCTGAAGTCAGTTCCAGAAAAGAAACTGATGTGTTGGTCACAGCGCTCGCGAAGCTCAACCAGAACATCAGCGACAATCAATTCTGAACGTGCTTTTTCGGTGCTGATAGCAGTGGCTAATGGTGTCTTTTTTGCTAATGCCGTCGTCAGGTGGGCACTGGGGGTTACCGCTTCTACTTCAGCAAAGAGTGCCGCGGATTCAACGATTTCTAATTGAAACGTTGTTACCACTGCTTCCAGCGTAAAATTGCTATAAGCCATTGGTAGAACCTCCCGTATGACATTATAGTAAAGTCCATAATTACGTTGGACCCGACGATCGGTGCGGTTAGAAACCGCACCTACCGGCGGATGTTCAGATATTTTCAGGCTTTATTATAAAACCGTTGTAAGGACAACTTCAACGTCATACAATTGTAACGGCACCCCGCGTATTCCTACTACTGTTTCTTCTTCTCGTCCTCGTCAATAACTTCATATTCAGCGTCAACGACATCACTTTCGGCGGAATCCGTTGTCGGCCCGGCAGCAGATGGGTCTCCTGCGGCAGCTCCTGGATCCACACCGGCATCGGCTGTCTGTTGATACATCTGGGCAGAAACTTCATGCCAGACCTGTGTGAGTTCCTCCGTAGAGGATTGGATCTCAGCATGGTTGTCCGCTTCTAATGCCTGTTTGACACGCGCAACAGCGGCATTCACTTTCTCCTTGGAAGCATGGTCTACTTTGTCGCCGAACTCGCTCAGGTTCTTCTCAGTCTCGTAGACCATAGAATCCGCACGGTTGCGAGTCTCGACTTCCTCCCGCTTCTGCTTATCCTCTTCGGCGTGCGTTTCGGCGTCTTTCACCATCTGATCGATCTCAGCATCGGAAAGTCCAGAGGACGCGGTAATGGTAATTTTCTGCTCTTTACCGGTTGCGGTATCCTTCGCAGACACGTTGAGGATGCCGTTTGCGTCAATATCGAACGTCACGTCAATCTGCGGGACACCTCTCGGTGCCGGAGGTAACTCGCTCAAACGGAAACGTCCGATGGTTTTGTTGTAAACCGCCTGTTCCCGTTCTCCTTGGAGGACATGCACATCGACGGAGGTCTGATTATTTTCAGCCGTCGTGAATACATTCGATTTCTTCGTAGGAATTGTTGTATTCCTGTCAATCAACCGCGTGAACATTCCACCGAGCGTCTCGATCCCAAGTGAGAGCGGCGTGACGTCCAACAAAAGAATGTCTTTGACTTCTTCGTCTCCAGCAAGCACACCGCCTTGGATTGCCGCACCGATGGCGACGACTTCATCCGGATTGACACCCTTGTGTGGTTCTTTACCGAAGAGTTGTTGTACGGCTTCCTGAACCTTCGGCATGCGAGTCTGTCCACCGACGAGGATGATCTCATCAATATCGGAGGGTTGCATTTCAGCATCCGCAAGCGCCTGTCGACACGGCTCAAGCGACCGTTGGACCAGGTCATCCGTAATCTGCTCAAGTTTTGCGCGAGTGAGCGTCAAGTTAAGGTGCTTCGGTCCGCTGGCATCACTGGTAATAAAAGGCAGATTAATATCAGCCTGTTGCGTGCTGGAAAGTTCACACTTTGCGGTCTCTGCCGCCTCCTTCAGACGTTGCAGAGACATCGGGTCATTGCGGAGATCGAGCCCTTGGCTACTCAGGAACTCTTGTGCCATCCAGTCGATAACCGCTTGATCGAAGTCATCACCACCAAGATGTGTATCACCGTTGGTGCTTTTCACCTCGAAAACGCCATCCCCGATTTCCAGAATAGAGATGTCAAACGTGCCGCCGCCGAGGTCATAGACGGCGATTTTTTTGTCGCCTTCATTCTGCAACCCGTAAGCGAGGGAGGCGGCAGTCGGTTCGTTGATAATCCGTTCGACCTCTAACCCTGCGATTCTACCAGCATCCTGTGTCGCCTGACGTTGGGAATCGTTGAAGTAGGCAGGAACGGTAATGACGGCTTTCGTGACTTCCTCTCCGAGGTATGTCTCGGCAGTTTCTTTCATCTTCCGCAAAACCATAGCGGAGATTTCGGGCGGCGAGTAATCCTTGCCCTCAATATTTACAGCGACATCGCCATCTTTATCTGCTTTTAACTCATAAGACACACGGTCGGCATCGTTCCCGATCTCGTTATATTTTCGTCCCATGAACCTTTTAATGGAAAAGATTGTATTTTGTGGGTTCGTGATCGCTTGTCTTTTTGCAACCAGTCCAACAGGACGTTCACCGTCGCTGGTGAAACCAACAATCGAGGGTGTCGTCCGGTTTCCTTCGGTGTTCTCAATCACCTTGGCATCGCCGCTCTCCAAAACAGCCACACATGAATTTGTTGTACCTAAATCAATTCCAATGACTTTGCTCATTTTTTACTGCTCCTTTATATAAATGATGGTGGTTCATTATTCACGCATCTTTGTACCGCAAACTGTTAGTTTTCGGACTGATAGGTGCAATCTAACACACTATATCCGGCAAGCACACAATCTAACAGATTGTGCTACAAAAGAGGTTCTATCCCACAACGCTGATACAAATTGAAGTGTTAGTGGCTATCGTTGCAGTTGTAATTATTTATGCACCACCCTCATATAAATAGGGTAAAATATACAATCACCTATACATTCTTTCATCTTGGCGAGGTGTTTTGCTTGGGTGTTTCCCTTAAGAAACCTCGCCAGCGGAGGTGCGTTTTTTTCGCCGAATAACTGTCCACATACTTTCAGATTTTACCGAATAGTGTGCAATATCTATGCCAATAGTATCCACTTGAAATAGCGGAAATTCCCACCGATTGTCTGCCAAATTGGCACAAGTCTTAAAAGGGTCTTGATTGCCCCTGTCAATTTGACCCATCGCGCACGCCATACCTCTGTTTAAGAAGCCCCCATGTCGTCGGCAATTTTTCATCGGGTTCAACAGCCAAAATCTCTTGGATACTACTCCCTTGAATCTCTTCAATCTCATCTTGCGAAAGCCCACGGCTAAAGAGAGCGAACTCATCAATAACACCGTTGTAATAGCGATTGAGAGCCGGTGGATCCTCCCTACCGAGTAGGAGTGGGGCATCAATCGGTACCAGTTCATTGCCATTCTTCGGATAATCTATCAGGACTTCACCATCAAGATAGACAGTCCACCATTCCCCACTCTGAAATGAGACGGCGACGTGCTGCCATTTATCTTTAACGACATTGCGAGGGCTTTGTGCGGGGACAACGCGCCCCCCTGTCATCTTCCACCCCATCCAAATAAAACCGTCGGGATGGAGTAGCACCTCAAAAAATTCTTGAACGTCAGGTCCCTTCGCCGCGATAAGTTGCCATGTGCCGGGTCCTGCCTTCAAAGTGGGCAGAATCCAAGCGGCAATGGTGATGCCATCGGTAAACTCAAATGCGTCGGAATGTTCTACGCTAACGATCCCATCTTTCCCGCCGAAATTCACCGCTTTCCCGAATTTACCATCTGTCCACGACGTATCTCCCTCCAATTTGCCATTCTGACCGTTACCGGAGAGATCCGCAACGGTCTTACCAGTACCCTCTTCAAAAGCAAAATAGACGACCAAGCCCTCAAGTTCCGCGGCTGTGCCGATACTTTGTAAACCCACTGCCAGATACACAACACACAAGCATACCATCTTCACATATGGGGTTTTGGTCTGTAAGTTACGCCAAAAGTTACGCATGAGTATCCTCCAGTTTTATAGGGTGAGTTTGTTAAACAATACGGGCGGATGCCAAGAACACCCGCCCGTTAAAAACCTAAACATTCGCACATATAGCTCTAAGCAAACGGAAATGTTCCTTGATATCCGCGCGGACGAGAGACGTGCCAAACACCTTCGTACATTGGGGTTACCTGATAATGACACACAACATTGCTCCGCTCCATATCGTCCCGTTCTTTGGCACCTTGATGCGGGATATGGTTGATAAACACGACACAATCCCCTGCTTTCGGATACAGGATAACGTGTTCTTGTGCCTCACACCACTCCTCGAATTTAGGACGATCTATCGGATAAAGGTGCGGTGGTTCCGACAGATGACCGCCTTTGATAAACTTGAGGTGTCCCTCACCTGGGGCGTTGTCTTGGAAGTAGTAGGTGGTGTTAATTCCAACGGGTGCCATTGCAAACGGATGTTCTTTAACATACCGCTGTTCCTGCCAATAGCCGTAAAAATCCATGTGCCACTCTTGGAGATACGGACCCGGATTGATGTGTGCCCGTAGGCTCCGAAGTTGGCACTGTTTGCCCATTAACCCCTCAAGATAGGGACGGACACTCGGATGCCCGACAAGCGGCTGGTATGTATCGGGTTCGCGATCAAGCAAGGTATCAAACCACATGTTCCCGACAGCGTTTAAGCCTTCCTCCCACCCTTTCTCACGGGCATAGTTAATCCGCTGACGGATATTCTCTGTCTCATCTGGCGACAACGCGCCCTCTATCAAAACGAAGCCATTCTGTTGCAATTTCTCGAGTTCATCTTTGACGTCTGCCATGTTCCATCTCCTCCTGACGATTCAAAATTGTTGACGGTATTTTATACGCTTCTATGAAAGGTGTCAATCTTAATTGCCAACGAACAGCTTGACGAACAATCCCCAACCGCTAATTCCTGCAAACGTAACAAGCACAGCTGCGGAAATCAGAGCACCGATGAACATGAACGGACGCGTCCGATACGCAGTGGGTAACTTCGCGTTGAGATAGAGTGCGGCGAGCATCATCAAAGCGATCGAAAAATTCGCTAAAATAAAGCCGGCAATCTGTGTCAAGATGTCGAACGGGATGTTCAACCAGATGAGCACCATCGTCGTAAGAAAAATATAGAGACATATCCATCTACGGAGTGTATCGTAGTTCCATTCGCGATGGGGCCAGATCGCTTGGAAGAACTCTTGCATCACCCGTGCGTAAATCTCAGGAAGTGCCTGTAACGTTCCCCACAGTGCGACGATAATACAGATGTAGTACACCCATACGAGTGAGGCATGAATATTTTTCCAGACGCTTGCCTGATCGGTAAGCAGACTCCACCCTTCAAAAGTGCCTTGCGTCTCATAGAGGACCGCAGCACCAGAGATCATAAATGCCCCTGTCACAATGAACAGCACGATCGCCCCCATACCGACATCCCATCGAAGTGGAGCGAGGATCTGTCGTAGTTGGCTGACCTGCTCAGGTTGTTCAGGGAGGTAATCAATTCTATCACGATTGGAGGCGCGCTGACGGATAGCGTCAATGTTCCGATGCGATGTCATACCCCAGCGGTGCATACCTACCCAATTCGCGTAGACGACATATCCCATTACAGAACCACCGACATAGCCAAACGCTGTCGCCATCGTCAACAAAGGATTCTCAACCGCGTCCTTGGGTGCCCATTCAGGAAATTCAGGGAGATGTCCAAAACGGAGACTTCCCACGAGCACCTTACCAAAGTCTGGACGCACCATCAGCGTGCCAATAATTGTTCCAACAACAAGAATCAAACAGATAATGAGTTGCTGTTTTTCCAGTCTTTCAAAGGAGATACGTAAACCGAAAAGGAGTGCGAGGGTGATAAAGCAGGACGTGATTAGGTTTTCCCAAACGAGTTGCGAGATACCTGAAGATAGCGTATCTCTGAAGAGAAAATGAAGTAGGGCACCACACGGTTTAGCGATCGGCACCCATGCTAAAGGCGCACCTACCATTTCAAGAAGAACAATCGCAATAAGGAGCCAACCTCGCGGTCCAGGTAACTTGACGAGTCGGTGTCCGATGTATTCACCGCTAACCGCGGTATAACGACCGAGCAGGTAGGTGACAAAGATGCCTTTGACGACGCAGCTGAGAAGCACAAGCCAGAGCAAGTTATATCCTGCCCACGCCCCCGCACGGACGACAACAATTGTTTCGCCTGCCCCGATACTCACTGAAGCAACAATCGCTGCGGGTCCAAACACCGATGCCAGTGCGATAATCTTTTTCAAGGACCACGGCTCGGAATAAGGACCGGTGACGGGTGGAATTTCAACAGGTTCAGTCGTTTGTGTCTCTTCTGTTTGCATAAAGAGTTCCCAATAACAACGAGCGGGCTTCTCTCGAAGCCCGCTCCATGTTACGTTGGACGCTTATTCTTCTTCTATGGGTTCTAAGGGTTTTGCGTTCCCAAAGACAGGGGTCGGTGCGTTACCGGGTGCCGCCCATCGAGAGGCATTCGCAATAACGTGCCGAACGTTCTCATCGTAATAGATCGGGTATGTCTCATGACCGGGACGGAAATAGAAGATTTTTCCTCTGCCCCGATAATAACAACATCCACTTCGGAAAACTTCACCGCCGGGGAACCAACTGACGAAGATAAGGGTATCGGGTTCAGGAATATCAAACGGCTCACCGTACATCTCGGCGTGCTCAATTTCAAAGTATTCGCCTAAGCCTTCAACGATTGGGTGTCCGTGCTCAATGACCCAGAGACGTTCCTTCTCGCCCGCCTCACGCCATTTGAGGCTACACGATGTGCCCATCAAACCCGTAAAAGGTTTAGAATAGTGAGCGGAATGCAGGACAATCAATCCCATACCGTCCAATACACGCGCGCGAACCTTGGCGGCGATTGCGTCTTCGACAGCATTGTGAGCGGCATGTCCCCACCAGATGAGGACATCGGTGTTTGAAAGTACATCGTCGGTTAAGCCGTGTTCGGGTTCATCTAAAGTTGCGCTCCGAACCTTAAAACCGCCAACTTTGTCGAGTCCATCGGCAATTGCGGCATGAATGCCATTCGGATAGAGACCACGAATGAACTCGTTCGTTTTTTCGTGTCTAAATTCGTTCCAGACCGTAACCTGAATTGGTTGCGTCATAAGTTTCTCCTTAATTCTCTAATTACACTAAAGTTTGGACAATTTCGCTTCGTCATCAATCATCAGGAGACCCGTAGGTTGGGTTGAGCGGGAAAACTCACTCCCCTCTTGTCCCTACCGAAACGCTCATCTGCAAAGACGCTTGGCCTGTCAACAGATACAGCGAAACCCAACACATCCACCGATGTCAGAAACATAGCGGTGGGTTTCACTC
>JAAXHD010000219.1:1317-3641 GCA_012271015.1 Candidatus Poribacteria bacterium | reverse complement strand
AAAGCCGAAGCCATCCCATAGCGAATAGCGTATGGGGAACAAATTATGCCATTTAAGGAAACCTAATTTCATTACGGGCTACGGCTTTTGAGGCTATTTTTCTCATCGACTCCTACCTCTATCAACAAGCCACAAATCCCCTTCACTGACGGTAGTGAGTCGTCTCAACATCACAGCACCCGGAAAATTAGGTGCCATTCCGATCCCCATCGCAAAGATGCGACCGTTGCCTGCCGCATGTTCACCAACGAGTGTGAGATCCGGTCCTGAAATCGTGGTAGGAATACCATCGCTAAAGAGAACAACGATGGTAGGTGCGGTTTTGGCAATTTCGGTCAACGCCGATAGCATATCGTGGTCGGTCCCTTTCGTGTGGATTTGGGATTGGATGTTGGCGAGATAGTTTGACGACGCGGCGACTGTCGGCTCTGCCACAGGGATAAAGCCATCATTTTGGTAGACGATGAGTTCCGTGCTAAACGCTACGATGTTGAAACTGTCGTGGGGTTCAAGGAAAGTCAGCGAATCCCGCATGAGATCTATAACCCTTTTGAGCTTCCGCGGCGGAAGATTTTGCATACTCGTAGATAGATCAATGCAGTAAACGATACGTTGCGGTCCCTCCTGTGCCTCAATGAACCTCACTAACCTACTTTTGAAACGTGTTTCGGCTTTTTTCTCCTTTTTGAAAGGACGTTCGATAACCCTTTGCACACGCGGGGCATTATCAAACTCGACATTGGTTGCGGTGGGTCCCACAGGCTCACCTACGTCTTCGGTGTCGAAGGGTTGGAAAGGTGCGGGTTCTGCGGCGGAGACGACCCCTCGAGTACTGGCAGGTTGATTGCTCGTGAGGATTTTCAGGCGGGGTTGGCTGACATCCCGCGTTTTCCTGTGCCTGACTTGCGTGCGTTTCGGAGGTGTCACGCGTCTGACTTTCGGCTTTTCTTCAATGACAAATAAGGCATTGATAGCGTCAGCATTTCGCTGCGGATGGGTACCAAACCAGTAGAAGAATCCAAGCATCCCAACGCCGAGATGCAACAGGACAGAAATGAGTAATGCTTTACTGGATTTTGACTTCATTTTTTAATTATTCCTTGCGGTTCGGTCAGGCGATTTGGTTCCATCGCGTACCTCTGCGTATATCTGAAGAAATTGAGGAAANNGAAACACCCTATCAAAAACCCCAAGCAAGGGAAACGCCCTATCAAAAACACCCTGCGCCGTTGTTGCAGGCTACGTTTTTGTTTATCTTTTAAGGAAACTAAACTTGCCAAAAATCTACAGAGGGAAAATGATGATAACCCCGCGTGGTGAAGAAATCATCAAATTCTGAGGTAGTTGAAGGAAACTCAACCCTTATTTCATTCGCGAGTTTTTGTAATATCTTATCACCAATTACGGGGTCCGGTACGTTTCTAAATCGTCAAGGTCAATATCCTTTTCAACCCTATCTCTATGAAGTATCTCCGCAATTTGTATTGGCTTGTAAAAATGGACTCTGGCTTTTCTGATAACAGTGTCAAGATGGTCTTTGGCTATTTTATTATCCATTAGGCATACGCATTGATTCTGTTTCAAAAAGAAGTAATTGTTCTTCAGGTTGTATCATCGGTTTGCGTTGCTCTAATGCCTGCAACATTTTCTCTGCGATCGCATGGACTACAGGAACAGCAACACTATTTCCAGTCTGTTTTCTGACCTGCATCATGTTTCCTACAATCTCGAAGCCTTCAGGAAATCCCTGGAGGCGCAGCAACTCTCTGCTGGACGGCCGTCGAACACCGTTCACTAAAAGATAGTTGTAGGAGGCACCGGCTCTTAAGGCACACGAAAAGGGTAAAACCGAAATGTTACCGCCTTTGTTTTCATGCCACACAGAAGGGAAGAAGGGTGTGCCTTTGCACTTTTCACGTCGCGATTCTTGGATACGTGCTGAGGCAAATAGGCTCGGTTCAATACCCTCATCAGATTCCAATATCTCCAAGAGGGGTTTGTATGCGCCGACAGACTTTGGAAACTCAAATGCTATCGGTTCGCGAAATCCAACGATAAAAATCCGCTCTCGTTTCTGCGGCAATCCGAAGTCAAGAGCGTTCAGGACCTTATGATAAGTCGTATAGCCTAATTGCGACAGTTGTTCCTCTATAACTGCGAAGGTTCGTCCTTTGTCGTGCGTAAGCAACTGCTTCACATTTTCGAGAAGGAATGCTGTGGGTTGTTTCCGCTTCAGAATCCGGGCGATGTCGAAAAACAGTGTGCCGCGCGTATCCTGAAAGCCTTGCTTATCCCCGATAATGCTGAAAGGTTGACAGGGAAAA
>JAAXHD010000219.1:479-1260 GCA_012271015.1 Candidatus Poribacteria bacterium | reverse complement strand
TTTTCAAATGGAATGCGCATTCCACCGATTCCGGCAAAGAGGTCAATGAAGTTAAATTTATTCATTCTGCACAGAGTATAGTATATCTAATTGAGACATGTCAAGTTTTTTGTCCACCGAGGGTGTGTAAATATATTGTCAATTGTCTGAACTGTGATTTTTCTGATGATGTGATTTCTGTGATGAGAGGGATTGGGGGATCTCACAAATCGGGGAAATCCCCACTAAACCACGTACTGCTACAAGGAAACACAAACGAAAAGTTTCTGCTACAGGGAAGCGGTTTCTCTGTAGCAGCAGTATGTGTCAAAAACTTTACACACCCGTCCACCCATGACACATTTTCTCAATTGGCTAAGTCGACACCGCTGTAGATGTCACGCAAGCACAACTCACATTTAATTGAGGGAAGTGCCGTGACATCGTCAAGTTCCCGAAATTCAGTACGCAGCCAATAAGCACCTTCGCGAAGATGGTGCTCGACGCGAACCTGATCTTGAGAGACAAGGATGTATTCCTGTAAAGACGCGTGTTGCTGATAATGCCAGAATTTCTCTCCTCGGTCGCGTGCTTCTGTTGACGGAGAAAGGACCTCTATGATGAGAGTTGGATTGAGAAGCGTGTCTGATGTGCTATCCTCTGCTTGGGGTTCACCACAAAAAACGACAACATCCGGGTAGAAATAAGACCCTGTTTTGCTGACCTTGACGCGCATATCACTCGCGGCAACTTTACATCTCCCACCCCTTAATTGCGCACGGAGTTCACCGAAGATATCTCC
>JAAXHD010000219.1:0-350 GCA_012271015.1 Candidatus Poribacteria bacterium | reverse complement strand
TCAATATCGGTGTGCTCCTGCTCCCACGTCTCACCCGCATCGGTTGAGCGGATAATTATTCCCTCTTCGCCGACAGCGTAAATCTCCTTTTCAGAGAGTGCGATGATGCCGTGGAGGTTCTTGGTGACCCCAGTCATTGTAGGTTGCCAATTAAAACCACCATCGGTTGTCTTTAGGACAATACCCGCTTCGCCTACCGCCCATCCTGTGCGCTTAGCGACAAATGAAACCGCATTGAGATCGTAATTCGATTTGGTTTCATGCATCCGCCAATACGCACCACCGTTGATGGTGCGCTGGGTTACCCCGCCTTGTCCAACTGCCCAGCCGAGGGGTGCGAATTTCATATC
>JAAXHD010000371.1 GCA_012271015.1 Candidatus Poribacteria bacterium | reverse complement strand
TACCGGTTACCGCCGAATATGAAGTCGTCGATCAAGTAGATGATCAGGCGATCATTGAATTGATGACTGGGCAGACGATTCAGGATTATGTCTATTCCTTCAAGCAGGGAGGACGTACCGTTGAAGGGTTGACCTTAGCCGGTATTAACGAAGCCGCAAATCGCCGGGGTGGTATCCAGATCGAAGAGATCGATTATGAGGAACGCGAGCATTCTTGGATCGCTACTGCCAAAGCGGTTGATACCATCACCGGTTCGTCTCGTTACGGTGCCTATGAGCAACTGAAAATGGCTGGCGGACGCGCCGATCCGTTCGCGTTCACCAAAGCGATTCATAAAGCGCAGCGCAACGCCATTAAACAGTTAATACCCGTCCCGGTAATCCGCGAGGTACTGAATTTCTACCTGAACCGAAAAACGGGGAGTGGCAATGCGGCGCAACAACCGCAGTTACAGCAGGGTGGCGGAAATATCGGTAACGCCCAGAAAGCCACTTTCGCAATCGCGAACAATCTGGCGGGACCTCTTGAAGGAAAAGGTGTCGATAAGGCAGATCTCTGGAACTACATCAAGCGTAAATATGGCGTGGAATCTCGGAACGATATGAGCGAAATGCAGTGGACGCAGCTTTCTGCTGAACTAAAAGCGGCGGAAACGTCCCCTCAGTTGTTAGATCAACTCTGTGAACGTATAAAACAATTGACAACCGCTGCGCAGGGGAGCGAAGTTCCGAAACCTGAGGAACCCGTGAAGCAAGAGACTGCACCGTCCGATGGCGAGCCTGCAGAAAATACACAAACCCAAGACTCACCGTTTTAGTTTACACGATTACATTCACTCGCCTCCGCTCCGCTGTTGGTGTGGTTTTAAGCCTGTCCAGCCGCGGAGCATTTTTTATAATTTTTGTTGACCTCGCGGCTAAGTGCTTGTAGAATAACAACATTCGGATCTATTCGCGCGAAAGGCGATTGTTTAATAGCGAGGCAATTATGGAGCGTCGATTATCTATCCAACACATCGTCGTGATTGTGCTGCTGGTCATACACATTTTGCCGGTTTGGTTGTTCAAATATACCTGCACCCAAGATGGACCAGCCCATGTCCACAACGCACACATCTTAAAAGTATATCACAATCACGAAAATTACGTGCTGCGGGAAGTTCACGAACGCAACCCAACACTTTTTCCCAATTGGACCTCCCACGTAGTCATGGCGGGGCTTATGTATATCTTTCCGCCGCTTGTATGTGAAAAGATATTCTTTAGCCTCTGCGTCGGGCTTCTACCGCTCTCTCTCCTCTATCTCCTCAACGGTATTCAGAAAAGCAAGACACTCTTCTGCTTCGTTGGTTTCATCTTTGCCTATAACTATTTGCTACACATGGGTTTCTATAACTTCGCCTTGAGTGTCTCACTGTTTTTCTTCGCGCTCGGTTGTTGGTGGCGATGCGAGGATAAACTCAGTCCAAGAGCGTTTGTCACGGTCTATGTATGGCTCACGGTCGTCTATCTCACACACTTTCAATCCTACGCGCTGCTTACAGTATCCCTAACGTTCCTCGGTGTTTTCCTCTATGCTTATGAAGTCTTAGAATCTCCTCGTGTGCGGTTGGCGGCACAATTAAAATCGATCTTGCTCTTTTTGGGTTCCATGCTCCCCGCATACATAATCCTGCTGACCTACTATCTTGTAAAACAGGAGGGAGGTGGTTTCCATAGGAATTTTGAAGGACTAATGAAGTACTTTCTCTCTGTTGGTTCTATCGTCTCTTTTCGGGATGATCATGTTCTGATAGGCAATCTCCTCCTCACCGGGCTGGCAATTGCCTTCCTGTTAACTGTGATTGATAGAATCCGCAGAGTCTACGCGCTCCGTGCCTCGTCGAAATTGGAAAACCAGGATTATGGAGGCGTTACCGCAATTGTGGCTCGGACAGACGCGTTTTTACTGGTTGCGCTGATACTTATGTTCCTCTATTTCAAATCTCCGTGGAGTTTGCGCTCTGGTGGTATGTGGATCAGCGATCGGATTCATATCTACATTCTACTCGCCCTACTTCCTTTCTTTACCTTCAACCTTCATAGATTCATTGACTATGCCTTTTCCGGTGTCCTGATTGTTTCGGCATTCTGGCATCTCGGCTATCACGTCCAAACCTATTACTCGATGGACAAGGATGCGAAAGAAGCCCTCTCGTCAGCTGAGATGATTGAACCGCACACGGTGCTTGCAAGTCGTCCAAGTTCATGGGGTGGGACACCTGATTCGGCGAAATGGGATTTCAAGTACATCCTTCCGTTTGAACATATAGAGGGGTATTTGGCGTTGGAGAACGATGTTGCGTATCTTCAGAACTATGAACCTAACACCGATCATTTTCCACTCCGCTACAAGAACAAAAAGGTGGCACCTGACTATGTTCTCGTCTGGCGGACGGAGTATGATAATGTTGAAGATCTTACCCAAGATTATGAAGTGATTCATTCAACAAACTTTAATCGGCTTTATCGACGAAAGATGGCATCACCAGACGCGCAATTATGGGCGGATACCACAACACTCACTTTCGACATGCAACCGCATGATGGAGAGGCTACCGCAAATCACATCATTATACACAAAGACACTGACTATACAGATGGACGGTTCGGGTGGTGGTCGAAATCTATTCAGGATGAATTTAAAACCGGCGGTGGCGGTTTTGAACTCAAATATTGGCACACCGAAGACACAAAGTCTGCGCAGGATATACGTGATGTCTTAGCAGTGGATGAGCCGAATCTTCTTCTCTATCAGGATAGCCTCTGGGGTGAAGAGGATGGTGTCTTCAGGATCGCACTCCCCAATGGTACTTATGAGATAACGTGCTATTTCTACGCTGGGATTGTCGCACCAGTGGATATTAACCTCATTGCGAACGGCGAAAAGCAATTCCAGAAACTACGTCTCGCTTCACCGGATGAATCTGCGGAAAGACGATATATTGTTACGATCACTGATGAACGTCTAACCCAAGTGATCTATACACGGAAAAAACGTTGGGTGTGGAACGGTTTTACGGTTAAACGGTTGTCAAAAGGAGAGGAAAAATGAAAGTTAAGTCTTATTGCGAGTACGTAATCCTTGTGTGGATGCTGTTTGCCTCAGTGGCGATGGGTTATGCTGAAATAGACTTAGGCACTTTAGCAGGTGTTTGGCTCTTTGATGAAGGTAAAGGCAACACGGTCAAGGATCATTCAGGTAACGGCAACGATGGGACAATTGAGGGCGATCCAAAATGGATTGATAGCGATCTCGGTCCAGCCCTCAAGTTTGATGGTAAGGACGACTATCTTGAGATTCCGCACAGTGATACCGTCAACGTTGGAGAGAATGATTTCACCTTAGTCGCATGGCTGAATCCCGCTATACCGGGTGATGGAAAAGGTATCATCTCCAAAGGCGCGTGGTGCTGGAATGGTGGCTGGATTCTCGATATTGGCGACACTGGTCCTGGCGCGATCCGCTTGGAAACCTCAGCAAACGGCTCGGATAACGGGAGTATTATCAGTCCGGCAGGGACGATGGAGGTTAACACGTGGCAGTTTGTCGCTGCAGTCGTCACACGCGATGCAGACTCTTTTATCTATAGAGATGGTGAAGAGGTTGCTGTAAAGGTCATCAAGGGCAACGATTTGACACAAGAGGCGTACCCGCTGCTCATGGGGTGTCTGTTAGAGTGTAATAAACTCCCCGGTGGCTTCTTTGCGGTTTCGATTACGCACGTCGCCCTTTTCAACGGGGTCGCGCTTACCTTTGAAGAGACAGAGATGATCCGTGAGCTCGGATTGGATACAATATTGCCCGTTTCTCCGAAAGCGAAGCTCGCGACTACATGGGGTAAGCTTAAGACGATGTAGGTAAGATATCTGTCTTAGCAACTGAGCAGATACTCTCGGCTCCGCAGGGCATCTTGCAGAGAGTGTGCAGTCGGTGTGTTTTCAAGGAGTAGATCGCTGGTATAACCCTGTGTTTTCAAGCGTTCCGCGATCGCTTGGAAGTCAACGAAGCCATCACATACTTCTGTGAGAACGCCATCTTCGGTTCTCTGTTTGAAGTGTACCGACGTGAGGTTCGTCATTTTAACGGCACCCCAGAATTCGTCTGGCGGATTCACCGTTGAGCCATCGGCGCGATATGTGTTTGTCTCGTCATACGTGAGTTTGGCATCCCCCGCGACCGCTAACTTCAAGGTCAGTGTTGCGGTTTGTCGAGCATTCTCCACAGCAAAAATCATCGGAAAATCCGATAAAAGCGTGTTGTAATGCTTCAGATTCGCGATAGCGGCGGATTCGTCGATGTCTCCTTCGGTGTCGAGATCGACGAGCCTGAGCCGCGCTCGTGCTGGGCAGAGAAAGTATGCCAACTTTTTCGCCTTAACGATCTGTTGTGTATCTGTCTCGCTGTCATTCGGGGATGAGAGCCAAGGGTGGGACATGGCATAACTCAAGGTGAGCCCTGATGCTTTTTGAACGAACGATGCAAGCTCCGCAAAAAGTGTCGAGTGCTTCGTTTCGTAGGATTGTTCTGCCCAGACGGCATCGCAGATCGCTTTGTATTCCGCATCGGTGTATTCGGGCATCGCGGATTCGAGCTGTTGAAGAAGTTTTCCGAATTCGGAGTTGCGGAGGTAATCGCCTTCGCGAACCTCCATATCCTTAAACCCGTTGGCACCGAATTCCACCATGAGTTCGTCGAAGCGCGCCCCGTTTTCTACCTCTTCAGACCAGATATTGGTTACGATTCCAAGTTTTTCAAACATTTTGACATCCTTCACTTGTTAGGGTATGATACACAACAAAGATTATAGCATATTTTCAAGGAGTTTCAACAAAACTATGGCACAAAATGGACTATTTACCGATGAACTCAGGCGCACTGCCGCACCGATTTGGGAGGCGGATCTTAGGCATCCGTTCGTTCGGGGACTCGCTGATGGGAGTCTTCCAACAGAAAAATTCAAATTCTACTTGATTCAGGATTACCTTTTCCTATTGGACTATAGCCGTGTATTTGCCCACGGTGTTATTAAGGCACACGATGAGGCGACGATGGCGATGTTTGCGACACTGCTCAACGAGACACTGAACACCGAGATGGATTTGCATCGTGGGTATTGTGCGAAATTTGGTATCTCCGCCGCTGAGATGGAAGCCGCACCATTGGCACCTACGACGCATGCTTATACCCGACACTTGCTTGATGTCGCACAGGTCGGGACTTTGGCGGATATCGTTGCCGGTGTTCTACCGTGTCAGTGGGGTTATGCCGAGATCGGTACAACGCTCGCAAAATGGGGTGGGTCGCCGGAACCGCTCTATCAGGAGTGGATTGAGATGTACGCCTCTCCTGAATTCCTATCGTTGGGCGAGTCGCTACGGGGTCTGATCAACAATCTTACGGTGGAGCATAGCATCTCTCAAAAAGAACGGATAAAAAACTACTTCTTATTGAGTAGTCGTTATGAGTACCTTTTTTGGGAGATGGCTTACACGGAAGAGATGTGGAAAATTTAGCGTAATTTATTGCAAGTTGCGTGCTTATAGAGGCACCGCGACATAGAATATACTGCCTTGCCCAAGTGTGCTTTCCAGCCATATCCTTCCGTTGTGAGAGAGCACAATATGCTTAACGATTGCCAGTCCCAATCCTGTGCCTCCCATTTCTCGGGCACGTCCTTCGTCAACACGATAAAACCGCTCGAACACGCGGGGTTGGGATTCCATTGGGATACCGATACCTGTATCTTCTACACTCAGGATAATCTCATCTGAGACTGTATTGGAGCCTTCAGTTTCTTCGCGCGAGCAGATCTCTGCCGAAACGGTAATCTCTCCACCATCAGGCGTGTATTTGATGGCGTTGTCGATCAAATTCACAAAAATCTGCATGAAAAGTTGTTGATCTACGTTAACTTTCTGAAATTTCTCAGGAATCTCCCATTTTAAAACCAATCCTGATTCCTCTAATAGCGGTTCAAATACATCTAAAAGTGGTTCGTAGAAGGTATTGAGGTAACAGGGTACGCATTTCAATTCTACTTCACCCAATTCGAGCCGAGACAACTCCAACAGGTCTGAGACTAATCTTGTAAGTCGGGCAGAGTGATTGAGAATTTTTACAATAAACTGTTCACCCGTCTTTGTCCGAACCGAATCCTCACTGAGTAAAGTTTCGGCGTAACCTCGGATTGTTGTCAGTGGCGTTCGGAGTTCGTGTGAAACGTTCGCCACGAAGTCAGCGCGAATCCGTTCTAATTGCCGTTCCTTAGTGACATCATGGATAACGATAACGTACTCTTGACCCGCAGAAACGGGAACAACCGTGATCTCTGCCTCCGGTTCTCTCAAGTTACCTAACTGGATTTCTGTGGACGCGATGGTTTCTGTCTCTTCTGCCTTTTTCAGGAGTGCTTGTAGTTCTGGAATCCGATTAATTTCGATCAAGGCTTTGCCCATATAAGCGTCAGGGAGTGCCAGCATAGAGATAGCCGTTGGGTTAGCATAAGTAATTTCAGACGCACCGTTCACAAGTAATACACCTTCGCCCATGTTTGTCAAAATGGTTGCGGAACGCCGATGTTCTTCGGAAATCTCGTCAATCTGTTCCTGTATCGTGTCTGCCATCAGGTTAAAGTTCTGCGAGAGTTGTCCCAGTTCATTTCTGGAATCGATGGGGACACGCGAGTTTATGTTCCCCGCCGCAAGCGATTGGGTCATCTGGGTTAATTTCTGAATCGGTTTTGTGATAGCACCGGTGCTAAAGACGCTAAATACGATTGTGAGAATGAGTCCCGCCACGCTCGCGATAAGTGCCATTCGTCTGAGGTTACCAATCGCTGTATTAACGGCTTCCATCGGAAGCGCAACACGGCAGATCCCAATCAAAATTCCTTCTTCATTTGCCGTAATTTCCGCACCCATATTGCGATATATGGGAAGGGCGAAGTAACGAAATTCTGTCTGGGTTGTATTGCTATAGCGGTCTCGAATACCGCTTCCTTTCTTGATGACATCCTGTACCTCTGGACGCGTAAGGTGGTTATCCATTGCACGGAGTGCCTCTCCATCGCGTTCTGTGTCACCCCAGACAACACCGTCCAAGTCGATGAAGGTCACACGGGCGTTATTCGCCTTTCCAAGTCTATCGACGAGAGGATCTATGAGGTCGTACGTAAAGTTATCCTTGGCAGGGAGTTCTTCGATGAGAAATTCACGGGTTAATGTCGCCTGAACTTCCAATTCGCTGGTGATGTGACTGCTCATGGAGTCTTTGAGCATCGTAGCAAGATAGAAATACATTGCGAGTAACACAAAGAGCACAATGCCGATGTACCTGAATGTCAGTTGGGTGCGGATGTTCATTTTCGTGAATACGGAGTGTGTAAACTGATTATTCAATCAACCCAAATTTTTGACAGGCGTGTTTCAGTTTCACTTCCACCTGTTGCACCAACTGACTCACTCGCCCTTTACTCAATTTTAACGCTTCAGCGATGTCGGAATTCCGCATATCCTCGCGAATGCAGACAAAAACCTGTCGTTCGCGGTTTGTTAACCTTTGGAGGAGTTGCGGCAATACTTTCTCAAAGTTAGCAACCGAGATGTCCCAAACGAGCGCATCCACAAAAGATTCAGTCGTGGGACCAGAGACGTTTGAAACAAACTCAAGCTTCGTGTTGTTTTCGGCATTTGCTGCTTCGTGTGTATCCTTCTCTTTGGTGAATTCAAGCCTCTCGCGTCCTTGATGCCGCAGCTCTTTGTGTCTTGCATTCATCAAACTCACACAAATGCGCGGGCGAATGAAGGTCCCGAAGGAGGCTCTACTTTTATGCAGAGGATTGAAAACGGGTCCTTTTTCAAGAAGGGTGATGGAAGCGATTTGTAGGAGGTCATCTCGAAAATTCGGCAGGGACGGCGAGGCACACGCCATACAATTCGCACATCGGTTCAGATCCGGTAGCAGGCCTTTGATGGTTTCGTTATTCGGGTGAAAAATTCCCTTGTGCTTGAAAGGTGGGCAATTTGCGCCTTTCAATTGGCACCTCAATTTCATGTTCATGGGGCTGCCTCCCTTTTCTGCTTCTGCTGTCCATTATACATCTTAAGCCAAAAAGGATCAAGCGAAAGTTATTCGCTCATGTAAAAAGTGTGTGCGGTTGTTTTTAATAAAGACAATAGCCACACGGGTTGAACTTTTCATTAACACTCATTCTTTACAGGAACCTCCACAGTTATATCAAAATTTGCTATTTACAAAGGCCTCTTACCAGATTTTGCTATCTGAATAAGAGACCTTCGTTGTTAAGGTGTATAACTATCCTTTTAGCCATGCAGATGCCCATCTGTTTCTTCCTACATCTCTCTCATAGCCGTAGATATAGGAGTCAACCCCTATGCGTTTCAGCTCTGCTTTCTTCTTACCTCCATGTTTAGTTAGGTCAAAGTATTCATAGACAATCTGGCCGCTGACTGCACCATCGTCAGGAGTTTTGTGATTGTCAAATTTGACAAATATTTCCCAGCAGCCATAATATACACCATATTCATCGCACTCGGCCTCAGTAAAACCATTCATCCATGCAGGAGCGTCTATACTTCTTCTGACAAGTGCACGCAATGGTCCATCTATATCTGGCCCATCTTGTTCGCCTATAGCCTTATGTATAGCAAAGATGGTTAATCCCGCTAACACAAAGACTATAAGTAGAGTTGCAGTCTTTTTGACTGTGGGTCTCATGATAAACATTTTTGACCTCCTCATTGGTCTATGAAGTCGTAAGGGTTATATCCACCAGACGAATGTTCTATAACATTTACGCCGGATGGAATTAATCCATTTCTGAAGTGGCTTTCTACGTAGCGACCGGCTATATCAGGCGTTGTTGTAAGGTTCCTTATATATCGCTTAACCTCACCATTAGGGCCTTCAGCAACATCCCATGTAATATAGGCAGTATTGTTATCCAATGGATAAACTTTACCGTACTTAAGAACGCCACCCGGGGCTCTTCCGCCTTCTTTCCAGAGTTGTATGATAACCCTATTGATAAGCTCATACTTTTCAGCAGCTTGTTCATCCACATCATAGAGTTCCCAAAAGAATTCCCAAACATCTTGTCTTGGAAAATCGCTGGGTATATCTGGAAAGTTTCCAAAGCCGAAAGGGGAGTTGATGAGTTCGTCATCAGTTTCTAATTCTTCGTTGACTTGCATTTCACCCGAAACACCACTGAAGTCATCAAAGAATTCCCATACATCTAAATCCTCTGTTTCGGCAGATAAGTCATCTCCGTGTTCTTCAGAAATATTGTCTGGTTCTTCATAAGTTAATGACGTGTTATCTGATAACGCGTCTGATTGATGAATAGACGACTTTTCCTCAGAATCTGTCGTCTCGGGCAAAATCTGTGTAGGTTTAATAATTACAACAGTTTCTGGGATTTTTCTGTTAGACCATAGTAAAAAGATTGTCAACAGCCCCGCTACAACCACAAAAACTATACCAATCAGGCATTTTCGGGCGAACATAACTAACTCCTCCTTCTACTTTTCTAATACCATTTCTGGTTAATATATCTCCCAATTGTAGCATAGACTGTGAGTCTGGGTTTCCATTCTTAACCTGTTATTGTATATATATACCTTAAACGGAAAAAGTTTAGAGTGAATTGACAGTTTTCGAGAATTTTTTCAATTTTCTCGGAAGATTCTCCAAAAAACGCTGTAAAATACAAATCAAAATCGAAATCGTCTATTTTTCTCGCGCTTTTCTTATGATTACCTAAGTTGCTACGGACAAGATGCTCGACAGGTGGTCCCGCTTTTCTACTGAAAATCGTTGCTTATCCACGCGGTTTTGTAGCGTATCCTGTTAGATTGCGCACCCTTAAGTGCAGACTGACAGCATAAACTACAAAAATGGCAACTTGCGTTATGATTGACAACGCAACCGTATTTTGCTAAACTAAAAGCATCTAACCAAATTGCAGAGAAACACCCACTGGTCGAAAAATAAAGGAGAAACTTGATGAATATTCGATTTGAAGGCATTTTTTCACCGACGATAACACCACTTGATGAAAAAGAACGTGTTGATGAGTTGGGGTTTATTAATCAACTCAATCGTTTGATTGACAACGGTATCCACGGCATCTATCTATTAGGAACTTCTGGTGAATTTACCACGTTGACGAATACAGAGCGCGAACGTGCAATGGACATCGCCGTCAAAGCAATCGGTGGTCGTGTCCCGATTATCTGCGGTGTGATGGACACAAGCACCCAGCGCGTTATCCAAAACATTGAAGTCGCCGAACAGTTCGGCGTTGATGCGGTTGCCGCGACGCCCGGTTACTACTACCCCTCTACCGACGATTCGGATCTGGTTGAGTTCTATTACGATGTTGCCGCAAGTACGGACCTTCCTGTGTTCATTTACAACATCCCTTCAACCGTCAAAACGACGATTAAACCCTATGTCGTAGCCCAACTCGCAGAAACGTGTGAGAATATTGTCGGGATTAAGGACAGCTCCGGCGATTGGACGAACTGCCTCGACCTCTTGGCGCGGCTCGGTGATAAGCCAGATTTCTCTATAATGCTCGGTTCGCATACTGCACTCGGTGCAGCCGTACTATTCGGTGCTGATGGGGGTGTCGTCTCGATTTCAAATGTCGCTCCGAAGGAATCCGTCGCACTCTACAACGCCGCAAAAGCACGAGATATTGACGAAGTCCACCGCTTACAGAAGTTGCTGCTTCGGCTTAGTAAAATATATACGTATGGACAGGGCGTTAGCGGTATGAAAGCGTGTCTGGAGATTCTGGGAGTCTGTAACGCCTATACAACAAGTCCGTTGTTGCCGATTGGTGAATCTGTGAAGGATGAGATTCGACAATTGTTATCGGAATCAGGGATTGCTAAATGACCCAGATACAGCCGATTCGTAAACCGCTTGATGGCACAATAGAGGTCCCTGGTTCCAAAAGTTATACGAACCGTGCGTTGTTAATTGCTGCGTTAGCACGCGGGGCTTCGACTGTAACGGGGGCTCTCTTTAGCGATGACACGCGCTATATGTGCAATGCCCTGCAGAAGCTCGGTGTCGAGATCGATACGGATGAAAAGCGAGCAACGTTTGATGTATATGGGAATGGTGCCGATATTCCGGTTTCAAGTGCTGAACTTTATATCGGAAACTCGGGGACGACTTCACGTTCGCTGACCGCCTACGTTTCGTTAGGTCGTGGGAATTTCGTCATTGATGGCGATGAACCGATGCGACACGGTCGCCCTATCTCCGATTTACTGGATGCATTGACACAAATTGGAGTTTCGGCACGTTCACAATTTGGCAATGGACATCTTCCTGTCGTTGTTAAAGCGAATGGACTGGAAGGTGGAAGAACCCGATTGGATGTCAGTAAGAGCAGTCAATTTTTGACGGCGTTGCTACTCATTGCACCGTATGCGAAAAACGACGTAGAGATTGAAGTCGTCGGAGAGCGCGAGATGCCCTATATTGACATTACACTCGCAGTCATGGAGGCGTTTGGTGTGCAGGTCATCAGCGAAGGCTATCGATATTTTCGGATTGAAGGCGGGCAACGGTATCAGCCGCGTGTCTATAACATTGAGCCGGATGCATCCAATGCCTCTTACTTCTTTGCAGCTGCTGCGATCACCGGAGGACGTGTCACTGTCCAGCATCTACACTTAGATTCCATCCAAGGTGATGTTCAGTTTGTGCGTATCTTGGAGCAGATGGGGTGTCAGGTCACCGTTTCTGAGGTTGGGATTACCGTTACAGGTCCGCGCCAATTGAAAGGGATCGATGTAGAGATGCGAGCGATTTCGGATACTTCCCTAACCCTCGCCGCGATTGCGCCGTTTGCCGATAGTAAAGTCACCATCCGAAACATTGAGCACACGCGTTGGCAGGAGACTGATCGGATCCATGCCATGGTGACCGAACTACGAAAGTTAGGCGTCCCTGTCGTTGAACACCAAGACGGACTCGAAATTTCACCCGCCTCTATTATCCCCGCCGCAATTGATACTTATGAAGACCACCGCATGGCGATGGCATTTGCGCTTGTCGGTTTAAAGACAAGTGGTATTCAAATCAATAATCCAGAGTGTGTCAGTAAGACGTTCCCTAATTATTTTCAGGTGCTGCAAGGACTGTATTCTTGATGGGTATCTCTTCATGTAAAAGTGACTGCTCAGTCACGACCTTTGGGATAAAATAACCCAAGTTGCTACTTGTAAATTTTGGTGTTTTTGCTTGGGTATTTCTGCGGATTTCAATAAGGTTTTTCAGGTGTTTCTCTCACCCCAGCGGGGTGATATGTCTATAGAAACCGGGGTCCACAATCTCTTGCACTCCAGCGGAGTGCTATGTGCACAAATAGGAGGCTTAGGTTATATAAGTTTTAGAAAGGAAAACTGCATGCGCCTCTACATAGTCATTCTCAGTGGAATATTCTGCTTGTTTTATTTTCAAGTGGCACAATCTGCCGAGATTAAGGTTATTGACAATAACGTCTTTGTCGAAACCGATACCTATCAAGTCCAGTTCACCGATGGCGTTATCACCCATCTTTCTAACAAACTCACAACAGAAACCTATACCCTCCCTCTCGGTGGCGCCGTTACAGGTTTTCGTGGACGCAGTGGATTATTAAAAAGAGACGGTAGATCTATCTGGACAGACCAAGCGACGCTAACAGAGGCAAGGAAAATCGCACCACTTAAAGCAGAAATCGTGTTTCGTCAGGGACGAAACGAGTTCCGTCTGTTTATAGCAGTTGACGCGAGGTCGGGGGATCTGATGATTGAGCAGGAAGGGACCTCCGAGACAGCAGGCGTTTATGGAATTCAGTGGGGATGCGTAAATCTCAATTCCAGGAATTTAGACTTCATTCTTCCTGCCGATGGTGGACAAATCGTTAACGCGATGTCTCCATTCACTTTTAGAGATTTTCATTATCCCTTTCCAAGTTGGGAAGTCCAACTCGCCATTCTTCAAGGGGAACAGGGCGGTTTTTTCGTGCGGGGAGCAGATGAAACCTTTCAGTTTAAAGTCCTCCACTATGAAAAATATATAGATAGTTTTGCCATCGGTTTTGAGACGCAAAACCAAGCACCCTTCGATGCACTTACATCCCCTAAATCTATTGTATGGAGATTGAATACGTACAAAGGCGGCTGGCATACGCCTGCGAAACATTATCGGGATTGGATGGAAAGAACATTTAGACCTTGGCGATTGGATCAAATGTCAGCATGGGTTGGGGAGATCGGTCTGGTCGTTACCTATATCGATCCTCGTTTGGATGTTGGTATATTAGATAAGTTAGCGGAGCAGGTTGATCCCGCAAAAACCTTGCTGTATTTGACTCAATGGCGAAAGGATCCTTTTGACATTAATTTTCCAGATTATACAGCAAAACCCGAGTTTAGTCGTTTTGTTGAAGCGGCTCACCAACGCGGATTTCGTGTGATGGCGCATGTGAATCTCATTTTGGGGTCAATGCGGATCATCCCCTCTACGCTGAAGTTCAGAAATTCCAATATCGAAATCCGTGGACTGGGAATCCTATGGGCTGGTTTTGGGATCGAACAGACATTCCGAGAAATCGCATTGCCGCCATAAATCCAGCGAGTGCCGAATTTAGAAAATACTATGTTCAACAACTCAAAGAGGTTTGGCAAAAGTACGGTGTGGATGCCTTCTTTTTGGATGTTAGTGCTCGTGTCGAAAACGATGCGAATGGTCTGATTGATGGGTTAAACGCCGGTCAAGGGAATATCTTGTTGCACAAGGAATTGGCGGCGGCGATGCCGGGTGTTGTTTTTGGCGGTGAGAGTCTTCATGAAGTGACATTCTTCCGCGAGAACTTCGCACAACGCTGGAAAAACCCGCCACAATGGGATCCCACGCGACGGAGCACCCCACATCCAATTAGTGCCTTCCTGTTTTCTCCTTATACAGTGCCTTATGGCTATTTAGGGATGCCCAACCCTGATAGAGGTCCACAACTTTACCAAGAGTATCTGGACGCGTATGAGATTTGGGGCGTTTTACCGACGCTTCGGCTCTGGTCAGTAGCTGATTTGGGAACTGAACGGGTGAGGACACAGGAGTTACTCTCAGTTACGCGAACTTGGCAACAACGAGGATTCAAACCTGACTTTGAATCCGACTGGACACCTAACACTTTATTTCAATATGTTGGAGAGAACGGCGAAATCGCAGCACTGAAAAAAACAGAAACGGGTGCCACGCTTGTTCTACCTGAAGAAAGTCTGGGGTATGAACGCGTTTTTGGGGTAACACAGGTGAAGACCGAGCGGAATATACCACATTGGCGCACCTATCAGGACGGGATCGTCAACATCCTTGATATTATTCTTGTTGCGCAGAATCTTGGGCAAAAACCACCTTCCAATCCAAGAACAGATGTCAACAAAGATGGACAGGTGAATGTCCTGGATCTCGTGTTCGTGGCCGACCGTCTCGGTGAAAAGGGGGTCTCCGCTGCCCCTTCTCAAGTGGACATCATCAAACCTATCACAGCCGATACTGAAGAAATTATTGTGATCCAACGTGCGCTGCGAGAATTAGAAGCCATTCCAGAGAAATCGCTTAACATTAGAATAACGATTCGGTTTCTACGGCTTTGGTTGGAAAATGTTAATCGAAACGTCGAGGCAACGAAACTTCTTCCGAATTATCCCAATCCTTTCAATCCAGAAACGTGGATTCCTTATCAGTTGGCGAAAGCCTCAGATGTGAGCATGAAAATCTACGATGTCAGTGGACATTTGGTCCGAACCATTTCTGTGGGGTTCAAGCCTGTAGGATACTACCTCACACGGGAACGAGCAGCCTATTGGGATGGTCGGAACGAAGCAGGCGAGCTTGTTTCAAGCGGAGTCTACTTTTTACAGTTCGTAGCGGGAAACTTCACTGCGACACAACGAGTGGTAATAGTCAAATAGGGACTATTAATCAAACCGAAGTCTTTCCCGAAATTCACCCAGAATAGCGATCCCACCGCCGTAAAACAGCACTGCCAACGGAACCAGCACCCAAATGGAGAGTGAACCCTTCAAGTACACTAAACCGATGCCCATCAGAGCAGAGAGAAACGTTGATTTCAAAACGGTGCGGAATATAAAAGGAGTTTCTCGGAGTTTGGTAATATTTCTTGAAATGTAGCCGATCCCAAAAATGAGCAGAAATGTCTCACTTATAACCATCGCCATCGCTGCGCCAGTATGGCTAAAACGTGGGATTAGGTATAGATTCAGGCAGATATTCAGGAGTGCCGTTGTTCCCATGAGCACTGAGAAAGCACTACGTTTATCTGCCGCTCGTAGCACGGCTTGCACTGCTGTCGTTATGAAGATAAGTCCACCTGCCCAACTCAGCCATTGGAGTGCTTCTGACACTTTAGCGACTTCTGCTGGTGTATAGGTCGGAAATAACACCCTCGTAATTTCGAGAGAGAGTGTTGAGAGTCCAACCGCGAGCGGGAACCCACTCAACACCATCCATCGTATACCGAACGCGTAGGCTCTCGGAAATCTCCCTTTTTCTCGTTCATAAGCACGGGATAGTACAGGGAACATCGCACCCATCATAAACGCTCCCGGTAGGGTCGTGAAGGCGATGACGATTGTATACGCCAAACCGTACCATGTATTCGCATCCACCCCTTCTGAACTTAGTTTCGACAACAGAATCGCATCAACACGAAAGTAGAGCAAGTTGAATAGGTTACCGATCGCGAATGGGAGTGCCTGCTGCATTAGTGTCGTCACAATTTCTCGACTGGGTTGGAAACGGAGTTGGGTAAAGCGGAATCTGGTGAGTCCAACGCCCAAAATTAAGTTAATACAACTTGCCACCAGCATCACTTGACAGACAGGAATGAGTCCATAGCCGCGTAGGATAGCACCTCCACCTATGACAAGAAACGCTCCCCGCTCGGCTATTACAGTTAAAGCCTCATATTTCATCTCTTCGTGCGCTCGAAAGACGCAGCGATACAATTGCGCTAAGGAATTGACAATCTCTGCTAATCCAAGGAACACTATCATTTTTACGATTATCGGTGGATAGAGGAACATACCACTGATAATCATAATGCCATAAGCAACAATTGAGAGAATACTGCGAACAATGAGCGCATTGCCAAGGTAGTGTCGGGTCTGTTGCTGATGCAACGTCATCTCGCGGATGAGTGGGTTTTGGAGTCCCAATTCCGTGAGCGTTGCGATAAGGTTCGTGAGGGCGAGTGCAACAAAATAGCCGCCGAGTTCACTTTCAGTGAAATAACGAGGCATCAGCCAGATCGTTATCACGAGTGATCCGAGGCGACCAATAAGGTGTGCACTGAAAAGGGCGGACGTGTTTTTAAAGATGCGATTCATCAAGGTAAATTAGAAAAACTCAATATAATCCAACTCTAACATAGTTCGGTACTAAGGTCCAATAGTTATCGTTATCTCCGTGCTGTAGGCGTTGTGCGCCAAGGTGTGCAATCGTTGCACCCCGTGGAACATTAAAAATGGGATCGGCGAAGGATGCTCTCTCACCGAGTCTTTCTCGGACAGCATTGCCGTACGTCAGAAGTCCATCCCCAAGGAAATTAAAAGTAGTAGGCACACGCCGTTGTGCCGCCACTTCACCAAGTCGGTCAAGGAACGCATCGATGGATAAGCAAAGGTCTTCGCTGAGGCGTTGCCACTCAATCCCGCCTTCAAAAATAGTTCCGTAGATTTCACTGCGTCGGGCATCCAGAAGTGGGCAGATGACACCGTTTGTTGATCGGAGATTATAGGCGATCGCCTCCAGGGTCGAGACACCAACAATCGGTTTGTCGAGGGCATAACAGACGGATTTGATCGTTGCGACACCGATGCGAATACCTGTGAACGATCCGGGTCCAATGCCAACGGCACATCCATCCAGAGCATCTACCGTGATGTCACCCCACTTCAAGACACTATCAATTGCGGGCATAAGTCTGGAGGAGTGCGCTTGCACGATATTCAGTGTATGCTCAGCGACTAAATTATCACCATCAATTAAGGCGATGCTCCCGATAGGGGTTGAGGTATCAATACCTAAGATTTTCATTCAAATTCAACCAGTAATTGTGGGGCGGAATCGTCGTCTTGTTCACGTTCTCGTAGGACTGCCTCTGGCGTTACGGAGTCTTGTACTTCATCAGACAGAATGACAGGCAAAATTTTATCTAATGCGTCTTGTAGATTACCGGTAAAGGGTTTACACGGGATTGAGAGAGCGTTTAGGACCTGCTCAAATCGCTGGTAATCGTCCGTATTTTTAAGTTCGACCCAGAAGATGCCGTTCTCATCCATTTGTTGTTTGTTCAAATCCGAGAGTATATTCGCAACCAATACACGGCTGCCTCGAGCGTACACCGCATCCGCACTTTCAGGATTTCCTTTTCCCATCAGCTTCACTTCACAGGGGAAACCTTCCCTTGTGTCATCAAACAGGTAAAAATCGGATTCACGTTGTGAGTCCGGGAGATTGCCTTGATCATAATATTTTTGAGGGACTTTAAAAAGAATACAAAGCGTCGCCATTAAAGGTTTTTCAACCTGTTTGCCAGCCGTGCTCCATAATGCTCCCCGGAGGGCAGAACGTTTGACAGCGAGTGTGTTAATGACAATCAAACTCTCGTTGATGTTCAAATCAACGCTGACATCCCGAAACTTTATCGTAAGCGTTACATCTATGTTGTCTTGTTCAGTCAGACTGTTAATTGCATCGTAAAGTGCATCGTAATGGTCTGCAGATGCATCTAACACAATTTGTTTACTACCTGAATTGTACATATTCGTGATTGTTTTCTTGTTCAGGCCTGAGTGAATAGCGACCTCTTGCGGGGAAAATGAATCTGAACAAAGGAATTCCTTTTTGTACCAATCAATAGTCACATCCTTGTTATCTAGTAGTGTATCAAGATTGAGTTTGTAATAAAGGTGTTGGCTTTTTTGGATGTTCGGTGATATATT